>DASTKX010000022.1:0-6084 GCA_035715585.1 Thermoleophilaceae bacterium
CCACTGGCGCCAAGCCGGGCGACGCGATCCTTGCCGTGGCCGACGATCCCGCCGTCGCGGCGCGCGTGCTCGGCGAGCTGCGGCTCGCCGTGGGCGTGCCCGAGGATCGCCACGACCTCGTCTGGGTCGTCGACTTCCCGATGTTCGGCTGGAACGAGGACGAGAAGCGCTGGGATGCGCTGCACCATCCGTTCACCGCGCCAAGTGGCGACCTCGACGGCGATCCGGGCAGCTGGCGCAGCCGGGCCTACGACCTCGTCTGGAACGGCACCGAGATCGGCGGCGGGTCGATCCGTATCAACACGCCCGACGTCCAGTCGCGCGTGTTCGAGGCGCTCGGCCTCGACGCCGAGGAGGCGCAGGAGCGCTTCGGGTTCCTGCTCGACGCGCTCACCTACGGCGCGCCGCCACACGGCGGCATCGCCTTCGGCATCGACCGCATCGTCGCCCTGCTCGCCGACCGCGACTCGATCCGCGACGTCATCGCCTTCCCGAAGACCGCCAGCGGCGCCGATCCGCTCACGGGCGCACCATCGCCAGTTGACCAACGCCAGCTCGATGAGTTGGGCCTAAAGCTGAAGCCGGGCATCGCCGTCGACTAACGACATTCGGCCAATTGCCACACGGTTGGTCGCCGGAGTGCTAGGTTGGAATTAGCCCTAGCTTGTGCGCCAGCCGGCCCACATGTTGAGCCAACACCAACGGGATGGGTGTCCGGCTCGGGGCGTGACAGGCGCTCTGCCGCAAGTCACGTTCCGGAGGACGCCCACGGTGCCAGAATCAGGCCCAACCCGGTCGCCGGCAGCGGCAAGCTGGGGTTGAGTCTCTCCACCGCCCTCGGGAACGTTGCTCCGGCCGCTGCGGCATCTCGTAGAGTGAGTTCGATGCGTAGCGCGGAGCTGATCGAGCAGCACCTGAGCCAGCCCTACGGGCGCGGCGCGCTGGCCGACGCTCCGCACACCGGCGCGGCTGGCGGCGCCGCCTGCGGCGACCTCGTTCGAATCTCCGTTCGCGTCGAGGGCGATCGCGTCGTCGGGACGGGATTCGAGGCGTCCGGATGCGCCGCCGTACGGGCCGCCGGCAGCGCCGCGGCCGAGCTGGTCGAGGGGATGCCGGTCCTCACGGCGGCCCTCGTGTCGCCGGAGGTCGTGGCCAAGGAATTGGGCGGTCTCGCGCCGAGCCACATGCACGCCGCCGAGCTGACCTGCGACGCGCTGCATCGCGCGCTCGGCTCGGCCGCGCGCGACGGCGACGTCGAGATCGCGCCGTCGGCGACGAAGACGCGCACGCTGGTCGCGATGAGCGGTGGGGTCGACAGCGCCGCGGCCGCGCAGATGGCGCTCGACGCCGGCGACGAGGTCGTCGCCGTGACGCTCGAGCTGTGGTCGGACCCCGCCGGCGACGGCGAGCAGAGCTGCTGCTCGCCGCAGGCGGTGCGCGGCGCGCGCGGCCTCGCGCAGCGGATGGGGATCCCGCACTTCACGCTCGACCTGCGCGACCGCTTCCGCGGCGACGTCGTCGACGACTTCCTCGCCGGCTACGCCGGCGGCGCGACGCCGAACCCGTGCGTGCGCTGCAACGGGCTCGTCCGCTTCGACTCGATGGTCGAGCTCGCCGACCGCCTCGGCGCGGCCCGGCTGACGACCGGCCACTACGCGCGGATCGAGCAGGACGACGAGGGCCCGGTGATCCGCGCGGCGGTCGACCCGCGCAAGGATCAGAGCTACGTGCTCGCCCGCGTCACGACCGACACCCTGCGCCGGATCGGCTTCCCGCTCGGCGGCTACTCGAAGCCTGACGTTCGCGATCTCGCGCGCCGCGCCGGACTGTCGGTCGCCGACAAGCCGGAGAGCCAGGACCTCTGCTTCCTCGCCGGCACCGGCCAGCAGGCATTCGTCGAGCGTCACGGCAGCGCAGAGATGCAAGACGCGGCCGGAGACATCGTCGACAGCGAGGGGCATGTGCTCGGACACCACGACGGCCACCACCGCTTCACCGTCGGCCAGCGACGCGGGATCCGCGTCGCCGCCGACCAGCCGCTCTACGTGCTCGCGAAGGACGCGAGCCAGAACCGGATCGTCGTCGGGCCGCGCGAGCAGCTCGCGACGACGACGGTCAAGCTCGGTCCCGGTCGCCTGCACCGTCCTGCGGCGGAGATCGACGCGGTCCGCCTGCGCTACCAGGGCGCCGTGCTCGGCTGCGGCGTCGACGCCGACCTGCCCGCGGGCGATCATCGCGGCCTGACGGTCGAGCTCGAGCGCGAGGTCGCGACGCCCGCTCCGGGCCAGGTCGCCGCGCTGATGCGCGGCGAGCACGTAATCGGCTGGGCGCTGATCGCCGAGCCGGAGGCCGCGCTGTGAGCGCCGAGCGGGTCGAGGTCGACGCTCCACTCGGCATCGCATACCAGGGCGTGGTCCGGCTGATCGTCGGCGGCATCGCCGAGCAGGCGAACTTCGGCTACGAGGCGATGGACGATCTCCAGCTGGCGATCGAGCGGCTGCTCGCCGAGACCGACGGCGGCGGCCGCGTCAAGCTCTCGTTCGAGCTCGACGACGGCGCCATCCAGACGCGGATCGGGCCGCTGCGCGAAGGCAATCTCGTCGCGGCGCTCCAGGAGACCAACGGCGAGCCCGGGACGCTGTCGCTGGCGCGGATCCTGTCGGCGGTCGTCGACTCGTTCGGCGTCGAGCCGGCGGCGGACGGCCAGATCGTGGTCAGGTTGGAGAAGCTGGGAACGCCACGGCCGTGAGCGACCACAGCCAGGCCGCGCGAGCCGCGCGACACCGCGAGGACCGCGAGCTGCTGCGCCGCTACCACGAAGACGGCGACCCCTTGGCGCGCGAGCAGCTGATCGCCCGCCACCTGCCGCTGGTGCGCTCGCTGGCGCGCCGCTACGCCGGGCGCGGCGAGCCGCTCGAGGACATCGAACAGGTCGGCTCGATCGGCCTGATCAAGGCGATCGACCGCTTCGACATCGAGCGCGAGGTCTCGCTCGCGACCTACGCCACGCCGAACGTCGTCGGCGAGATCAAGCGCCACTTCCGCGACAAGGGCTGGGCGATCCGCGTGCCGCGGTCGCTGCAGGAGCTCAACGCCAAGATGTCGGGCGCGATCGACGACCTGACCGCGAGCTTGGGCCACTCGCCGAGCGTCGGCGAGATCGCGCAGTCGCTCGGGACGACGAACGAGGAGGTGCTCGAGGCGCTCGAGGTCGGCTCCGCCTACACCGCCCTGTCGCTCGACGCCGGGCCAGCCGGCAGCGACGACGACAGCGATCCGATGGAGACGATCGGCGGCGAGGACGCCGGGTACGACCGCAGCGAGGATCGCGCGACGCTCGGACCGGCGCTCGCCCAGCTCCCCGACCGCGAGCGCGAGATCCTGCGGATGCGCTTCGAGGAAGGGCTGCCCCAGACCCAGATCGCAGAGCGGGTCGGCCTATCGCAGATGCACGTCTCGCGCCTGATCCGCCGGTCGCTCGCGACGATGCGCGCCGAGCTGGATGGGTAGCGCGCGCGCTGGCTGCCTGCTCGCGCTCGCCGCGTTGGCGGCGACGGCGGTCGGCTGCAGCGACGACGCCGAGCCACGCGTCGAAGCGGGCGCCGGGGGCTCGATCGTCGTCGCCGAGGCGAGCCCGCCTGGCTCGCTCGATCCGGCGCTGGTCACGACCGCGACCGCCCGCCGCGCGGCCTGGCTCGCGTACACGCCGCCACTGACCTACCGTCGCGCCGAAGGGGAGGACGGCACCGATCTCGTCCCGGCGCTTGCCGAGGAGCTGCCCGAGACCTCCGACGACGGCCGCAGCTACAGCTTCCGTCTGCGACCCGGCCTGCGCTACTCCGACGCGAGGGTCGTGCGCGCCAGCGACTTCGAGCGCGCGGTCGCGCGCTCGTTGCGCCTGTCGCCGCGCGGCATCGCGCTCTGGGGCGACGTCGTCGGCGCGCGCGCGTACGCACGCGGCGAGGGCGGCTCGACGGACATCCGCGGGATCGCCGTCGACGATCGGACCGGCCGCGTGCGGATCGAGCTCGAGAATCCCGATCGCCTCTTCCGCTACGCGCTCGCCTCGCTGGCCGCCGCGCCTGTCCCGCCCGGCACGCCGCTGCGCGACCTGTCGGACGATCCACCGCCCGGCGTCGGGCCCTACCGCGTCGCTCAGGTCCGGCGCGGGGGAGACGTCGTGCTGGAGCGCCGGCGCGACTGGAGCCTGCCGGGGATCCCGGCAGGCAACGCCCAGCAGATCGTGACGCGGACGATTCCCGACCGGGCGGTCCGGGTCGACGCCGTCGTCGACGGGCGCGCGGATCTCGTCGAGGGCGAGTCGCCGCAGCGGATGCTGCCCGACATCCGTTCGAGCTACAAGAGCCGCTACGCCGAGTATCCGACGCTGCGCGGGCTCTATGTCTCGATCGACGCCAGCCGTGCGCCGTTCCGCGACGGCGACGTCCGGCGCGCGCTCAGCTACGCCCTCGACGCACGTGTGCTCGCCCAGCTCCACGACGGTTTCATGCAGCCCGCCTGCAACATGCTGCCGCCCGTCGTCGCCGGCTATCGGGCGCTCGATCCCTGTCCGTACGGCGAGCGCGACGGCGACGCCGACCTCGTCGAGGCGAGCCGGCTCGTCGAGGATGCCGGCGCCGCTGGCGCCCGCGTCCGGGTCGCCGACGGAAGCGACCCGCGCGGTCGCCGGCTGGCGCGCTACCTGGCGACGACGCTGCGGAAGATCGGGCTGTCCGCGCGCGTCGTGCGTGGCGGCGACGCGCAGGTCGCGTTCGCCGCGTCGCAGCCGGCGATCCCACACCCCGCGGCCTACCTCGACGGGGTCGACGACCCGGTGCTGGCCGCGCGCGTCGAGCTGCTCGAGCAGCAGCAGGACGCCGAGGACGCCGAGCAGGAGTGGGCAGCCGTCGACGAGGACGTCGTCAGCGGCGCCTACGGGGCGCCCTACGGGGTCGCGACGGCCGGCGTGCTGGCCTCGAAGCGGCTCGACATGCTGCGTTGCGCGCGCTTCCACCCGGTCGTCGGGATGGACTACTCCAGCGTCTGCCTGCGCTGATCGCCCGCTGAGTCGCTTATACCAATTGGCCTAAAGACCAGGTCTTTTTGGCCTATTTGGAGCGGACCGCTAAAGGATCGCCGGTCGATCGGTCGAAGATGACCGCGGGGGCGCCCTTTCGGGTGCGCGGTGAGGGGGGCAATTCACTACGGAGGACGTCTGATGACCGGAACTAGAAGCTCCCTCACTACGCTCGCGCTGGCGATCGCCGCCGCCGTCGCGGTGGGCTGTGGCAGCAGCGAGGACGGCGACGAGGCCTCCAGCGGCAAGTCGGGCGGCTCGATAACCATCGCGCAGGGCTCGCAGCCCGACGCGCTCGATCCCGCGCTCGCCTACACCTCGAACTCCTGGGAGCCGCTCTGGCTCGTCTACACACCGCCGCTGACCTACCGTCGCGCGGAGGGCACCGAGGGCGCCGAGCTGATTCCCGGCGTCGCCGAGGCGCGGCCGGAGATCTCGGCCGGCGGCAAGACCTACAGCTTCAAGATCCGTGACGGGTTGAAGTACTCCAACGGCGCTCCCGTCAAGGCGAGCGACTTCGAGCACTCGATCAAGCGCGTGCTCAGCCTCGAGTCCGGCGGCACCTACCTCTTCGAGGGAATCGTCGGCGCCACCGAGTACGTCGAGGCCGGCGATCCCGACGGCGACATCAAGGGCATCGAGCCCGACGACAAGACCGGCGAGGTCACGATCGACCTGACCGCCCCGGACGGCACCTTCGACAACGTGCTGGCGACGACGTTCGCGGCGCCGGTCCCGGCGAGCACGCCGTTCGAGAACGAGAGCACGAACCCGCCGCCGGGCGTCGGTCCGTACGAGATCGCCAAGGTCGTCCCGAACCGCGAGTTCACGATGCAGCAGGTGAAGGGCTTCGACATCCCCGACATCCCCAAGGGCAACGTCGAGACGATCACAACCAAGATCGTCAAGTCGCCCGCCCGTCAGGCCCAGGACGTCATCGCCGGCAAGCTCGACTACATGCAGGACGCGCCGCCGACCGACCTCACCGCGGAGATCAAGGCGCAGCA
>DASTKX010000023.1:0-4219 GCA_035715585.1 Thermoleophilaceae bacterium
ACCGACCAGATCGCGGAGATCGTCGTCCAAACCAACCAGAACAACGCGGCAATCGACGGCGCCACCAAGGACACGGCGTTCAACATCGGTGAGACGGTCGCGCTGGTCGCCGCTCAGGCGCCGACCGGAACCCCTGCGTTCGATCAGGAGGCCGCAGGCGCGGCAATCGCCCCCGACAACACGGAGATCATCGGCCAGGAGCTCTACGCCGGCGTCAGCGTGCTCGGCCAGGCCAACAAGTGCCGCTTCGGCGGGCTGCTGTACACCAACTGACGTCCGAGCCATCGCCGGGAGACCCCCGGGCCTTCCGGCGAGCTCACGCCGCGGCGGCTACCGCCGGCTTCTTGCGGGCGCGGCCGCCGTTGCGCTTCGCGGACGGCGCCGGCTCGACGATCTCGGCGAGGAAGTGGCCGGTGTAGGAGCCAGCAGTGGCGGCTACCTGCTCGGGCGTGCCGCTGGCGACGACGAGTCCGCCCTCCTCGCCGCCTTCCGGGCCCATGTCGACGATCCGGTCGGAGGTCTTGATGACGTCGAGGTTGTGCTCGATCACCACGACGGTGTTGCCGTTGTCGACTAGCCGCTGCAGCATCTCGAGCAGTCTCTCGACGTCGGCGAAGTGCAGGCCGGTGGTCGGCTCGTCGAGGATGTAGAGCGTCCGGCCGGTCGCGACCTTCGCCAGCTCGGTCGCCAGCTTGACGCGCTGGGCCTCGCCACCGGACAGCGTGGTCGCCGGCTGGCCGAGGCGGATGTAGTCGAGCCCGACGTCGTGCAGCGCCTGCAGCCGCCGCTTGATCTTCGGGATGTGCTGGAAGAAGCCGAGCGCCTCCTCGACCGGCATGCCGAGCACGTCGGCGATCGTCTTGCCCTTGAAGCGCACCTCGAGCGTCTCGCGGTTGTAGCGGCGGCCGTCGCACTGCTCGCACGGCACGTAGACGTCGGGCAGGAAGTGCATCTCGATCTTGATCTGGCCATCGCCGCGGCAGACCTCGCAACGGCCGCCCTTGACGTTGAACGAGAAGCGGCCCGGCTTGTAGCCGCGCGCCCGCGCCTCCTGGGTCTTCGAGAAGAGATCGCGGATCGAGTCGAACAGCCCCGTGTAGGTGGCCGGGTTGGAACGCGGCGTACGCCCGATCGGCGACTGGTCGATGTTGATGATCTTGTCGACGGCGTCGAGGCCGCCGATGCCGCGGTGTGCGCCCGGCCGCTTCTTGGTGCGATGCAGGCGATTCGAGACCGCCTTGTGCAGCACCTCGTTGACGAGCGTCGACTTGCCGGAGCCCGAGACGCCCGTCACGCAGCAGAAGACGCCAAGCGGGATCGCGACGTCGATGTCGCGCAGGTTGTGCTGCGACGCCCCCTCGATCGTGATCTCGCCCGTGGGGGCCCGCCGCTTCTCCGGCAGCGGGATCGACCGCGCACCCGACAGGAACTGCCCCGTCGCCGACTTCTTGACCTTCATCACCTGCTTCGGCGTCCCCTGCGCGACCAGCTCGCCACCGTGCTCGCCGGCGCCAGGGCCGAGGTCGACGAGATGGTCGGCCGCCAGCATCGTGCCCTCGTCGTGCTCGACGACGATCACCGTGTTGCCGAGATCGCGCAGCCGCTGCAGCGTCGCGATCAGCCGCTCGTTGTCGCGCTGGTGCAAACCGATCGAAGGCTCGTCGAGGATGTACAGCACGCCGACGAGGCTCGACCCGATCTGCGTCGCCAGGCGGATTCGCTGCGCCTCGCCGCCGGACAGCGTCGCCGCCGCCCGCTCCAGCGACAGGTAGCCGACGCCGACGTTGTCGAGGAAGCGCAGCCGCTCGTCGATCTCACGCAGGATCAGCCGCGCGATCTGGCGCTCGGTGTCGGTCAGGTCGAGACCCTCGAACCACTCGATCGACCGCCGCGCGGACTTCGCCGTCAACTGGTGGATGCCGCAGCCGCCGACCTTGACCGCCAGGCTCTCCGGCCGCAGCCGCGCGCCCTTGCACTCCGGGCACGGGCGCACCGACATGTACTCCTCGATCTTCTCGCGCGACCACTCGGAGTCGGTCTCCTTGTAGCGCCGCTCGAGGTTGTTGACGATGCCCTCGAAGCGCGTCATGTACGACCGCTTGCGGCCGTAGCGGTTCTTGTACGAGACGTAGATCTTGTCGCCGTTGGTGCCGTAGAGGAAGGTGTCGCGGACCTCCTCGTCGAGCTCCTCCCAGGGGGTGTCCATGTCCACCTCCCACTTCTCGGCGATCGCCTGCGTCATCTGCTCGTAGTAGTTCGAGGCGCTCGTCGACCACGGCAGGATCGCTCCCTCGCCAAGCGACAGCGACGGGTCCGGGACGATCAGCTCCGGGTCGATCTCCATCTGCGAGCCGAGCCCGGTGCAGCGCGGGCAGGCGCCATGCGGTGAGTTGAACGAGAACATCCGCGGCTCGAGCTCGGGCATCGACGTGCCGCAGTTCAGGCAGGCGAAGCGCTCGGAGTAGGTCGTGACCTTGCCCTCCTCGCCATCCGCGCCAATCTCCTCGATGTCGACCATCCCGTCGGCGTGGGCGACCGCGGTCTCGATCGAGTCGGCGAGCCGCTTGCGCAGGTCGTGGCGCATCACGAGCCGGTCGACGACGATCGAGATGTCGTGCTTGTAGCGCTTGTCGAGCACGATCGACTCCTCGAGCCGGCGTAGCTTGCCGTCGACCTTGACGCGCGTGAACCCCTCGGCGCGCAGCTCCTCGAACAGCTTGCCGTACTCGCCCTTGCGCCCCCGGATGACCGGCGCCTCGACCATGAAGCGCGTGCCGTCCTCGAAGGTCATCACCTGGTCGACGATCTGCTCGGCCGACTGGGCGGCGATCGGCTCGCCGCAGTTGAAGCAGTGCGGATGGCCGATCCGCGCCCACAGCAGGCGCAGGTAGTCGTAGATCTCGGTGACCGTGCCGACCGTCGAGCGCGGGTTGCGCGAGGTCGTCTTCTGGTCGATCGAGATCGCCGGCGACAGCCCCTCGATCGAATCGACGTCCGGCTTGTCCATCTGGCCGAGGAACTGGCGCGCGTAGGCAGACAGCGACTCGACGTAGCGGCGCTGGCCCTCGGCGTAGATCGTGTCGAAGGCGAGGCTCGACTTCCCGGACCCGGACAGGCCCGTGATCACCACCAGCGCGTTGCGCGGCAGCGTGATGTCGATGTCCTTGAGGTTGTGCTCGCGGGCGCCGGCGACGACGATCTCGTCAGCCGCCCCGCCCGTCTTCGGAGGCGTCACTCGAACGAGTCTAGCCGGGCGAACAGACGTTCGGTTTTCAGCCGGCGGCGCGCGCGTACAGGTCGTCGAGCAGCGCGTCGCTGTCGGCGAGGCCGAACTCGTCGGCGAGATGCTGGGCCACCTCGTCGCGCGGCTTGCCGTCGAGCACCATGCTGAAGGCGACGATCCGCGCCTCGGAGTCGTCGACGGGCGGAGCCGTGACCTTCTCGACCGGCTCTGGCACAGCGGCTGCGCGCTCCGCCTCGGCCGCGGCGCGCTGACGCTCCGCCTCGGTCAGCCGCTCGACTTCTGCCCGCAGCTCGCCCGCCTGGCGCTCCAAGCTCTCGGCGGCATCGGCAAGTCGCTTCAGATCGTCACTCACGCGGCTGATCGTAGCCAGCGAAGGTGAGTTACGCGCCAGCCTCCAGGGCGTCGAGGTCGCGCCGCAGCCCCTTGATCTCGTCGCGCAGCTTGGCCGCGTACTCGAAGCGCAGCTCCTCGGCGGCGGCGAGCATCTCCTCCTCGAGCTCGATCAGCGTGCGTGCGATCTGCTCTGCCGACATCCCCTCCTCCTCCGGCTTGCGCTTGCGCCGCCGCCCCTGGGGCACCTTCGACTCGGCGCCGGTCAGGAACTCGCTGATGTCGGAGATCCCCTTGCTGATCGTCGCCGGGGTGATGCCGTGCTGCTCGTTGTAGGCGACCTGGATCGCGCGGCGGCGGTTGGTCTCACCGAGCGCCGTGCGCATCGCCGCCGACTCGCGGTCGGCGTACATGATCACCCTGCCGTTGACGTTGCGCGCGGCGCGGCCGATCGTCTGGATCAGCGAGGTCTCGCCGCGCAGGAAGCCCTCCTTGTCGGCGTCCAGGATCGCGACCAGCGACACCTCCGGCAGGTCGAGCCCCTCGCGCAGCAGGTTGACGCCGACCAGCACGTCGAACTCGCCGAGCCGCAGCTCGCGGATGATCTGGATCCGGTCGAGCGTGTCGACCTCGGAGTGCAGGTAG
>DASTKX010000024.1:0-8421 GCA_035715585.1 Thermoleophilaceae bacterium
GGAGCCGACGCCGCGCGCGTTGGTAGTCTGCCCCGCCATGCCGCCCCGTCAGCAGTACCGCCTCCGCACCCGCAGCGACCGCGAGACGATCCGCGAGGTCGAGCCCGGCAAGCAGTACGTCGACAGCGAGACCGGCCAGCCGTTCGAGGTCGTCGGCAAGCTGATCCCGCTCGCGCCCTCGCCGAGCAACCTCCCCTACTCGGTCGAGAACCTGCGCATGTGCGGCTGCTCGCTCGAGCAGCTGGTCCAGAAGGACCTCAACGACTGTCCCCATTGCGGGCGTCGTATGCCAGCCCACTCCTAGCCGCGGCTGGGAGCGCGCCCCGGTAGCGGGGATCTGACGCGGGCTGGAAGGGGTTGGGGAACCGGGCGTCCGAGACGGCCGGGACGCCCGATCGACGGCCTGTGGCCGTCGCGGCGGCGCCAGCCGCCCAGCCAGGGACCGTTCGGCAGGCGGATGCCGCCTCCGCCGGGACCGCGGCGCGGGCCGGGCCTGCGCCCGTCTCCACCGCCTCCGCCGCCGCCCTCCTCGGGCGGGTCGCTGCCTTCGTCGTCGCGCAGGCGGAAGAACCAGATCAGCCACGCCACGAGCAGTCCTACGTCGAAGACGCGGAAGCCGACCATGAAGATCCACCCCTCTGTGGACATCGTCTTCGATGGTAACGCCAGCACAGCGGCGCTTCCAGAGGGTTTACACGTAGTTGACGGCTACGGCGCGAGCACGCCGCCGAAGGCCGGCCGAGCGGGCCCCAGCAGCGCGCTGCCGGTCGCCGTGGCGGTCTTGACGCTCTTCTTCGCCTTCTTGTCGGACCCGTCGGTCGGCTTCGGGTCCGGGATGTAGGTGGCGGTGTAGAGCAGGCGCGAGTTGAAGTAGGTGCACTGGTAGTCGACGACCTCGCCGACCTCGTCCTGGACCGACGGCGGGCTGAGCTTGTCGTCCTTGCCGCAGTCGTCCTTGGCGCGCGACGCCCGCCACCAGTCGCTGCGCGCCAGATCGACGGTGTCGAGCACCGGCGCCCAGGTCGGGACGGTGAGCGCGACGCGCGCGTCCTTGCCGACGACGATCGGCTCGTCGAGCGCGAAGGTCGGCGTCGAGCCGAGGAAGCGTGAGACGTCGTAGACCTCGCTCTGGCGCATCAGACGGTGGTTGCCCTTCTTGCCCTTCTTGGTGCTGCGGCGCAGGATCGAGAGCTGGACCTGCGGATCGTCGCCGAAGCGGCCGTTGAAGAACTCGATCTGCGTGTCGGTCAGCTTGCCGAGCGAGACCGTGAAGGCGACGATCTTGCCGGGGCGCGGCACTACGAAGGGGTTCTTCAGCGATCCGGAGCGGCCCTGGTAGGCGGTCACCTGGTAGGCGGCGACGCAGGGATCGTTCGGGCAGTTCGACGCGGCCGGCGGCGAGCCACCGGCGCCGAGCTCGATGACCTTGGCCTGCGCGCCCGCGGGAAACGCGAGCACGGCGGCGGCGAGGGCTGGAATGAGATAGCGCTTCATGTCGGGATTCCAACACGGGGTTCGCCCCCGAGTTTCGGATTCCTACTTGTAGCGACCGCGGTCGCTACTTGTAGCGGTAGGTGATGCGGCCCCGGTCCAGGTCGTACGGGGACAGCTCGATCTTCACGCGGTCGCCCGGCAGGATGCGGATGTAGTGCCTGCGCATCTTGCCCGAGATGTGCCCGAGGACCTCGTGGTCGTTGTCGAGCTTCACGCGGAACATCGTGTTCGGGAGGGCCTCGCTTATCTCGCCCTCCATCTCGATCTTCTCCTCTTTTGCCAAAGCGCCTTTCTCGTCTGTACGCCGGACCTGAAGCCGGCATGCCGTCTTGAAACGCTACCAGCCCGCAGCCAACAGCTCGCGCGCGAGCGCGACCGCCTGGTCGCGCGTCGTCGCCTCGCCGGTGTAGGCCGCCTCGCTGAGCCGCGCGAGCAGCCGCCCGAGCTCGGGGCCGGGCTCGATGCCGACCGCCGCCGCCAGCTCGTCGCCGCGCAGCGGCGGCCGCGGCCGGCCCTCGGCGTGCCAGCGCAGCGCCGGCCCGATCAGCTCGCGCGCGACGTCGAGATGGGCGGCGATCGCCCGCTCGGCGTTGCGGCCGCGCGTCGCCAGGCGGTCGGCGCAGGAGAGGACGGACACGTCGACCGCGACGGGATCGCAGCGCGACAGGTAGCCGTAGACCTTCGCGGAGTCGAGCGGGCGCTCGTGAACGAGGAAGCCGAGCGCGAGGTGGTGGCGCGTCAGCGCCCCGACGTGGCTGCGCAGACGCTCGCTGGTGCGCAGGCGGCGGAAGACCTCGCCGACCAGCTCCTGCCCGGCGGCGTCGTGGCCGATGAACGTCACGCGCCCGTCGTCGCGCACGCCGCGCGTCTGTGGCTTCGCGACGTCGTGGAAGAGCGCGCCGAGCCGCAGCGCCTCGCCGCGCGTCAGGTCGTCGGCGAGCGGCTCCTCGAGCACCGCCCGCAGCTCCTCGCCCCGATCGCCGAACAGCTGCTCGAGCCGACCCGGCCGCAGCAGCTCGATCTGCTGCTCGAGCACCTCGACGGTGTGCCCGTAGACGTCGCGGTGGTGGTAGTGGCTCTGCTCGACGCCCTGCAGCGCGGCGACCTCCGGCAGGACAGCGGCCAGCAGGCCGAGCCTGCGCGCGAGCTCGAGCCCGTCGAGCGCGCCCGGCGCGGTCAGCAGCCGGCTCAGCTCGCCGAAGACGCGCTCGCCGGAGGGCTCTGTCAGCCGGGCGGCGACGGCCGCGGTCAGCCGCTCGGTCTCGGCGTCGGGAGCCATTCCGAGCTCGGCCGCCAGCCGCGCGAGGCGCAGCGCCCTCAGCGGGTCGTCGGCGTAGGCGCGCTCGCCGAGCACGCGCAGCAGGCCGGCCTCGGCGTCGGCGATCCCGCCGAAGGGGTCGATCGGGTCGCCGCCGGAGAGCGGGACGGCGACCGCGTTGAGCGCGAAGTCGCGCTTGGCGAGGTCCTGCTCGATCGTCTCGCCCTGGAGCGGCGAGACGTCGCAGCTGACGTCGCGCGCCTGGCTGAGCGTCCGCCACGCGCCGAACTCCTCCGACAGCGGGAAACGCGGTCCGCCGAGCGCCTTGGAGGCCGCCCGTGCCGCGACCTCGGCGTCGCCCGCGACCGCGAGGTCGATGTCCGACAGCGCCCGCCCGAGCAGTGCGTCGCGGACGACGCCGCCGACCAGCCATGCCTCGATCCCCGCGGCCGCGAGCCCGTCGCGCAGGGCGCGCACCGGCGCCGCCGCGAACAGCCGGTCGACGAGCGGGGCGCCCGTCACCGCTCGTAGGTCCGCGGCACCCGCGCGGTCAATGCGCAGGTGACCTCGTAGTTGATCGTCCCGAGCCGCCGTGCCACCTCCTCGGCGAGGATCCGCTCGCCGCCCTGCGCGCCGACCAGCAGCGCGACGTCGCCCGGCTCGATCTCGGTCCGTGGGCCGAGATCGACTGTGATGTTGTCCATGCTGACGGCGCCGACCAGCGGCCGGCGACGGCCGCCGATCAGCACGTCGCAGTCGTTGGTCAGCGCGCGCCGCCAGCCGTCGCCGTAGCCGATCGGCAGCGTCGCGACCCAGCTTGGCTCGGCGGCCGTCCAGCGGCGGCCGTAGCCGGCGCTCCAGCCCGGCTCGAAGCGCCGCACGGCGCCGACGGCGACCTCGAGCGCGAGCGCCGGCTCGAGTCCGCGCGTCGCCGGATCCTCCTGGAACGGGTCGAGGCCGTAGATCGCGACCCCGCAGCGGACCATGTCGAAGTGGCTCGCCGGGTCGCGATAGACGGCGGCGCTGTTGGCGGCGTGGACGATCAGGCCGGGATGCGCGGCCGACAGCTCGTCGGCGAAGGCCTCGAAGCGCGCCAGCTGAGTCGGGAAGTGGTCGTCCCCGGGCTCGTCGGCGGTCGCGAAGTGCGTCATCAGGCCGACCAGCTCGAGCCGCTCGTCGGCGGCCGCGATGTCAGCGATCGCGCGCGCCTGCGCCGGATCGATCGCCCCGAGCCGGCCCATGCCGCTGTCGAGCTTGACGTGGACGCGCGCCGGCGGGCCGCTCTCCCCCACCCGCTCGGCGAGCGCCCTGGCGAACTCCGGCTCCCAGACGACGACGTCGGCGTCGGCGGCGAGCGCCGTCGCCGTCTCGGCGCGCGTCAGCGAGCCCATCGCCAGCAGCGGGCCGGTCAGGCCGGCGGCGCGCAGCAGCGCCGCCTCGCCGGCGGTGGCCACGGCGAGCCAGCTGGCGCCGCCGCGCTGGGCGGCGCGCGCGCACTCGACGGCGCCGTGGCCGTAGCCGTCGGACTTGACGACCGCGCACAGCAGGGCGTCGCCGACGAGCAGCGAGCTCAGCTGGGCGCAGTTGCGCTCGACCGCGCCGACGCTGACCCGCGCCAGCGCCCGCGCGACCGCCTGCGCGGCCATCTCAGGAGACGAGCGCGCCGAGGACGTCGAGGCGGGTGACGACGCCGACGAAGCGCCCATGCTCGACGACCGGCAGCCGGTTGTGCCCGGACTCGTGGATCAGCTTCGCCGCGTCTTCGATGCTCGTGTCGGCCTCGACGGTGTCGGGATCGGCGGTCATCATGTCGGCCGCGTTCGACGCGAACGCCTTGCGCAGCTTGTCCTCGAAGTGGCGCAGCGGCTCGAGGAAGACGGTGCCGCCAAAGATGTTGACGTAGTACGGCAGGTGGAGGTCGCCGTTGTCGCCGGTCAGGACGAGATCGGCCTCGGTGACGATCCCGACACAGCGTCCGCCCTCGTTGACGACCGGGACGCCGGGCAGCTCGTGCTCGCGCATCACCGCAAGCACCTGTTCGACGCCGTCGTCGGGCGCGACGGTCGGCGTGTCGGTCTCCATGATCTCTCTGACGGTCTTCGGCACGGAAGGCACCCTAGCCGAAGCGGCCGGCGCCGAAGCCCTCGGGCAGCGCCTCGATCACGTCGCCGGCGATCACGTGGTCGGCGCCGTGGCGCGCGGCGGCGGCACGGCCGGCGCGCGCGTGCGCGAGCGCGCCGAGCGACGCCGCCTCGAACGGCGCCATCCCCTTCGCCAGCAGCGCGCCGATCGCGCCTGAGAGAACGTCCCCGGTCCCGGCCGTCGCCAGCGCCGGCGTCGCGCCGAGGCTGATCGCGATCCGACCGCCGGGCGCGGCGACGATCGTGTCGTCGCCCTTCAGCAGCACGACCGCGCCGCTGCGCTCGGCGGCCGCGCGCGCGGATGCGAGCCGGTGGGCGTCGATCTCGGCCGACTCCCGCTCCAGCAGGCGCCCCAGCTCGCCGGCGTGTGGCGTCAGGAGCGTCGGCGAGGAGCGCTCGCGCAGCGACTCCAGTGCGCCGGCGAAGGCGTTGAGGCCGTCGGCGTCGATCAGCAGCGGCGCCTCGACGCGCGCGGCGACGGCGCGTGCGAACGCGACCGCCGAGTCCGCCCGCCCGAGCCCCGGGCCGAGCACGACCGCCCCGGCCTCCTGCGCCAGCTCGAGGAACGGCGCGACCCCGTCGACCGTGTGGGCGCCGTCGGCCTCGGGCATCCCGTGCGCCATCTGCTCGAGCAAGCGCAGCGCCAAGGCGGGCTGCGCCGAGTCCGGCGCCGCTACCTGGACGTACCCGGCGCCCGCACGGGCGGCGGCGAGCGCGGCCAGCGCCGGCGCGCCGGTAAGCCCGCGCGAGCCGCCGGCGATCGCGACGACGCCGGAGTCGAACTTCGAGCCGAAGCGCTGCCGGCGCGGAAAGCGGTCGAGGACGCGCGGCGAGATCGATCCGGCGGCCGTCGGGGCGGGCGCGCCGCGCGGGATCCCGATCGCGACGATCTCGACGTCGCCGGCGTGCATCGCGCCCGGAGCGACGTGGAGGCCGATCTTCGAGCCGTGGAAGGTCGCGGTCGCGTCGGCGCGCACGGCGGCGGCGATCGCCTCGCCGGTAGAGGCGTCGACGCCCGAGGGAACGTCGCAGGCGATCACCGGCGCGTCGGCGGCGTTGATCGCGGCGATCGCGCCGGCGACCGGCTCGCGCGGAGCGCCCTCGAAGCCGGTCCCCAACAGCGCGTCGACGATCGCGCCCGAGCCGTCGAGCCGCTCGGCGGAGAACGGCGCCGGCGGATCGCCGGGAAGCCGCTCCAGGTTCGCCAGCGAGTCGCCGCGCAGCTTGTCGAGCGGCGCGACGGCAAGCACGTCGACGACACGCCCCTCCTCCCGCAGCAGCCGCGCGGCCGCGAGCCCGTCGCCGCCGTTGTTGCCCGGCCCCACCACCACGCGGATCGGCAGGCCGGGACGCGCGAGACGCGCCGTCAGCCGCGCCAGGCCGAGGCTCGCCCGCTCCATCAGGTCGAGCGACGGCACGTCCTGCTCGTCGATCGCCCAGGCGTCGCAGGCGCGCATCTCGGCGGCGTCGTAGAGCGGATCGAGCCAGTCGGGCAACGCGGTCATGGCGCGACCAGGATCGCCGTGGCGGCTGCGGTCGTCTCGGTATGGGTCAGCGAGACGGCGACGCCCATCGCGAGCTCGTCCGCGCGCGCGGCGGCCGCGCCGGTCAGGCGCACGCGCGGAGCTGTGGCCGTCGCGACCACCTCGACGTCCTGAAAGGCCCAGCGATCGAGGCCGAGCGCCTTGGCGACCGCCTCCTTGGCGCAGAAACGCGCCGCCAGATGCTGGCCGGGACGCGCCTTGCCGGCGGCGTACTCGCGCTCGGCGGCGGTGAACAGGCGATCGGCGAGCCGTGGCCGCCGCGCCAGCGCCCGCTCCAGACGGTCGATCTCGAGCAGGTCGAGACCGACCACTACTCGACCGTGACGGTCTTGGCCAGGTTGCGCGGCTGATCGACGTTGAGCCCGCGACCGCGAGCGATGTAATAGGCCAGCAGCTGCAGCGGGATGACGGCCAGCAGCGGCTGCACCAGCCAGTCGGCGTCGGGAACGTAGACGACCTCCTCGGCGTGCTCGGCGACCCCCTCGTTGCCCTCGGTCGCGACGGCCAGCACATGCGCTCCGCGCGCCCGCACCTCGGCGATGTTCGACAGCACCTTGTCGAGCACCGGCGAGTCGGTGGCGACGCAGACGACCGGCGTGCGCTCGTCGAGCAGGGCGATCGGGCCGTGCTTCATCTCGCCGGCGGCGTAGGCGTCGGTCGGGACGTAGGAGATCTCCTTCAGCTTCAGCGCCCCCTCGAGCGCCGTCGCCAGGCCGGCGTGACGGCCGAGGTAGAGGAAGAAGCCGGCGTCGCGCCAGTGCTCGGCCATCTGCCGCACCGGCTCGTCGACCTGACCGAGCAGCTCGTCGATCCGCCGTGGCAGCGCGCGCAGGTCGGCGACCAGCTCGGCGATCCGCGCCGGCTCGAGCGTCTCCCGGACCTGGGCGATCCGCAGCGCCAGCAGCAGCATCGCCGCCACCTGCGAGACATAGGTCTTGGTCGCCGCGACGCCGATCTCCAGGCCCGCGCGGGTGAACAGGACGCCATCGGAGTCGCGTGTCGCCTGGCTGCCCATGACGTTGGTGATCGCGAGCACGCGGGCGCCCTTCTCGCGCGCCAGCCGCATCGCGGCAAGCGTGTCGGCGGTCTCGCCCGACTGCGTGATGCCGATCACCAGATCGCGCTCGTCGACGACCGGGTCGCGGTAGCGGAACTCCGACGCGACGTCCATCTCGACCGGGACGCGCGACCAGGCCTCGATCGCGTAGCGACCGGAGAGCCCGGCGTGGTAGGAGGTGCCGCAGGCGACGATCACGATCCGCCGCAGCTCGCGCAGCTCGTCGTCGGAGATCCCGATGTCGCCGAGCTCGACCCCGTCGCCGACCAGCCGGTCGGCGACCGTCTCCGCGACCGCGTCGGGCTGCTCGTGGATCTCCTTCAGCATGAAGCTCTCGTAGCCGCCCTTCTCGGCGGCCTCCTCGTCCCAGTCGACCTCCTCGGCGGGACGGTCGACCGGCTCGCCGGCGGCGGTCGTGAAGCTGGCGCCCTCCGGGGTGATGACGACGATCTCGTCGTTCTCGACGAGCTGGACGCGGCGGGTGTCGCGCAGGAAGGCCGGGATCGCCGAGGCGACGAAGCTCTCCCCGTCGCCGACGCCGATCACCAGCGGGCACTCCTTGCGCGCGGCGACGAGCGTGCTCGGCTCGTCGGCGTGGACCGCGACGAAGGCGTAGTGGCCGCGCAGCTCGCGGTAGGCGGCGCGCACGGCGGCGACGAGATCGCCGTCGTAGTGGGCCGCGATCAGGTGGGCGACCGCCTCGGCATCGGTCTCGGAGCTGAAGGTCGCGCCATCGGCCTCGAGGCCCTGGCGCAGCTCGGACCAGTTCTCGACGATCCCGTTCAGCACGACGTGGACGCGACCCGAGTCGTCGTCGTGCGGGTGGGCGTTGGCCTCGGTCACGCGGCCGTGGGTCGCCCAGCGCGTGTGGCCGATGCCGGCCACCGCGCCGTTGCCGAAGCCGTTGTCGCCGACCGCGTCGCGCAG
>DASTKX010000025.1:0-12130 GCA_035715585.1 Thermoleophilaceae bacterium
TCGACCGGCATGCCGGGAGGAGTTGGCCTGGGGGCGTCGCCGGCGATACCGGCGGCCACGGCCAGTGCAATGACCGCGTCTACCGAGTCACGATAGGAGGCTGGCAGACATGAAGAAGATCGAGGCGTTCATACGCCACGAGGCCTTCGAGCCGATCCGCATGGAGCTGCTCGAGAAGGGCTTCCCAAGCCTCTCCATCGCGGAGTACAAGGGCTCGGGCAGGCAGAAGGGCATCACGGAGCACTACAGGGGCTCGGAGATGACCATCCACCTGCGACCGAAGCTCAAGCTCGAGATCGTGGTCGAGGGCAAAGACGTGGGCGTGATCACGGAGGTGATCCTGAAGCACGCCCGCACGGGTCAGGTCGGCGACGGCAAGATCTTCGTGATCCCGGTCGAGGAGGCGATTCGCATCCGCACCGGCGAGGACGGAGATCCGGTGTTGCAGATCCACGGCTCGGAGGAGATCCCGGCGGGGGCCTAGCTCCCTCTCCCACCCACGCCGGGGCTTCGCCACAACGGCGGGCGCGCACGGGGGCGCGCCCGCCGGGCGAAGCCGCGGCTCATACGCGGTTAGAGTCCGCACTACAACCCCCGTAGGAGGCCCCGAACTCACATGGCAAGGATTCGCCAGCAGAACGTAACCGCCGCTCAGTGGAGCCCCAACGGGTCCGCGCTCGGAGCGGTCGACCTGTCTCAGCCCGGCAACAACCCGTTCGGAGAGAACGTCTTCTCCGTCCCGGTCCAGCGCCAGCGGCTGCCGAAGGACGTCTTCAAGCGCCTGCAGCGCACGCTCGACAAGGGCGAGGCGATCGACTCGTCGCTCGCCGACTCCGTCGCCGCGGCGATGAAGGACTGGGCGCTGGAGCGCGGCGCGACGCACTACACGCACATGTTCCAGCCGCTGACGGGCCTGACCGCCGAGAAGCACGACTCGTTCTTCAACCCGGCGAGCGAGGGCACCGCTCTCGCCGAGTTCTCGGGCAAGGAGCTGATCCAGGGCGAGCCCGACGCGTCCTCGTTCCCGACCGGCGGCATCCGCGCCACCTTCGAGGCGCGCGGCTACACCGCCTGGGACCCGACCAGCCCGGCTTTCATCCTCGAGAACCCGAACGGCGCGCTGCTCTGCATCCCGACGGCGTTCGCTTCGTGGACCGGCGAGGCGCTCGACGCCAAGATTCCGCTGCTGCGCTCGATGGACGCGCTGTCGCGTTCCGCGGTGCGCGCGCTCGGGCTGCTCGGCGACAAGTCGACCGAGCGGGTGTTCACCACCGTCGGCCCGGAGCAGGAGTACTTCCTGATCGACGAGCAGTACTACTTCGAGCGCCCCGACCTGATCAACACCGATCGCACGCTGTTCGGCGCCCAGCCGCCGAAGGGCCACGAGCTCGACGACCACTACTTCGGCTCGATCCCGGAGCGCGTGCTCGCCTTCATGATGGAGTCCGAGCTCGAGCTGGCGAAGCTCGGCGTGCCGATCAAGACGCGACACAACGAGGTCGCGCCCGGTCAGTACGAGATCGCGCCGATGTTCGAGAACTCGAACGTCGGCTCCGACCACCAGCAGCTGACCATGCAGGTGCTGCCGAAGGTCGCGCGCAAGTACGGCCTCGTCTGCCTGCTGCACGAGAAGCCCTTCGCGGGCGTCAACGGCTCGGGCAAGCACAACAACTGGTCGATGGGCACCGACGGCGGGTCGAACCTGCTCGAGCCAGGCGACACGCCGGCCGACAACATCAACTTCCTGTTCTTCTGCGCGGCGGTCATCCAGGCCGTCAACAAGCACCAGGGGCTGTTGCGGGCGTCGGTCGCGAACATCGGCCAAGACCACCGCCTCGGCGCCAACGAGGCGCCGCCGGCGATCATCTCGATCTTCCTCGGCGCCGAGCTGGAGAAGGTCTTCGAGGCGATCTCCTCGGGCGAGGGCGACCCGCACACGCCGGGCTCGTTCCTCGGCCTCGGAACGCCGGTGCTGCCGGCGCTGCCGATGGACGGCGGCGACCGCAACCGGACCTCGCCGTTCGCCTTCACCGGCAACAAGTTCGAGTTCCGCGCGCTCGGGTCGAGCATGTCGCTCGCCTTCCCGAACACCGTGCTGAACACGATCGCCGCCGAGGCGATCGACGAGCTCGCGGACTCGCTGCAGGCGAAGCTCGACGGCGGCGCGGACCTCGCCGAGGCCGTCACGGCGGTCGTCAAGGACGCCTACGACGCCAACAAGCAGGTCTGCTTCGGTGGCGACAACTACTCCGACGAGTGGCACGCCGAGGCCGAGCAGCGTGGGTTGAAGAACCTGCGCACAACGCCCGACGCGCTGCCCGAGGTGCTCGCCGACGACACGGTCACGGCATTCGAGCGCTACGACGTGCTGTCGAAGCGCGAGCTCGAGTCGCGCTTCGAGGTCTGGACCGAGCAGTACGTCACGCGCGCCAACATCGAGGCGGAGACCACCGAGTCGATGGCCCGCACGCTGATCCTGCCGGCGGCGCTGCGCCATCTCGCGATGGTCGCCGCCTCCGGCGTCGACACGCTCGCCCCCGAGGTCCGGACGCTCGTCGACGACCTGGTCGCCGCGATCGGCGAGCTCAACAAGGCCAACCTCTACCCCGACGGGGTCGAGGGGCTCGACCTCGCCGTCTACGCCCGCGACAACCAGCTCTCGGCGATGGCCGAGGTCCGCAGGGTCGCGGACAAGCTCGAGAAGGTCGTCGCCGACGACCTCTGGCCGCTGCCCAAGTACGCGGAGATGCTGTTCATCAAGTAACCGTCGGCTACATCACGTCTGACACGAAAGCCCCGCTTCGGCGGGGCTTTCGTCTTTCGGGCTAGGGATCGGGGGTGGCTGCCCGCGGGTCCTGTCTCCGATTTTGGTCTGGGTGCTCGCAAGCTCCGCCCCAGACGCAAAATGCGTCGCCACCCGCGGCGGCCAACGCTGGGTCCCGTACCACGCCCTCGGCGGCGTTTGAGCAACGATGGCCTCGAAGGTCGCGACGCGCTTGTGGGTAGAGCGAGGAGCGTTCCGACCTTCGAGGCCTTTGCGCTCCCGACCCCGCTCCATCTCGTTGTACGGGGACCGACGTTGTGCCCCCGCGGGTGGCGACGCATTTTGCGTTCGCGCGCGCAGGAACGAGCACGGGCTGTCCCGGCTTACGACGCGAGCTTGCGAGCGGTGCACTCCAAGAGACAGGACCCGCGGGCAGCCACGCCCGCGCGATACTGGCCGCATGCGCAACGGGCTCTGCGACAGCTGCCGCCATCAGCGGGTGGTGCGCAACACGCGCGGGAGCGTGTTCAGCCTCTGCGAGCGGTCGAAGAGCGATCCGCGCTATCCGAAGTATCCGCGCGTGCCGGTGCTGGAGTGCGCGGGGTTCGAGCCGCGCGACGAGGAGGGGGAGGCGCCTAGGGCTGCTCGACGATGACCGTGCGGCCATCGGGGCCGATGCGGCTGACCGGGGCCTTGGCGGTGATCGTGCCCTTGAACGCGCCCTGGGGCTGGGCGTCGCCCGGGCCGACGGCCTTGGCCTTGCCGCCGAGGCCGGCGGCGACCGCGTAGGTGACCTCGAAGGGGCCGGGCTTGACGGCGGTCAGCCGCCAGCGGAAGGTCTTCTCGGCGCCGGGCTTCAGCTTGCCGAGCGCCCAGGTGTCGACGAGCGCGGTCTGACCGCCCTCCGGCGCGGCGAGCTTGACCTCCTGGTAGCCGCCGATCTCGGCGGCGACGCCGTTGATGGAGAACACCGGCCGGTTGGGGTCCTGGAGGTTGGGGTTGTCCGAGCGGCGATTGAGGCCCTTGAGCGTGACCGCGACGTTGGGGATCGTCTCCGTGTCGTCGTTGCGCACGGTGATCTCGAGATTCGACCGCTCGGCGAGCTGCTGGGTCGTCGGGAACTTCGCGTCGACGACGGCCACGTCGTAGGAGGCCTCGTCCTCGTTGGCGTCCTGGCGCTCGCCCCCGCCGCAGCCGACGGCAGTGGCGGCCAGCAGGCCGCACAAGCCGACCAGTAGCGCATGGCCTCTCCTCAGCGTCAAAGCGAGCGCAACATAGCACGGGCTCTGGCTCGTCTGACGCAGTTCAGTCACGCGGGAGCATTGCCTGTTGCCGCTCGGTTCCCTATTGGCACCCCCCGATTGCATGGCGTAGTGTTCAGTGCCGATGGGGGCTTCCGCGCGCCAAAGTCGGGGGAGCCTCGGGATGAGGGAGCACTAGTGGTCCGAGCCGCAGCCGATAGGGCATTCCTGCCCACCAAGAACCTGCTTGAGCAGGTCGGGGACATGATGATCCTGACCGGCAAGACGCTGCTGTCGGCGATGCGGCCCCCGTACCCCTACGGCACCGAGTTCGTCCAGCAGTTCCTTTTCATGCTGCGGCTCTGCTGGCTGCCGCTGCTGATCTCGACGGTCGCCTTCGGCTACGGCGCGCCGGGACTGCAGGCCGGCAACGCGCTGATCATCTTCGGCGCGATCGACCGGCTCGGCGGCTTCTTCGTGCTCGCCTCGATCCGCGAGTTCGCGCCGTTCGTGACGGCGATCATCCTCGCCGGCGTCGGCGGCACCGCGATCACCGCCGATCTCGGCGCGCGCAAGATCCGCGAGGAGCTCGACGCGCTGCAGGTGCTCGGCGTCGACCCGATCAAGAACCTCGTCGTGCCGCGCTTCCTGTCGCTGATGATCGTCACCGGGCTGTTCAACATCTTCGCGATGATCTTCGGCATCTTCGGCGGCGTGCTGGCCACGCTGACCTTCGACGCGCCATTGGGGCCGTTCTTCGCGACGCTGCTGACGAACGCGACGACGACCGACCTGTGGGGGTCGGTGCTCAAGACGACCCTGTTCGGCGCGATCATCGCGATCGTCTCCTGTTACAAAGGGATGACTGCGTCCGGAGGCGCCGAGGGAGTCGGAAAGGCGGTCAACCAGGCCGTCGTGGTCGAGTTCCTCGGGATCTTCGCGTTCAACTACGTCTTCACCCAAACCCTGCTGGCGACCCATCCTGAGATCTCGGTGATCAAGTAATGCCCGCATCCTGGCTAGACGTCGGACGCGACCTGCTGTCCTCGCTCGGCGACATCGCCAAGTTCTCCTGGCGGGTGATGGCGGAGGTCTTCGAGGGCCGCGCGCTGCGCTTCTTCGGCGAGACGCTGCGTCAGGCCGGCATCCTGATCCTGGGCTCGGCGCTCGTCATCTGGGGGATGGCGTTCATCCTCGGGCTGACCTGCGGCATCGAGGCGGCGTACTTCAACCGGGCGCTCGGCGCGCCGGCCTACGCTGGCTTCTTCGCCGCGTGGTGCGAGCTGCGCGAGGTCCTGCCATACGCCTTCGGCTACATGATGTCGGCGAAGGTCGGCACCGGCCTGGTCGCGGAGATCGGCGCGATGCGGATCTCCGACGAGATCGACGCGCTCGAGGTGATGGGGATCAGCTCGCTCACGTTCCTCTGCTCGACGCGCCTGCTGGCGGCGTGGCTGGTGCTCCCGTTCATGTACATCGCCGCCGTCGGCGCCGGCTTCTTCGCCAGCTACCTGGCGGTGGTGCAACAGATCGGCGAGGTCTCCTCAGGGGGGTACTCCCTGATCTTCTGGATGTTCCAAAACCCTCCCGATCTGCTCTACAGCACGATCAAGGGGATGGCGATGGCGACCGTGATCGTGCTCGTCGGCTGCTACTACGGCTATACGGCGAGCGGCGGACCGGTCGGGGTCGGCACGGCGACGGCCAAGTCGATGGTGCTCAACACGGTGCTCGTGCACGTCGTGGGCATGCTCGGCACGCAAGTATTCTGGGGTACCAACCCGCGAGCGCCGATCGGCGGATGACGGGCCGAGGAGGAGACACAGGTGTCTGACGATCAGCGCGACGACGACTACATCGACGAGGTCGAGGCCGAGACCGGCGCCGACCCCGTACCGGCGGCCGACCAGCGGTCGGCCGACGCGATCGCCCAGGAGACCGCCGGCCGGTCGCCGATGACCTCCGAGCCGCACCACGAGATCCCGGCGAACATCCTCGACCAGACGCGCGAGGGCGAGCACCCCTACCAGTGGCACGAGGGCGTCAACCGCGAGCACGGCTCGACCGACGCCGTCGAGTTCATCGACGTCAAGAAGTCGTTCGGCCGCAACACGGTTCTCAACGGGCTCAACTTCGGCATCCCAGAGGGCCAGATCTCGATGATCATCGGCCCCTCGGGAACCGGCAAGTCGGTCTGCATCAAGCACATGGTCGGCCTGCTCTACCCGGACGAGGGCGACGTCCTCGTTCACGGCGAGTCGGTGCCGAACATGCCCGACGACGATCTGTTCGAGATGCGCAAGAAGTTCGGCGTGCTGTTCCAGGACGGCGCGCTGTTCGGCTCGATGAACGTCTTCGACAACGTCGCGTTCCCGCTGCGCCAGCACACCGACAAGGGCGAGGAGGAGATCGCCGAGATCTGCAACCGTCGCCTGCGCGAGGTCGGCCTCGCCGGCGCGCTCGACAAGATGCCGAACGAGCTGTCGGGCGGCATGCGCAAGCGCGCCGGGTTCGCCCGCGCGCTCGTGCTCGATCCGCAGATCGTGCTCTTCGACGAGCCCGACTCCGGCCTCGACCCGGTCCGCACGGCGCTGCTCTGCGAGCTGATCCAGGAGGTGCACGCGGAGAACGGCGGCGCCTACGTCGTGATCACCCACGACATCATGAGCGCCCGCCGTGTCGCCGACTACCTGGCGGTTCTCTGGAAGGGCCGCATCGTCGAGTCGGGCCCGGCCAGCGAGCTGTTCAACTCGCCGAACCAGTTCGTCCGCCAGTTCCTCTCCGGTGAGGCACGCGGACCCCTCGGAATGGAGTAACTCAGCGACGCGATAGGCGTCGCCTGGCTGTGTCATCGGGAGCCTCGCGGGGCGGGCCCCCCCACGGCCCCCTGCTTCCTTGCCAGGCTCGCCTCTCGCGCCGCTGAACGAGGGACTGCGAACTGGCGCAAGCGGGTACTAGAGAGGTCATACTGCCCAGTGCGGGCGGTGCCGATCTTTCCGGGACCGTTATTTGACCAGCGAGGGAGCGAAGCTCACCCCAGCATCCGATTCCGCAGATCGCGGGGTTGGTCCAGCGCGCTTCGTGGCACTCGCCGCTCTGATCGGCGCGGCGGTCCTGGTCGTGCTGCTGATGTTCGGCGGTGACGGCGGCTACCGCGTAACGGCGGTGTTCGACAATGCCGGGCAGCTCGTCAAGGGCAACCAGGTGCGGGTCGGCGGGCGGCCGATCGGCACGATCGAGGACATCGGCCTGAACGGTCGCTCGCAGGCCGTCGTCGAGCTGAAGGTCGACGACGAGCTGGCCCCGCTGCACCGTGGGACGACGGCGACGATCCGCGCGCCTTCGCTGTCGGGGATCGCCAACCGCTTCGTGGCGCTGGCGCCCGGACCGGACAACGCCACCGAGATCCCGGACGGCGGGCGGATCGGCGTCGACGAGACGGCCGCCCCGGTCGACCTCGACGAGCTCTTCAACACCTTCGACCCCAAGACGCGCCGTGGCCTGCAGCAGTTGATCGCCGGCCAGGCGACCTACTACGGCGGTCGCTCGAAGCAGGCCAACGAGGCGCTGCGCTACCTCAGCCCGGCGCTCAGCTCGACGTCGCGCCTGACGCGCGAGCTGGTCTACGACGACGGCGTCTTCGATCGCTTCCTCGTCGACACGTCGCGGGTGATGCGCGCCGTCGCGCAGCGGCGCGGCGAGCTGGCGAGCCTGGTCGGCAACGCGAACACGACGGCGGCGGCGATCGGCGACGAGAGCCAGTCGCTGGCGCGCGCGCTCGATCTGCTGCCGGGCTCGCTGCGCAAGGCGAACACGACCTTCGTGAACCTGCGCTCGACGCTCGACGACCTCGATCCGCTGGTCGCGGCGAGCAAGCCCGCGACCGTCGAGCTCGCGCCGTTCCTGCGCAAGGTGAGGCCGCTGGTCGCCGACGCGGAGCCGACGATCCGCGATCTGCGCGTGCTGATCAGCACGCCCGGACCGAACAACGACCTGATCGATCTGACGGCCAAGCTGCCGCGGCTCGAGCAGCTGACGAGCACCGTCTTCCCGCGAGCGATCCGGACGATGAACCGCTCAGGCGACGTCGTCGACACGCTGCGCCAGTACACCCCCGACCTCGCCGGCTGGTTCACGAAGTTCGGCCAGGCCGCGGCCGCCTACGACGCCAACGGCCACTACGCGCGGATCCAGCCGATGTTCAGCCCGTTCAGCGTCAACGACGTCACCGGCCTGCTGACGCCGGTCACGCCGGCGAACCGCCTCGACGGCTTCGAGAAGCTGCAGTTCCGGCGCTGCCCCGGCGGCGCGATGCAGCCGCCGCCGGACGGCTCGGCGCCCGTCGCCGCGCCGGGCTGCGATCCCTCGACCAGTCCTCCTGGCGGCTGATGCGGCGGCTCGTCACAGCTTTTGCGCTGGCGGCGCTCGTGGTGGTCGCGCTGATCGCGGTCGGCGCCGGTGGCTCCGACGACGGCTACCGCGTGCGCGCGATCTTCGACAACGTCTCGGCGGCGGTCCCGGGCGAGGACGTCAAGGTCGCGGGAGCGCGCGTCGGGACCATCGAGTCGCTCGACGTGACCGCGGAGAACAAGGCCGCCGTGGTCCTGGCGATCGACGTCGACGGCTTCACGCCGTTTCACCAGGACGCGCGTTGCACGATCCGCCCGCAATCGCTGATCGGCGAGAAGTACGTCGAGTGCGATCCCGGCGACGCCAGCTCGCCACCGCTCGAGCAGATCGAGCAGGGCGACGGCGAGGGCCAGCACCTGCTGCCGCTCGCGCGGACCAGCTCGCCGGTCGACCTCGACCTGATCAACGACATCATGCGGCTGCCGTTCCGCGAGCGGCTGACGATCCTGCTCGACGAGCTCGGCGCTGGCCTCGCGGGTCGTGGCGAGGACCTCAACGAGCTGATCCGGCGCGCCAACCCGGCGCTGCGCGAGACCGATCGCGTGTTGGCGATCCTCGCCCGTCAGAACCGCGTGCTGGCGAACCTGGCGCGCGACTCCGACACGGCGCTGGCGCCGCTGGCGCGCGAGAAGGAGCGCGTCGCCGGCTTCATCCGCAACGCCAACGCGACCGGTCAGGCGACCGCCGAGCGCAGCGACGACATCGAGCTGGGAATCCAGCGCCTGCCGGGCTTTCTGCGTGAGCTGCGGCCGTTGATGGCCGACCTCGAGGGCTTCGCCGACCAGGGCGCCCCGGTCGCGCGCGACCTGCGACTCGCCGGACCCGCGCTGTCGCGGTTGATCGAGCAGATCGGCCCGTTCTCGAGCGCGGCGACGCCGTCGCTGGTCAGTCTCGGCAAGGCGACCGTCACCGGCCGGCCGGCGCTGATCGAGACGCGACCGCTGATCCAGGACCTCGGCGACTTCGCGCGCCAGGCGAAGCCGCTCTCGACCAACCTCGACAAGCTCACAGCGTCGTTCGACAAGACCGGCGGGATCGAGCGGCTGGCCGACTACCTGTTCTTCCAGACGCTCGCGATCAACGGCTTCGACGGCATCGGCCACTACCTGCGCGCCGGGCTCAGCGTCAACCTCTGCGCTCTCTATGCGACGCAGCCGGCGAGCGGCTGCAACTCGAACTTCACCCAGACGCGGGCGACGAGCGCGGGCGCCGACGACCTCGCTCCCGCGCTCGCGAACCTGTCGAAGCTCGGCACGATGCGCGGCGGCCGGAGTGGTTCCTCTGCCGGCAGCGTGCCGGCCGGCGGCGATCCGGCGGCGCGGCGGTTGGCCGACCAGGTCGCCGTCGAGGGCGAGCGCAACGTCGACCGCATCCGCGAGGGGGCGGCGGGGCCGTCGCCGGCTCTCGACGGAGTCGCCGATCCGCTGCTCGACTACCTGTTCGGAGCGAGCCGATGAGCCCGCGCCAGCGCCAGGGCCTGGCCGCGAATCCGGTGCTGATCGGCGCGGTGACGCTGCTCGTCGTGCTCGTCGCGATCTTCCTCTCCTACAACGCGAACTCGGGGCTGCCGTTCGTGCCGACCTACGAGCTCGAGGCGCGGCTGCCGAACGCCGCCAACCTCGTGCCGGGCAACGAGGTCCGGATCGGCGGCGCGCGCGTCGGCGCGGTGACCGGCGTCTCGGCCGTCGCCGGCGACGACGGCAAGGGCGTCGCGCAGATCGACATGAAGCTCGACGCCGATCTCGACCCGCTGCCGATCGACTCGACGTTCGTAGTCCGGCCGGTCTCGGCGCTCGGGCTGAAGTACGTCGCGCTGACGCCCGGCAGCTCGCGTGCCGGCTTCGAGGAGGGCGCGACCGTGCCGATCGCCCAGGCGCAGCCGCTGCCGGTCGAGATCGACGAGCTCTTCAACATGTTCGACACCCGCACCCGGCGCGGGATCCAGCTCTCGCTGCAGGGCTTCGGCACCGGGTTCGCCGGGCGCGGCTCGGATCTCAACGAGGCGATCGGCAGCCTGCGGCCGCTGGTCACCGACATCGAGCCGGTGATGGCCAACCTCGCCGATCCGCGCACGCGGCTCGACCGCCTGTTCCGCGCGCTCGGGGCGACCGCCGCCGAGGTGGCGCCGGTCGCCGAGACCCAGGCGGCGCTGTTCGCCAACCTCGACACCACCTTCGCCGCGCTCGCCGGCGTCGCGCGGCCGTTCATCCAGGAGACGATCTCGGAGTCGCCGCGGACGTTCGCCGTCGGCACGGCCGAGTTCCCGACCCAGCGGCCGTTCGTGCGCAACTCGACGGCGCTGCTGCGCGAGCTCCGGCCCGGGTTCCGCACGCTGCCGAGCTCGGCGCCGGTGCTCGCCGACGCGCTCGAGATCGGGACGCGCACGCTGCCGAAGACGCCGCCGCTCAACCGCCAGCTGGCGAACGTCTTCGACGCGCTGGCCGAGTTCGCCGACGATCCGCTGGTCCCGCTCGGCGTTCGCCGGCTGCGCGACACGACGAAGGTGCTGAAGCCGACGGTCGCCTTCCTTACCCCGGCGCAGACCGTCTGCAACTACCCGACGCTGTGGTTCCGCAACATCTCGAGCCTGCTCTCCGAGGGCGACTCGAACGGCACCTGGCAGCGCTTCATCATCGTCGCGACGCCGGTCGGGCCGAACTCCGAGGGCACGCCGTCGAGCGCGCCGGCCAACGGTCCCGGGGTCGACAACCACCTCCACTCGAACCCCTACCCGAACACCGCGGCGCCCGGCCAGCCACGCGAGTGCGAGGCCGGCAACGAGGACTACGTCGTCGGCAGGACGACGATCGGCAACCTGCCTGGCAACCAGGGCACCCAGACCAGCGGCCAGAGCGGACCGTCGCTGTCCGCCACCGGGGGGGAGGCGCGATGAAGGAGGGCTACCCCTGGAACCGCCGCGGCGTCTCGAAGGTCGTCGCCGGCGCGCTCACCCTGGCCGTGCTGCTCGTCGGGCTGTTCGTCGCGTTCAACGGCGTGCCGTTCCGCTCCGGCTACGAGCTGAAGGCGGTCTTCGCCGACGCCGCCAACGTCGGCCTGCGCTCGCCGGTGCGGATCGCCGGCGTCGAGGTCGGCAGGGTGACGAAGGTCGAGGCGGCCGGCGACGACTCGACGGCGTCGCTGGTCACGATGGAGCTCGACGACGAGGCGCTGCCGATCCGCTCCGACGCGGAGCTGAAGATCCGGCCGCGGATCTTCCTCGAGGGCAACTTCTTCGTCGACCTCGAGCCCGGCACGCCCGAGGGTCGCCAGCTCGACTCCGGCGACACCGTCCCGATTGCGCAGACGGCCGCGCCGGTGCAGCTCGACCAGGTGCTCGGCGCGCTGAAGACCGACGCGCGCAAGGATCTCCAGACGCTCGTCCAGGGCTACGGCAAGGCGATCTCCGGCGAGCCGACGGCCGCCGAGGACGCGACCCAGGACCCCGACGTGCGCGGCCAGACGGCCGCCGAGGCCGGCAACCGGTCGCTGCGGTACGCGCCGGGCGCGCTGCGCGGGCTGGCCGTCGTCAACCAGGCGCTGCTCGGCGTCGAGCCACACGACCTGTCGAAGCTGATCCGCGGCGGCGCGCGCGTCTCACGTGAGCTCGAGGGGCGCGAGTCCACGCTGCAGGACCTGATCGTCAACCTCAACGTCACGACCGGAGCGCTGGCGTCGGAGCAGGGCAACCTGCGCGCGACGGTTCGCGCGCTGCCGC
>DASTKX010000026.1:0-2316 GCA_035715585.1 Thermoleophilaceae bacterium
CTGACCTGACCATGCTGGACATGGCCCGCGCGCGTGAGGTCTTCGAGGCCTCCGATGACTTCACCGTCGGACTCGAGGAGGAGTTCCAGATCCTCGATCCGGAGACCCTCTCGCTGGCCCAGCGCTACGGCGAGCTGGCGGACGTCGCCCAGGACGATCCGGTGCTGGCGGAGGCCGTCGCCGGCGAGCTGATCGAGTCCGAGATCGAGATCCGCTCCGGGCGCGGCGCCACGTTCGCCGACGCCGTCGCCGCCCAGCGCGACGCCCGCGCCCGCCTGTTCGCGCTCGCCGCCGAACGCGGCGCCCGCCTCGCCGCCACTGGGACCCATCCCTGGAGCCCGTGGCAGGAGCAGCAGATCATCGACACCGACCACTACCACCGTGTCGAAGAGGGGCTGAAGTACGTCGCCTGGCGCAACAACACCTTCAGCCTCCACGTCCACGTCGGCGTGCGCGGGGCCGATCGCGCGATCGCGGTCTGCGACCGGATGCGCGCGCTGCTGCCGGAGCTGCTCGCGATCTCCGCCAACTCGCCGTTCCTCGACGGGCGCGACTCCGGGCTGCACACGGCGCGCACACAGATCTTCACGAAGAGCTTTCCGCGTTGCGGGATCCCCGACCCGTTCGGCGACTGGCAGACGTACGGCGACTTCGTCGACATGCTCGTCCGCACCAACTCGATCGTCGAGCACACCCAGCTCTGGTGGAGCGTCCGCCCGCACCACGCCTACGGCACCGTCGAGGTGCGGATCTGCGACGCGCAGTCCGACGCCGAGGCGTCGAGCGCGCTCGCCGGGCTGATCGTCGCCTGCGTCGCCCAGGCGGCGCTCGACTACGACGACGGCGCCCCATTCGAGGATCCGCCGCCGAGGCTCGTCGAGGAGAACCTCTGGCGCGCGATTCGCTACGGGCTCGACGGCCAGATGCTCGACCTGGAGCGGATCGAGGAGTATCCGTCGGCGGCGATCGGCGAGCGGCTGCTTACGTGGACCGCGCCGGCGCGCGCCGCGCTAGGCATCGAGCCGGCGTTGGGCGCGGAGAACGGCTCCCAGCGCCAGCGACGCCTGCTCGCCGGCGGCGCCACGATGCAGGAGGTGTTCGCCGCCGAGGTCGAGACGGCGGGCCGTACATACGCGAATCCGGAGGTCAGGGCATGAACGAGCAGAGTGGACAGCCACCAGCCGGCGCCGGTCCCGGCGCGCCGCAGGGACAGCCGACCGAGGCCGAGCTGCAGGCCGCGCTCGAGGAGCAGATGCGCAACATCCGAGTCGAGGACGTCGTGGTTCAGACCGCGGTGACGCTCGTCAACCTCGGCGCGCGCCGGCTCGGGCTGGCTGCCGCTCCGGGCGAGGATCCGGCGGCCGAGCGCGATCTCGGCCAGGCGCAGATCGCGATCGAGGCCGTGCGGGCGCTGCTGCCGCTGCTGCCGGCCGAGGTCGGCGAGCAGATCTCGCCGGCCCTGTCGCAGCTTCAGATGGCCTTCGCCCGTGAGGCGCAGGGTGGAGGAGAGGCTCCCGCGCCGAGCGCCCAGCCAGGCCAACCGGCGCCGACGGGCGATCCCGCCGCCGACAAGGCCGCCGCCGAGGAGGCGGAGCGCGCGAAGGCGCGGGCGAAGATCTGGACCCCCGGCAGCTGACCCAGCCCGCATCTCGCCGGGGCGGCCGATAGACTGCCCGCCGCTTTCGACCGGGCGGCTTTTGCATCTGAAGCAATGACGCGCGCAGCCTGCGCGCGGCCCCCGAGCCAGCCCGTTACCGAAGACCCCTACGGAGGACTCCCTTGACCGACTTTCTCACCGACCACGGCGTACTCGTTGCGCTCGTATGCGCCGCCGCGGCCGTTGTCTACGGCCTCGCGACGACGCGCTGGCTGCTCGCCAAGTCGCCCGGCAACGACCGCATGCAGGAGATCTCCTTCGCGGTCCAGGAGGGCGCTCAGGCATACCTGAAGCGCCAGTACCAGATCATCGGCATCGTCGCCGTGATCCTGGCGATCATCTTGGCGATCGCGCTCGACATCGAGACCGCGATCGGCTTCGTGATCGGTGGCGCCTTCTCCGGCGCGGCCGGCTTCATCGGCATGAACGTGTCGGTGCGCGCCAACGCCCGTGTCGCCGAGGCGGCGCGCGGTGGCATCGGCAACGCGCTCAACGTCGCGTTCAAGGGCGGCGCCGTAACCGGCATGCTCGTCGCCGGCCTGGCGCTGCTCGGCGTCGCCGGCTACTACGGCATCCTGCGCATGTTCGACGTCGATCAGAAGGACGCGATCGACGCGCTGATCGGCCTCGGCTTCGGTGGCTCGCTGATCTCCGTCTTC
>DASTKX010000027.1:0-2178 GCA_035715585.1 Thermoleophilaceae bacterium
GGCGCGACGTCGAAGCTCGCTTCGCGATCGGTGTTCAGCAGCAGCACGCGAACCTCGCCGCGGTAGCCGGCGTCGATCAGCCCGGGCGCGTTGACGAGCGAGATCCCGTGCCGTGCGGCAAGCCCGGAGCGCGGCAGCACCAACCCGGCGTGGCCGTCGGGGATCGCGACGGCGACGCCGGTCCCGACGCTCGCGCGCCCACCGGGCGGCAGCGTCGCAGCCTCCGACGCGCGTAGGTCGTAGCCGGCGTCGTCGTCGTGTGCGCGGGTCGGGGCGGCGGCGGTCTCGGTCAGCCGCGCGAAGCGCAGCCTCATCCGGCCCCGTTCGCGGCGGCGCCGTTGGCTTCGAAGCGCTCGAAGCGCGACGCCGCGCTGACCGGAACGCGGGCTCGGACGCGGACGCCGTCGGCGGTGTCCTCGCGCTCCATCTCGCCTGCCAGGTCGTGGAGCTCGGAGAGACGGCCGCCCTCCTCGTAGGGCACGAGCAGGTCCATCCGCCGCAGGCTCGACAGGAAGCGCGCCTCGACGGCCTCACGCAGCGCCTCGAGGCCCTCCCCCGTCTCGGCGGACACCTGAACGGCGTCCGGGAAGCGGAAGCTCAGCTCGCGGCGTCGCTCGTCGTCGAGCAGGTCGACCTTGTTGAGCGCGAACAGGCGTGGCCGCTCCCCCGCCCCGATCTCGGCGAGCACGTCCTCGACCGCCTCGAGCATCTCGGCCAGCTCCTCCTCGGGCGCCGACGCGTCGGCGACGTGCAGCAGCAGGTCGGCCTCGAGCGCCTCCTGGAGCGTCGCGCCGAAGGCGTCGACGAGCTGATGCGGCAGCTTGCGGATGAAGCCGACGGTGTCGGTCAGCAGGTAGGTCCGGCCGGCGATCTCGAACGAGCGCGTCGTCGGGTCCAGCGTGTGGAAGAGCCGGTCGCGAACCCCGACCTCGGCGCCGGTGAGCGCGTTGAGCAGCGTCGACTTGCCGGCGTTGGTGTAGCCGGCGAGCGCCACGGTCGGCAGGGCCGCGCGGTCGCGCTCGCGGCGCATCACCTGGCGGGTTCCGTGCTGGTGGTCGAGCCGGCGCTTCAGCGCGGCGATCCGGTCGCGCGCCAGGCGACGGTCGGTCTCGATCTGGCTCTCACCCGGGCCCCTGGTGCCGATTCCCGCGCCCAAGCGCTCCAAGTGGGTCCACAGGCCGCGCATGCGCGCGAGGTTGTACTCGAGCTGCGCCAGCTCGACCTGGAGCATCCCCTCGGCGCTGTGCGCGTGGTCGGCGAAGATGTCGAGGATGATCGCCGTGCGGTCGATCACCGGCACGCCGACCGCCTGCTCGAGGTTGCGCTCCTGGCGCGGCAGCAGCTCGTCGTCGCAGGCGACGAGGTTGGCGTCGGCATCCTGGACCGCCTGCTTCAGCTCCGCGAGCTTGCCCTTGCCGAAGTAGCGGTCGGGGTCGGGCTCCGGCCGCTTCTGCGTCATCTCCCCCACGACCGCCGCGCCGGCGGTGCGCAGCAGCTCGCGCAGCTCGCCGAGGTCGGCCTCCTCCGGACCGGCCGCGATGCAGAGCGCACGCTGACGCGCGCGCGGCGTCCGCTGGCCCTCGCCGTAGCGGCTTTGGCCTGTGCGTCCGTTGCGTCCTCGATCCATCCATCGACCAGTCTAAGCGGTGGTTAGGATCGCCGGATGAAGATCTTCATGACGGGGGGAACAGGGTTCATCGGCGGCCACGTCGCGCGCCAGCTGCGGGAGCGCGGCGACGACGTCGTGGCGCTGGTGCGCTCGCCGGAGAAGGCGACCGCGCTGCGCGAGCTGGGCTGCGAGCTGGTCGAGGGCGACCTCTCCGACGACGCGGCGATCGCCAAGGGCATGGCGGGCGCCGAGGCGGCGATCCACGCCGGGGCGGTCTACAAGGTCGGCGTCCCGAAGTCCGAGCACGCGGCGATGTTCGAGTCCAACGTCGCCGGTACCGAGCGCGTGCTGGACGCGGCGCTCTCGGCCGGCGTCCCGAGGATCGTCTACGTCTCGACGTGCGCCGTCTTCGGCGACACCCACGGCCAGGTCGTCGAGGAGGGCTTCCGCCGCGACACCGGCTTCCCGAGCGAGTACGAGCGCACCAAGACGCTCGCCCACGAGATCGCCGAGGACCGGATCGCGAGCGGCGCGCCGATCGTCATCGTCCAGCCGGGCGGCGTCTATGG
>DASTKX010000028.1:0-55306 GCA_035715585.1 Thermoleophilaceae bacterium
CGTCAAGCGCGAGTACAAGCTGATGATCGGGCAGCAGACCTCGGAGGAGGTCAAGCTCGAGATCGGCTCGGCGTTCCCGCTGCGCGAGGAGATGCAGGCCGAGATCCGCGGCCGCGACCTCGTCTCCGGGCTGCCGAAGACGGTCGTGCTGACCAGCGAGGAGGTTCGCCTGGCGCTCGAGGAGCCGCTGCAGGCGATCATCGACGCGGTCAAGGAGACGCTCGACCGCACCCCGCCGGAGCTGGCCTCGGACATCATGGACCGCGGCATCATGCTCGCTGGCGGCGGCGCGCTGCTGCAGGGGCTCGACGAGCGCCTGCGCGACGAGACCCAGATGCCGGCCCACCTCGCCGAGTCCCCGCTCACCTGCGTAGCGGTCGGCTCGGGACGCAGCCTCGAGGAGTTCGAGGCAATTCACCGCGCGAACAAGCATTCCCGAAACGGTCGGCGCCGCTAAGCACGGCGCCGGGCGAGTCCGGACATGTTCGACAGCAAGGTGATCCGCCGTAGGAGGGCGGCGCTCGCGATCTTCGTCGTGCTCTCGATCGGCATGCTTACGGCCTACTTCGGCGAGGGCGGAGGCGGCGTCTTCCACACGCTGCAGCGCGGCGCGCAGGAGGCGTTCGCGCCGCTCGAGACCGGCGCCAGCCGCGCGCTGAAGCCGGTTCGCGACCTCTTCGGCTGGTTCGGCGACACGATCGACGCGAAGGGCGAGAACGAGGACCTCCGCGCCGAGGTCGAGCAGCTGCGCCGCCAGCTCGGCGTCGCCGAGACCGCCCGCCACGACGTTCGCGAGCTGCGCGCGCTGGTCGGCCTGAGCGAGAGCGAGGGCTACCCGCAGGAGACCGAGCCCGTCGGCGCGCGGGTGATGGTGCGCTCGCCGACCGTCTGGTACTCGACGCTGAAGATCGACAAGGGGTCGAACGACGGGGTCCGCCGCAACCAGCCGGTCGTCGCGGCCGGCGGTCTCGTCGGCAAGATCACCGACGTCACCGGCGGCAGCGCCGAGGTGACCTTGATCACCGACTCGTCGAGCAGCGTCTCGGCGCAGGTGATGCCGAACGGCGCCACCGGGATGGTCCACCCGGTCGTCGGCGACCCCAACGACCTGCTGCTCGACTACATCGCCAAGGGCCGCCGCGTCACCGAGGGCACGACGGTCGTGACGAGCGGGTTCGAGTCCGACGGCCTCGAGTCGATCTTTCCGCGTGGGATCGCGATCGGGCGGGTGACGGAGGTCGATCCCCAGGAGGCCGAGCAGTTCCAGCGTGTCCACGTCAAGCCGTTCGCCGATATCCGCGGCATCGACTACGTTCAAGTCCTGACCAACCGCGGCGTCAGCACTCAGGCCGGAGCTCCGCCCCAGTGAGGCCGACCCCGAGCGCGTTCCTGCGCTGTGGCGCGCTTGCGCTGGCCACGGTGATCCTCCAGGTCTCCGGCCTCGGCAGCGGTCGTGTGTTCGGCGCCTACGTCGATCTCGTGCCGCTCGTTGTGGCCGCGGTGGCGATCTACGCCGGCGCGATCCCGGGCGCGGCGATGGGCTTCGCAACGGGCCTGCTGCTCGATCTGCTCGTCGGTCAGACGATGGGCGCCTCGTCGCTGGTGCTGACCGCCGTCGGCTACGGCGCCGGGCGCTATCGCGAGGTCCGCGACCCGGCGCACGGCCTGATGCCGATCCCGGTCGGCGCGGTCGCTACCTTCGCCTGGGTGCTCGCCTACGCGGCTGTCTCGTTCATGCTCGACGTCGGCGCGACGGTGAGCTGGCTGGTCGTCCGCGAGATGGTCGCGACGACGATCCTCGGCGCGATCCTCGCGCTGCCGGTGTTCGCGATCTGCCGCCGCGTCCTGCGCCCGGTGCTGCTCGTCGATCCGCTCGACCTGCGCCGCCGCCGCCGCGCTCCGCGCGAGGCGGGTCCGATCGGCCTGCGCGGGCTGGAGGTCTGAGGATGTATCTCGACCCGGGCGACAGGCCCTCGCTGACGCCGCAGCTCGCGATGCGCGTGGCGATCCTCGGCGGGATCGCGCTGCTCGCCTTCGCGTTCGTCTTCTTCCGCCTCTGGTACCTGCAGGTGCTCTCCGGCGACACCTACCGCGCCGAGGCCAACGACAACCGCATTCGCCAGATCAAGGTCCAGGCGCCGCGCGGCGAGATCGTCGATCGCGACGGGCGGGTGCTCGTCGAGAACCGCGTCGCGCTCGCGGTCAAGGTGTCGCCGAAGCTGCTGCCCGACAGCGAGGCCGAGCGCCGTGAGGTCTACGCGAGGCTGGCGCGCGTGCTCGACATGCGCCCGCGCGGGATCGAGCGCCGGGTCGAGAAGCAGCTGCGCGAGCTTCCCTACGCCATGGCGACCGTCAAGCAGGACGTCGACTACGACGTGGTCGCCTACCTGCTCGAGCATCGCGCCGACTTCCCGGGCGTCGAGCCGGAGCGGGTCTTCGTCCGTCAGTACCCCCAGGGCGAGACCGGCGCGCACCTCTTCGGCTATAGCCGCGAGATCAGCCAGGAGCAGCTGGACAGCGGCCGCTTCCCGGACGCGACGATGGGCGACATCGTCGGCAAGGACGGGATCGAGGCGCAGTACGACCGTTTCCTGCGCGGTCGCAACGGCGCGACGCGCGTCCAGGTCGACGCGCTCGGTCGCGTTCGCGGCGAGCAGCTGAAGGCCTGGGCGCCTGAGCAGGGGCGCCAGTTGCGGCTGGCGCTAGATCTCGACGTCCAAGAGGCGGGTCAGGCGGCGCTAACGGGACGCCTCGGCGGATTCGTGGCGATGGACGTCGACAGTGGCGAGGTCGTCGGGCTGGGCAGCGCGCCGTCGTTCGACCCGAACTTCTTCTCACGCCCGTTCACAGCGGCCGAGTACAAGGCGCTGGAGTCCGAGGAGGCTGGGAAGCCCCTCCTCAACCGGGCGATCCAGGGCAACTACCCTGCCGGCTCCACGTTCAAGCTGGTCACGGCGACCGCCGCGCTCGAGGGTGGCCTGATCGGTACTGGAGACGTCGTCAACGACGGCGGCTCGATCCGGATCGGCGACATCGACTTCATCAACGCGGGGAGGACGGTCAACGGCCCGGTCGACCTGCGCCGTGCGCTGTCGGTCTCCAGCGACGTCTACTTCTACCTGCTCGGCCAGGAGGCGGACAGCAGCGGCGACGGGTTGCTGATCCAGCGCTGGGCGCACAAGCTCGGCATCGGCCGCGAGACCGGCATCGACCTGCCCAACGAGCAGATCGGCCGCGTTCCGACGCCCGAGTGGCGCAACGACTGGTACGAGCGCGGCCTCACCAAGGAGCGCTGGACCGTCGGTCACAACGTCAACTTCTCGATCGGCCAGGGCGACCTGCTGACCAACCCGCTCCAGATGGCGATCGCCTATGCCACGATCGCGAACGGTGGCAAGGTCGTCAAGCCGCATCTCGGCCTGCGGATCGAGGATTCGACCGGCCGCGTGCTGCAGGAGCTGGCAACCCCGCCTGCGCGACGGGTGGACGTCGCGCCCGAGTATCGCCAGGCGATCCTCGACGGCCTCTACTCGGCGGCCAACGAGCCGGGCGGAACCTCGACGCCTGTCTTCGAGACCTTCCCGGTCGAGATCGCCGGCAAGACCGGCACCGCCGAGACGCCGCAGGGCGATCAGTCCTGGTACGTCGCGCTCGCCCCGTACCCGAACCCGCGCTATGTGGTCGCGGCGACGATCGAGCGTGGCGGATTCGGCGCCGAGACCGCGGCGCCCGCCGTGCGCCAGATCCTGACCGCGCTGCTCGACGTCGACGACGACGGCGAGGTCCTCGCCGGGACGGCGCAGGACTAGCCGGTGAGTAGGGTGGACCACTGATGCAGGCAACCCCTCTCGGCGCCACCGTGCGCGAGTTCCGCGACCGTTCGGGACCGAGCTTCGTCCGGATCGACGTGCTGCTGCTCGCGGCGGTGCTCGGCCTGACGGCATGTTCGTTCTACACGATCGGCGAGGCGACTCGCGACGACTTCGCGGGCAGTCCGCACCACTTCCTCTACCGCCAGATCGTCTTCGCGGCGATCGGCCTCTGCCTGATGCTGGTGATCTCGCGGCTCGACTACACGCGCTTGCGCGATTGGAAAGCCCAGATCTATGCCGTCCTGATCGGCGGCATCGTCCTCGTCTTCGCGTTCAGCGCGGTCACCAATGGCTCGGGCCGGGCGATCGAGCTCGGGTTCTTCGAGCTGCAGTTCTCCGAGCTCGGCAAGATCCTGTTGATCCTCGCACTGTCGGCGGTGATCGTCGATCGCGTCCGGCAGATCGGCGACCGCCGCACCACGGCGATCGTGATGCTGCTGGCGCTCATCCCGGCGCTGCTGGTGATCTCGCAGGACCTCGGCTCCGGGATGGTCTACATCTCGATCGCGCTCGTGATCCTCTTCGTCGCCGGCACGCCCTGGACCCATTTCGCGGCGCTCGGAGCGCTCGCCGCGACCGCCGTGGCGATCGTCCTGATCGGCGCGCCCGCGCTCGGCGTCGAGGTGCTCCAGCCCTACCAGCAGGACCGTCTCACAGCCTTCCTGAGCCCGTCCGAGGACCCTGGGAAGGCGAGCTACCAACAGCTTCAATCGCAGGTCGCGATCGGCGCCGGCGGCAAGACCGGCCGCGGCGATCAGGCGACCCAGACCAAACTCGACTTCCTACCCGAGCACCACACCGACTTCATCTTCTCCGTCGTCGGCGAGGAGTTCGGATTCATGGGGGCGGCGCTAGTGCTGTCCCTGTTCGCACTGCTGATCTGGCGCACGCTGCGCATCCTCACGATGGCCAAGGATCTGTTCGGAACACTGATCGTGGCCGGCGTTCTTGCAATGCTTATGCATCAGATCTTCATAAACGTGGGCATGACCATTGGGATCATGCCGATCACCGGCATCACGCTGCCTCTCATGAGTTACGGCGGATCCTCGGTCATCGCCACCTTCATTGCTCTCGGACTTCTGCAGAGCGTCCACGCGCATGCGCGCGAGACGGCGTTCGCGAAGGGCCGGGACCTAGCCATATGAGAAGAGGACCTTTTGAAAAAGCAAGTGCTCGTCACAGCCGACCGCGGCGAGACGCGAGTCGCCATCCTCGAGGCGGAGGGCACGCTCTCCGCTGAGGAGGGCAAGCCAAAGGCCGACGGTCGTGGAGGCCGTCCGCCGCAACAGCGCAAGGACGACTGGAAGGTCGCCGAGCTCTACGTCGAGCGGCGCGGATCGCGCTCGATCGTCGGCAACATCTACAAGGGCCGCGTCGACAACGTGCTGCCTGGGCTCGAGGCGGCGTTCGTCGACATCGGGCTCGACAAGAACGGCTTCCTACACGCCGACGACATCGTCATGGAGGGCGTCGAGGTCGCGCGCCGCGGGCGCGGCGGCGGCAAGGGCCGTCAGATCGGCGACCTGCTCAAGCCCGGCCAGGAGATCGTCGTCCAGGCGATCAAGGATCCGCTGAAGTCGAAGGGCTCGCGCCTCTCGATGCAGCTGTCGATCGCCGGCCGCTACCTCGTCTACACGCCGCAGGGCGAGGGCGTCGGCGTCTCGCGCCGGCTCGAGGACAAGGAGCGCGACCGCGTGCGGCGCGAGGCCAAGGGCCTCGAGGTGGGCGAGGGCGGAGTGATCGTCCGGACCGCCGCCCAGGGCGCGAAGCGGGCCGACTTCGAGCACGAGATCAAGTACCTGCACAAGCTGCACGAGGTGCTCCAGGAGCGCGCCGAGAAGGCGAAGGCGCCCGCGATGATCTTCCAGGAGGCCGACCTGTCGGTCCGCGTCGTGCGCGACATCTTCTCGAAGCAGTTCGACCGCGCGATCGTCGACGACGAGCAGCAGCACCATCGCCTGCAGTCGTTCTTCAACCGCACCGCGCCGGAGCTGCTGCCGCGGCTCGAGCTGTACGAGGACAAGAAGGTCCCGCTGTTCGAGAAGTACGCGATCGACAAGGAGATCCACTCGACGCTGCACCGGCGCGTCGACCTGCCCTCCGGCGGCTACCTGATCATCGACTACACCGAGGCGCTGACGGTCATCGACGTCAACTCCGGCTCGTTCGTCGGACGCGGCAAGGGCGCCCGGCTCGAGGACACGATCACCAAGACCAACCTCGAGGCCGCCGAGGAGGCCGTCCGCCAGCTGCGGCTGCGCGACATCGGCGGGATCATCGTCATCGACTTCATCGACATGGCGCGGGCGCGCAATCGCGACGCCGTGCTCAAGACGCTGCGCAAGTCGCTCGACGAGGACCGCACCAAGACCTACGTCGTCGAGATCTCGCCGCTCGGCCTGGTCGAGATGACGCGTCAGAACGTCACCGAGGGCGTCCGCGAGATCCTCACCAAGACCTGCCCGACCTGCGACGGCGAGGGCGTCGTGCTGTCCGAGGAGTCGGTCTCGATCGACGCCGAGCGTCGCCTGCGCGAGCTCGCCGCTGAGCGCCCCGACCCGGAGGCCTACCTGATCCAGATCCACCCGCGCGTCGCGGCGCTGCTCGCCGGCGGCGTCGGCAGGCCGCTGCTGCAGATCGAGGAGGAGACCGGCAAGAGCTTCCACTTCGAGGGCTCCGAGGCGCTGCCGCTCGACCACTTCGCCGTCTCGATGGAGGGATCGCGCGAGGAGGTCGAGCAGCGCGCGCTGCCGTTCGCCGAGGGCGACGAGGTGCTCGTCACGATCGAGGAGCCGCACATGTACGACGAGGACGCCGCCGTCGCGAAGCTCGACGGCTACGTCATCTCGGTCGCCAAGGCCGGCCGGCTGATCGGCAAGAAGACGCTCGTGCGGATCGAGAAGGTCGCCCGCTCGGCCGCCTCGGCGACGCTCGTCGAGGGCGCCGAGATCAGCGACGCGACACCGTCCAACGGCGCTTCCGCGCCGAAGGCGTCGGACCCCGACTCCAAGCAGCCGCGGCGTCGCGGACGGCGCGGCGGACGCGGTCGGCGCAAGAAGGCCGAAGCCGCAGCCGACAAGGACTGAGCCAGTCGCTACACGGCCTGGCCGGCGCTCCCCCTGGGGCGCCCTTTTTAAGTCATGTACGCAATCGTCAAAGTCGGAGGCAAGCAGTACCGCGTCGAGAAGGGGGACTCCCTACTCGTCGATCGCATGCCCGACGACGAGGGCGCCAAGGTGGCGCTGCAGCCGCTGCTCTTCAAGGGTGGCGACTCCGACGACGCGGTCTTCGCCGGCTCGGACCTCGACAAGGTCAAGGTCGAGGCCGTCGTCAAGGGCCACGAGCGCGGCCCGAAGATCCACGTCCTGAAGTTCAAGCCGAAGCGCGGCTACAAGCGGCGCATGGGTCACCGCTCGGACCTCACCCGGCTCGAGATCGGCGAGATCAAGCTGCTCAGCCGCAAGCCGGCTGCCGCGAAGGCCGATACGGCCGACAAGCCGAAGGCCGAGGCTAAGGCGGAGACGGCCGAGAAGCCGAAGGCTCCGGCCAAGAAGGCCGAGGCGACGGAGTCCGCGCCGAAGAAGGCGCCGGCGAAGAAGCCCGCCGCCAAGAAGCCAGCGGCGAAGGCCGCTGACGACAAGCCGGCCGCCGAGAAGAAGCCCGCTGCTAAGAAGCCTGCTGCCAAGAAGCCGGCCGCGAAGAAGGAGGACGGCGATGGCGCATAAGAAGGGTCTTGGATCCAGCCGCAACGGCCGCGACTCGAACGCCCAGCGCCTCGGCGTCAAGGTCTTCTCCGGCCAGGCAGTCACCGGCGGCGAGATCATCGTCCGCCAGCGCGGTACCCGCTTCAAGCCGGGCGACGGCGTCGGCATCGGCAAGGACGACACCATCTTCGCCACCCGCCCGGGCACGGTCCAGTTCAAGACCAAGCACCGCGGGCGTTTCATCTCCGTAGAGCCGGCTGCTGAGTAGCTAGGGATCGGCGGGGCTGCCCGCGGGTCCTGTCTCCGATTTTGGTTCACGTGCTCGCAAGCTGCGCGCGCGAACGCAAAATCGTCGCCACCCGCGGAGGCGGCGCCCTTCTACGGCCTAGGATCGTCTGATGTTCCACGACCGCGCCAGGATTTTCGTAGCTGCGGGTGCTGGGGGTTCTGGTTGCGTGTCCTTCCGTCGTGAGGCGCATGTGCCGAAGGGTGGGCCCGATGGTGGGGACGGGGGCGAGGGGGGCGATGTGGTGCTGGTTTGCGACCCATCTCGGCGCGATCTCTCCGAGTTCCACCGTGGGGGGCACTACAAGGCGAAGCGTGGGGGACATGGCGAGGGTGGGCAGCGGCATGGGGCGACGGCGGAGCCGTTGGAGCTGCTGGTGCCGCCGGGGACGGTCGCCGAGGATGAGGAGCGGGGCGCGCGCTGGGAGCTGACCGAGGCTGGGCAGCGGGCGGTTGTGGCGAAGGGCGGACGGAGTGGGAGGGGGAACAAGGCGTTCGCGGGACCGACACGGCAGACGCCGCGGCTGGCGGAGCGGGGGTTGGCGGGCGAGGAGGGGTGGCTGGAGTTGCGTCTGCGGCTGCTGGCCGACGCTGGGCTGGTCGGGCTGCCGAACGCGGGCAAGAGCTCGCTGCTGGCGCGGCTGACCGCTGCGCGTCCGAAGGTCGCCGGCTATCCGTTCACGACGTTGTCGCCGGTCTTGGGGACGATCGAGGCGGATGAGCGGCAGCTGGTGGTGGCGGACATCCCGGGCTTGATCGAGGGCGCTAGCGCGGGCGCGGGGCTGGGGCATGAGTTCCTGGCCCATGTGGAGCGCTGCCGGGTCCTGGTCCATGTGCTGGATCTGGCGCCGTTGGACGGCTCGGATCCGGTGGCGAACCACGCGGCCGTCGAGGCGGAGCTGCGCGAGCATGGCCACGGGTTGGCGGAGTTGCCGCGGATCCTGTGCCTGTCGAAGGCGGACCTGGTGGCGCCGGAGGACGTGGAGGCGGCGATCGGGGAGTGGCGCGAGCGGCTTGGTCTGGGCGCCGAGCCCGCGGTCGACGCGACGGCCGAGGAGCTGGTCGCCGGCGCGGTCCAGCCGACGGGCGAGCGGGTGTTGGACGTGGTGGCGACGTCGTCGGCAGTCGGGACGGGGCTCGAGGAGCTGCGGGCGGCGATCGTGCGCGCGGTTCCGGAGGATGAGGCGCCGGTGGTCGCGCCGGCCGAGGTCGTGGCGGAGCATCGGGTCTACCGTCCGGGCGCCAACGACACGTTCAACGTCGAGCGCACGGACTCCGGCGGCTACCGGGTCACGGGGATGCGCGTGGAGCGGCTGCTGGCGCGCCACGACCTCGAGAACGAGGAGGCGCAGCGCTACGTCGAGGACCGGCTGCGGCGGATGGGCGTGATCGCGATGTTGGAGTCGGCTGGCTTTGAGCCTGGCGACGACGTCGAGATTGCGGGCACGGTCTTCGAGCTGGATCCGGGGTAGACGCGCTGGTTCGTCGTTTGTGGGGGTTCTGGCCCACACAAACGTGCAAGATCTTGCGACGGGCTACGCTGCCCGGCCAATGGCTTCGCTAGTCGTGAAGATGGGCTCGAGCATCGTGGCCGACCCGACGGGAGAGGTGCGCGAGGACGTGCTCGCGCGGATCTGCGACGCGGTGGCGGCGCGGCATGCGGCCGGCGACGAGGTCGTCCTGGTCACCTCAGGCGCGATCGCGCGCGGGATGCGGCTGATGGACCTGCCGGCGCGGCCGGCCGCGATGGAGGAGCTGCAGGCTGCCTCGGCTGTCGGCCAGGGGAAGCTCTACAGGACCTACGACGAGCTGCTGGCGGCGCGCGACGTGCCGAGCGCGCAGGTGCTGCTGACGTTCTTCGACATGTCGGCGCGGACGCACTACCTCAACGCGCGCCACACGTTGCGCAAGCTGCTCGACTGGGGCGTCGTGCCGGTGATCAACGAGAACGACACGACGACGACCGACGAGATCTCGTTCGGTGACAACGACTTCCTGGCGGCTCAGGTGGCGATCCTGCTCGGCTCCGACCGGCTGGTGCTGCTGACCAGCACCGATGGCCTCTACAGCGCCGACCCGACGCTCGACCCGACCGCTCGCCCGGTCGCTGAGATATCCAGCATCGAGCAGCTCGAGGAGCTCGACATCGGCTTCTCGTCTTCGCCGCTCGGCTCGGGCGGGATGCGCTCGAAGGTCGTCGCCGCCGAGATGGCGACGGCGGCCGGGATTCCGGTCACGATCACGACCGGACTCGATCCCGAGACCGTCGGGCAGGCGCTCGAGGGCTCCGCTGTCGGAACGCTCTTCCATCCCCAGGATGGGCGCGTGTCGAGCTTCAAGCTGTGGCTGAAGTACGCCAAGCCGACGCACGGCTCGTTGGCCGTCGACGCGGGCGCCGAGCGGGCGCTGCGCGAGCGCGGCACGAGCCTGCTGCCGGTCGGGATCGTCGACGTACGCGGCGAGTTCGAGGCTGGCGACGCGGTCGAGGTCCGGCCCGCTGGGAACGGCGGTCGCCCGATCGGCAAGGGGATCGTCAACTACTCCGCGTCCGAGCTGCGGCGCATCAAGGGGATGAAGTCCGAGGCGGTGTCGCAGGCGATCCCGCGCGCCGCCGAGGAGGCAGTCCACCGCGACTACTTCGTCCTGGATTGAGGCCGGGGGACTCGCGTCCCCCGGAGCCCCCGCGCGGCGCTGGTCTGCCGACGGCTCCCGTGGCGGGCTCCTTCTCATTCGGCTCCGGCTAGGGCTCCTTCACGTTTGGCTCCCGCTAGGGCGCTTGGCGCGCGCGTTACCCTTGGCGCATGGCAACCACCGCCCAGTCGGTAGCTGACGTCTGCAGGGCCGCGCGCGAGGCGTCGCGGGCGCTCGCGACCGCCAGCGACGAAGTCAAGGACGCGGCGCTGGAGGCGATGGCGAGCGCGCTCGAGCAGCGGCTCGGCGAGGTGCTGGAGGCCAACGAGCGCGACATGGCTGCGGGTGTCGAGGCGGGGCTGTCGGCGGCGCTGCTCGACAGGCTGAAGCTCGACGAGGCACGGGTGCGCGGGATCGCGGCCGACGTGCGCAAGATCGCGGCGCTGTCGGACCCGGTCGGCGAGGTGCTCGAGGGCTGGCGGCTCGAGAACGGGCTCGAGATGCGCAAGCTGCGCGTTCCGCTCGGCGTCGTCGCCGTCGTCTACGAGGCGCGGCCGAACGTGACGATCGACTGCTCGGCGCTCTGCCTGAAGTCGGGCAACGCGATCGTGCTGCGCGGCTCGTCGGCGGCCACCCATTCGAACGCCGTGCTGGCCGAGGTCGCGGCGTCGGCTGTCGAGTCGGCAGGACTGCCGCGTGCCGCGGTGTCGCTGGTCGCCGGCGGCGGACGCGAGGAGCTGGCCGAGCTGTCCACCCAGGCCGGCGTCGTCGACCTGATCATCCCGCGCGGCGGCGAGGGCCTGAAGGCCGCGCTGCAGGAGGTCGCGACGGTTCCGGTCATCTACGCCGCGGCTGGCAACTGCCACGTCTACGTCGACGCCAGCGCCCATCTCGACGACGCGCTGAAGATCGTGCTGAATGCCAAGGTCCAGCGCCCCGGCGTCTGCAACTCTGCCGAGACGCTGCTCGTCCACGCCGACGCGGCTCCCGAGTTCCTGCCGCGCGCGCTGTGCGAGCTGCGCGAGGCCGGCGTCGAGCTGCGCACCGACGCCCGTACGCGGGCGCTCGCGGGCGATCTCGCCGACTCGCTTGGCGACGCCGACGAGGAGGACTGGGCGACCGAGTACCTTGCGCTGATCCTGGCGGTCAAGGTCGTCGACTCGCTCGACGAGGCGATCGACCACGTCAACCGCTACAGCTCCGGCCACTCCGAGGCGATCGTCACCGACTCGACGGAGGCCGCCGAGCGCTTCACCCACGCCGTCGACGCCGCCTGCGTCTACGTCAACGCCTCGACCCGCTTCACCGATGGTGGCGTCTTCGGGATGGGCGCCGAGATCGGCAACTCGACCCAGAAGCTGCACGTGCGCGGCCCGATCGGTGTGCGCGAGCTGACGACCTACAAGTACGTGGCCGAGGGCAGCGGCCAGATCCGCGAGTGAGCGCCGTCGCCGACGGCCGCCGCGAGCGGGTCGGGATCCTCGGCGGGGCGTTCAACCCGCCGCACCTCGGTCACCTCTGGCTCGCGCAGGAGGCCTACGTCCAGCTCGGCCTCGACCGCGTGCTGCTGGTTCCCTTCGGCGAGCCGCCGCACCGCGAGCTCGACGCCGATCCCGGTCCGCGTGAGCGGCTGCGGCTCGCCCAGATCGCGGCGGACGGCGACGACCGCCTGCTCGTGTCGCCGATCGAGACCAACCGTCTCGGTCCGTCCTACATGGCCGACACACTGACGTTGTTGATCGAGATCGAGCCCGCCGCCGAGCTGACGCTGATCCTGGGCGCCGACCAGGCGATGAAGCTGCGTAGCTGGCACGAGCCGGAGCAGGTTCTCGAGCGCGCGCGGATCGCCGTCGCCGACCGCAACGGAATCGGCCGCGACGACGTCGCTGCGGAGCTCGAAGGGCTGCCAGGCGCTGACGCGATCGAGGGCTTTCAGCTGCCGCGGATCGAGGTCAGCTCGACGCTGGTCCGCGAGCGCGTGGCCGCCGGTCTACCGATTCGCTACCTCGTGCCCGACGCCGTCGCCGATCACATCGCGTCGACGGGCCTCTACCGCGCGCCTGCGGAGGCCGCCCGATGAACGCGGAGCAGTCCGCCACCGCCGGCGGCGCCGCCCTCGACTCCGAGCAGCTGGCCAGCCGGATCGCCGAGATCGCCTCGGACCGCAAGGCGATCGACATCCGCGTCGTCGACGTTCGCGGCCTCGTCAGCTACACCGACTACCTCGTCATCTGCTCCGGCAACACCGAGCGCCAGACGACGGCGATCCGCGACGCGGTCCACAAGGAGCTCAAGGACGATCACGGCCTGATGCCGCGCCGCGCCGAGGGCGCCGGCGAGGCTCGCTGGATCCTGCTCGACTACCTCGACTGCGTCGCCCATATCTTCACCCCCGACGCGCGCGACTTCTACCGCCTCGACAAGCTCTGGGGCGATGCCCCGCAGCGCAGCGTCGACTAGCTTTCCGTCCTGCACATATGCGATCCTTGGCTGGTGCAGGGATCGAATCTCAAAGGGGCGATCGCCGAGATGAAGATCGCTACGGTGGCTGTCGAGTACGGCCTTACGGTCTTGACGCCGGTGGTCGAACACAGTCGCTACGACATGGCCTTCGACGTCGATGGTCGCCTGTACAAGGTCCAATGCAAATGGGGCGCTTATGACGCGGCGAGGGGCGTCGTCAAGATCAAGCTTCAGAGTCAGCGCCACACACCGAATGGATACGTTCGCACGACCTATACCGAGGACGAAATCGACCTCGTCGCGGCTTACTGTGGTGATCTCCAGCGCTGCTATCTGCTGCCTCAGCATCTTGCCGTGCGTCGACGGGAGATATGGCTCCGGCTCCGACCGCCGGCGAATGCACAGCGCGCGTGTATTAACCTTGCTGCCGACTTCGAGTTTCCTGGGGCTGTAGCTCAGCTGGAAGAGCGCGTCGCTGGCAGCGACGAGGTCAGGGGTTCGAGCCCCCTCAGCTCCACTTCAACGTCGCGGTCGGATATCGCGACGATCGGATCGCACGAGTTCCGCAATCACTTCGGCTACCACCTAGAGCAGGCCGCGGCGGGACATAGCGTGGTGATCACGCGGCATGGACGGCCGTTCGCTGAGCTTGGCCCGCCGGGCGAGCCACGGCACGACGTGTCTGCGACAGTTGCCGCGTGATCAGACACGCCGACGCGGAACTCGACAGCGGCGCTTGCGCGACGATCTATGCGCCGTATGTGGCAGGTGCCGCGACTTCGTTCGAGGAGGCGCCGCCGGATGCGGACGACTTCGCTGAGCGGATCGAGCGGGTTTCGCGGACGCACCCCTGGCTGATGGCGGAGTGTGACGGCGTGGTCGCGGGGTTCGCCTATGCGGCGCCGCACCGGGCGCGGCCGGCGTATCGCTGGACGGCTGAGACGAGCGTGTACGTGGCGGACGGGCGGCAGGGGAACGGCGTCGGGCGCGAGCTCTACACCGAGCTCATCGAGTTGCTGCGGCGGCAGCGGCTGCACGTCGCGGTCGCGGGGATCACGCTGCCGAACGCCGCCAGCGAGGCGCTCCACACGGCGGTCGGCTTCGAGCAGGTCGGGATCTACCGGCGGATCGGCTACAAGGCCGGCGCCTGGCGCGACGTGAGCTGGTGGCAGCTCGTCCTGCGGCCGGAAGGCGACGGCCCGCCGGCCGAGCCGCTTGGCCCGCAGCGTCTAGACGCGGCCTAGACTCAGGCAGATGGTCGCGTCCCCCTTGCAACCGCTTGCCAAGGCGGCGCTGATCGCGCTGATGGCGCTCGGCAGCGTCTTGCTCTGGATCGGCTCGCCGATCGGCTGGTTGTGGATCGCCTCGCAGATGCAGAAGGACACCCAGGCGGCCGGGTTCGGGCCGTACATGGTCGTGCTGTTCGGGATCGCGATCACCGCCGTGGTCCTGGCGAAGCTGCTGCAGCGGCTGAACCGCCTCTACGGCGAGGTGTCCGGCCTCGACGAGCCGGTGCGGATCGTGCTGCCCTGGCACCGCAGCCTGCGCGGTGAGAACGAGGGGCGGCCGCCCCGCACGGTGCTCGACGTCGTGATGGTGATCAGCGTCGCGATCGGCGCCGTCGCGCTGACGATCTGGTTCTTCTTCTTCGCCGGCTCGTCGCTGCCGACCTAGCGGCGAGTGGAGCGTCAGGCGCTGATGTCGCGGCGGCGCAGCAGGATCGCGCCGGCGACGGCGAACAGCGCGGCATAGCCGAGCAGCAGCAGTCCGCCCGCCACCTGGCCGATCTCCGCGCGGCCCTCGAACTGGGTGTCGCTGACGGCCGCGATCGCGCCGCCGATGCCGTAGTCCTCGATCCAGCCGCCGACCTTCGGGATCGCCGTCAGCAGCGGCTCGATCATGAAGTACCAGGCGAGTCCCCCGATCACCGCGCCGACCTGGTTGCGGATCACCGCGCCGACCCCGACGCCGATCGCCGCGAGCAGCGCGATGCAGACCACTCCGCCGACGACCTGCTCGACTCCGTCGCCGACTGACAGCCCGGTCGAGATGTCGCGCAGCGGCAGGACGATCCACATCAGGATCGCCGCGAGCGCGTAGGCGACGACGCCCAGCACAAGGCCGGCGGTGAGGTGCGCCGACAGCTTCGCGATCATCAGCCGCGCCCGGTCGGGCGTCGCGAGCAGGGTTGGGGTGATCGTTCCGTGGCGGAACTCGGTGCTCACGGCGAGCAGGCCCAGCACGAGCGCGAACGGCTGCGCGAGCCCCGCGACGTCGAGCAGGTCGACGCCCGGCGTCGAGCCTGCGTCGAAGGAGTCGGCCGCGGCCTGCGCGCCGGCGATCAGCGCGACGAGTGCGAGCGTTGCGATCACGACGCCGAGGAAGGTCCGCGTCGTGCGCAGCTTCAACAGCTCGCTGCGGATCGCATCGGTCATGCCGCCTGCTCCTCGTCGTCGGCCGCTGGCTGCTCGTCGGACGTCAGCTCGAAGAAGACCTCCTCGAGCGTCTGCCCGGCTGAGGCGAGCTCGGAGATGTGGATGCCGTTGGCGGCGATCAACGCGCCGACCTGCTCGCCGCTGCGGCCGGCGACGACGATCGCGCCGTCGTGACCGTCGCTGACCTCGGCGCCGTCGGCGCGCAGCAGCTCGGCGAGTTGGCTGACGTCGGGTCCGGCGACGCGTACGCCACCGCCGCGCCCGGCGAGCAGCTCGGCGATCGGCGCCTGCTCGATCGAGCGGCCGCGGTGGATCACCACCACCTCGTCGACGGTCTGCGCGACCTCCGACAGGACGTGGCTCGACACGAGGATCGCGCGTCCCTCGGCGGCGAGGGACCGCAGGAAGTCACGCAGCCAGCGGATCCCCTGCGGGTCGAGGCCATTGGCCGGCTCGTCAAGCACCAGCACGCGCGGGTCGCCGAGCAACGCCGCCGCGAGACCGAGCCGTTGACGCATACCGAGCGAATAGCCACCGGCGCGGCGCTTTGCAGAGTCGCTGAGGCTGACCAGCTCGAGCAGCTCGTCGACGCGCGCATCGGCGACACCGGCGGCGAGCGCGAGCACGCGCAAGTGGTTGCGGCCGCTGCGGCCGGGGTGGAACATCCCGCCGTCGAGCACCGCGCCGACCGTTCCCGTCGGATCGTCGAGCTCGACGTAGGGGACGCCCTCGATCGTCGCGCTGCCGGCCGTCGGCCGGATCAACCCGAGCAGCGCGCGCAGCGTCGTCGTCTTGCCGGCGCCGTTGGGCCCGAGGAACCCGACGATCCGGCCTGCCTCGACCGAGAACGACAGGTCGTCGACGGCGAGCGTGGCGCCGAAGCGCTTGCTCAGGCCCTGGACCTCGATAGCGGGTGCGGTAGCGGCCACTGCCGCAGCATCCTTGCAGGCCGATCACTCGGATACCCCGCACCGATACGCTGGGCGCCGCTATGGCAGCCGAAAGCTACGAACCGCGCGCAATCGAGCGCAGATGGCAGCAGGTCTGGGCCGACGAGCGCACCTGGGAGGTCTCGAACGAGGACGACGGGCGGCCGAAGTCCTACGTCCTCGAGATGCTGCCCTACCCGTCCGGCGAGCCGCACATCGGCCATCTGAAGGTCTACTCGGTCGGCGACGCGATCGCCCACTTCAAGCGCCGCACCGGCCACCGTGTGCTGCATCCGCTCGGCTACGACGCCTTCGGCCTGCCCGCCGAGAACCACGCGATCAAGACCGGTCAGCACCCGCGCGAGTCGACCGAGGCGTCGATCGCCGAGTTCCGCCGCCAGTTCAACGACTGGGGCGTGTCGATCGACTGGTCGCGCGAGCTGGGCACGCACGAGCCGTCCTACTACCGCTGGACGCAGTGGCTGTTCCTGCGGCTGTTCGAGAACGGCCTCGCCTACCGCAAGGACGCGGCGGTCAACTGGGACCCGGTCGAGGAGACGGTGCTCGCCAACGAGCAGGTGATCGACGGCCGCGGCGAGCGCTCCGGCGCGCTGGTCGAGAAGCGCCAGCTCGAGCAGTGGTTCTTCAAGATCACCGACTACGCCGACCGGCTGCTCGACGACCTCGACACGATCGACTGGCCGCAGAACGTCGTCACGATGCAGCGCAACTGGATCGGCCGCTCGGAGGGCGCCCAGGTCGTCTTCCACTGCGACGCGCTCGACGCCGACTATCCCGTCTTCACGACGCGGCCCGACACGCTGTTCGGCGCGACCTTCTTCGTGATGGCGCCCGAGCACCCCGACGTGCTGAAGCTCAACGACTCGCCGGAGGTGGCGGAGTACGTCCGGCGCGCCTTGACCGAGTCGGCCGAGGAGCGTGGGGCGGAGGACCGCGAGAAGACCGGCGTCGCGCTCGGAACCACCGCCACCAACCCGGTCAACGGCGAGCAGATCCCGATGTACGTCGCCGACTACGTGCTGATGGAGTACGGCACCGGCGCGATCATGGCCGTCCCGGCTCACGACGAGCGCGACTTCGAGTTCGCGACCAAGCACGGGATCGAGATCCGGCGCGTGATCGAGAGCCCGGACGGCGACGACGAGCTTCCCTACTCCGGCGACGGGCCGATGGTCGCCAGCGGACGCTTCGACGGCCTGCACAACCGCGAGGCTTTCGCCCAGATCGTCGAATGGCTGGGCTCCGAGGGCAAGGGCGAGCCGGCGATCAACTACCGCCTGCGCGACTGGCTGCTCTCGCGCCAGCGCTACTGGGGCTGCCCGATCCCGATCGTCCACTGCGAGCAGTGCGGGATGGCGCCGGTGCCCGACGACCAGCTGCCGGTCGTGCTGCCCGACATCGAGGACTACAAGCCCAAGGGCCGCTCGCCGCTCGCCGCGGCCGAGGAGTGGGTCAACGTCGACTGCCCGAAGTGCGGCGCCCCGGCGAAGCGCGAGACCGACACGATGGACACCTTCGTCGACTCCTCCTGGTACTTCATGCGCTACTGCGACGCGCGCAACGACCAGGCACCGTGGGACCGCGACGTGCTCGCCTCGTGGATGCCCGTAGACCAGTACATCGGCGGCGTCGAGCACGCGATCCTGCACCTGATGTACGCGCGCTTCTTCACGAAGGCGTTCGCGGACATCGGCCTGCTCGACGTCCAGGAGCCGTTCGCGCGGCTGTTCACGCAGGGGATGGTCACCCGCGACGGCGCGAAGATGTCGAAGTCGAAGGGCAACGTCGTCAGCCCGCGCGAGCTGGTCGACGAGTTCGGCGCCGACGCCGCGCGCAGCTACATCCTCTACGTCGGCCATCCCGCCGAGGGCGGCGACTGGAACGACAAGGGGATCGAGGGGATCCACCGCTTCCTGGCGCGGCTGTGGCGCGCCGCCGCCGACGCCGCCGCGAACACGGAGCCGTCGGACGGCCCGACCGGCGAGCCGACTGCCGTCCTGCGCAAGGCGCACTGGGCGATCGACAAGGTGACGACCGATCTCGGCGAGCGCTTCGCCACCCACACCGCGATCGCCGCGGTCATCGAGCTGGTCAACGAGATGACCAAGCACCGCGACGAGCTGCTCGCGACCCCCGAGGGAGCGTCGCAGTACCGCTTTGCGGCCGCGACTGCCGGCTCGCTGATCTTCCCGTTCGCGCCGCACCTCGGCAGCGAGGTCTACGAGTTGCTGACCGGCCGCCGGGTCTGGGAGGAGCCGTGGCCGGAGGCCGATCCGGCGCTGCTCGAGACCGACACGATCACGATCGTCATCCAGCTCAACGGCAAGGTCGTAGACCGCTTCGACGTGGCGGCGGGGATCGCCGACGAAGAGCTCGAGGGGCTGGCGCGCGCCTCCGAGAAGGTCGGCGACAGGCTCGACGGCCGCGAGATCGTCAAGGCGATCGTCGTGCCGGGGCGGCTCGTCAACCTCGTCGCGAAGTAACGCCGGCCGTTAGGACAACCGTCCAGGGCCGTCGAGGACAGTTGGCGACAGCCGCCCGTCCGCCGATGGGCTCAGTGTGGGACTCGCCATCACTCGCCGGCTTGCGCTGGCCCTCACCGCGCTGCTGATCGCCGGCGGCGCCTTCGCGCTGCCAGCCGTCGTGCCGGCCGACGCGGCTGCCCAGGTCGCCGGCCAGCAGGTCGACGACGAGGAGCCGGGCGACGGCTTCGACGATCCAGAGGACGACTTCGGCTTCGACGACGAGGAGCTCATCGGCGAGGAGGACTACGTCGACGAGCAGGTCGCCGCGCTCGAGCAGGCGACCGGGGAGCTCGGACGCGCCAAGCGAGCCGCTGCCAGCAAGGTCGCGCGGCTCAGCGGCAGCTCGTCGACTCTGCGCCCCTGCCTGCGCGGCGGGCCGGGCTGGAAGCGAATTCGCGCGGTCAAGCACGCCTCGCAGCGCTCCCTATACACGGCAGCCGCGCGCCGCCTGCTGGCGGACATGAAGCTCCTGCTCGACGGCCAGCAGCCGCGGATCGTCGTCTACGAGTCGGCCTTCCAGCGCTTCGTCGCGAACCTGCGCGCGGCGCCTGTCTCCGACCCGACGCTGAGCGCGGCGATCGCCGCTCAGGCGCGTCGAGTGTCGTCCTACCGCGACCTCCGCGCGGTCAAGGCCAACTGCGCCGTCTTCAACAAGCTGACCAAGCGGGTGCGCGAGTTCCCGACCCGCACCGCGGCCCAGATCGTCCGCGCCGACTACCGCTCCGCGCCGCTGGCCCGCAAGATCGAGCGCAACATCAGCGATCAGCTGACCAGGCTCGACCGCCGTCACGGCATCGACTACCGCGACGCCGAGACGCTCGCCGACGCAGCCGAGCTGATGGTCGAGCGCGGCGGCGAGCCCGGTTACGCGACCGGTTTCCAGTACGCCCTGTCGCTGCGCTGACGCACTTTCGTAGCGCCTGAAGCGTCCGCGTGCGCAGACGCGCGCCTAGCGTCGCGCGGATGGACGATCGCGGCTGGCAGGCGGTGGGATGGGCGATCGCCGCCGTCGTGGCGGTTCTGCTCGGGGCACGGCTGCTGGACTCGGGTCCGACGCCGCCGCCGGTGCAGGTCGGCGCCGAGGGCGGCAGAGAGCGGAGCGGCGCCGAAGGCGGATCGAAGGCCGACGGCCCATACGTCCACGTCGCCGGCGCGGTGCGGCGGCCGGGGCTCTACCGCCTGCCTCACGGCGCGCGCGTTGCCGCCGCCGTCCGCCGTGCCGGCGGGCCGTCTGCCGGCGCCGACCTGAACCTGATCAACCTCGCCGCCCGGCTTCAGGACGGCCAGCAGGTGGTGGTCCCGGCCACCGCCGGGACCGCTGGCGCGGCCGCCGCTGGAGCCGACGCCCCGATCAGCCTCGGCGCCGCGACGGCCGAGCAGCTTGACGAGCTCGACGGGATCGGGCCGACGCTCGCCGAGCGGATCGTCGAGTACCGCCAGAGGGAGGGCGGCTTCGGCTCGCTCGACCAGCTCGCGGAGGTCGAGGGCATCGGCGAGAAGCGGCTCGAGGCGCTGAAGGCGGCGCTGACGCCGTGAGTCGTGCAGGGCTCGCGTCGACCGGCGCGGACGCGCGGCGGCCCCGGACGGCGAGCCTCGGTCGTCTCGTGCCGCTCGCGACGCTGGTCGCGCTGACCGTCGTGGTCGGGCAAGCGCGCCTGGAGCGGATCGACGCTCCCGGCGAGCGACTGGTCGACGGCCAGCCGATAGCCGGCGTCGCCCAGCTCAGCGAGCCGCTCCGGCAGGGGCCGTTCGGAGCGTCCGCGGAGGTCGAGCTCGTCGACGGCCCGGAGCGGGGGAGCCGCCTGCTCGCGCGCCTCCCCCGTGGCGTGGGCATTCCGGCGGACGCCGGCCCGGGGGTGGAGCTGGAGCTGTCCGGCAGCTTCGAGCGTCCACGGGCCGGGGGCGGAGGCTTCGACCTCGCCGGGCGCCTGCGCAACCGCGGGATCGCCGGCGAGCTCGCGGTCGTTCGCGCGCGAGTGACGGGCAACCGGCGTGGTGGCCTGTCAGGCGCGATCGACGGCGTCCGGGAACGGGCGCTCGCCGGGATCGCCGCCGAGCTGGCCCCGCCGCGAGGCGCGCTCGCGCAGGGCATGGTGCTCGGCGCCGACGACGACGTGCCGGACGCGGTCCGCGAGGACTTTCGCGACGCGGGCCTGAGTCACGTCCTGGCCGCGTCGGGTCAGAACGTGATGCTGCTGGTCGCCCTGGCGATTCCCCTACTCGCGGCGGTTGGCCTGTCGTACAGCGCCCGCGTCGCGGTACTGATCGGGCTGATCGCGCTCTATGTCCCGCTCGCCGGGGGCGGACCGTCGATCGTGCGGGCCGGCGTGATGGGCGCGGCGGGGCTGCTCGCGATCCTGCTCTCACGCCCGGCATCGCGCTGGTACGCGCTCTTCCTGGCCGCCTGCGTGACCCTCGCGCTCAACCCGCGCGTCTGGGCCGAGCCCGGCTGGCAGCTCTCCTTCGCGGCGGTCGTCGGCATCCTGCTGCTCGCGCCGGGCATCGGCCGCCGGCTCAGCGCCCTACCGACGCCGCTCGCCGACGGCATCGCGCTCACGACGGCGGCGACGCTCGCGACCGCGCCGCTGGTCGCCCACCACTTCGAGACCGTGTCACTCGCCAGCCTGCCCGCGAACGTCGTGGCGCTGCCGCTCGTCGCGCCGATCATGTGGCTCGGGATGCTGCGCGGGCTGCTCGGCCAGGCGGCGGGCGCCGGACCGCTCGCGGGCGTCGCAGCGGCGGTCAACGGCCTGCTCGGCCAGCTGCTGGCGCCGTTGCTGTCCGGTGTCGAGCGGCTGGCCGCCCTGTTCGCCGACGCACCGGGCAGCACGCTGCCGGTCGCGCTTGGTGGCCCCTACGAGGTCGTCCTCGCCTACGCCGTCCTCGGCGCTGCGGTCCTGGCCACACGACGCCTGTCCAACCGCGTCGACACGCGCGCGTCGACCGCCGTCGCCTACCTGCGCCGCCTGCCGCGCAGGCGCAGGCTGTCGCTCGCGGTGGCCGCGATCGCCGTCGTCGCGCTCGCACTCGCGCGGGGACTGGCGCCGGCGGGTCCGCCGGCGACGCTCACGGTCACCTTCCTCGACGTCGGCCAAGGCGACGCGACGCTCGTCCAACATCCCGACGGCAGCGCCGTGCTCTTCGACGGCGGCCCGCCGGAGGGCGGTGTCGCGCGCCTGCTGCGCCGCGCCGGCGTACGCCGGCTGTCGGCCGTCGTGATGACCCACGCCTCGCGCGACCATCACGGCGGGCTCGCCGAGGTCGTCGAGCGCTTCCCGGTCGACGTGCTGCTCGATGGCGGAGACGGGACGCGCGATCGCGACTTCCGCACAGTCGTCGCGGCGGCGCGCGCCCGCGGGGTTCGCCGAGTCGCGGCGGTCGCCCCGCTCGCGCTGCGCGCCGGGTCCCTGAGGATCGACGTGCTGTCGCCGAGCCCACGCGCGCCGGGCCCGCCGCCCGAGGATCCCAATCCGCGCGCCGTGGTCGCCGTCGTGAGCAGCGACGGGTTCGACCTGCTGCTCTCCGGCGACGCGGAGAGCGAGACCTTGCTGCCGCTCGCGCTGCCCGACGTCGAAGCGCTCAAGCTGCCCCACCACGGCAGCTCCGATCCGGGCCTGCCGGAGGTGCTCGACCAGGTTCGACCCGAGGTCGCCTCGATCCCGGTCGGCGCGAACAGCTACGGCCATCCGGCGCCGTCGACGCTCGCGGCGCTGCGCGCCGCGCGAGTCCCGACCTGGCGCAACGATCGCCACGGCAGCGTCCGGCTGTCGATCGACCACGGCGCGCTGACCGTCGAGCCGGAGCATGGGGGAGCGGTCGAGCTCGACCGCTGATCGTCGACACCGCCACGTAGGATCGACGCGTGGCCGACCTCAAGCCCGTCTACCTGATCTGCGGCGACGACGACGCCAAGACCGACGCCTGGCGCTCCCGCGTCCGCAAGCGGGCCGAGGCCGAGAACGGTCCCGGTGGGCTCGAGTCCTTCGACGCCAGCCGCGACGAGGCCGAGGCCGTCGTCGCCTCCCTGGCCGCCTTGACCTTCGCGACCGGCACGCGCTACGTGATGGTCGACGACGTCGGCGCCTGGAAGGCCGCCGCCGTGGCGCCTCTGATCGACGCCATCGGCGCCCTGCCGCCAGACACGGTCCTCGTCCTCGTCGTTCGCGGCAAGCCGCTGAAGAGCATGGTCACCGCGGTGGAGAAGGCCGGAGGCGAGGTTCGCGAGCACGCGGCGCCGAAGCCGTGGGAGCTGCCGAAGTGGGCGACCGGCCGGGCGCGCGAGCTGGGCCTGCGGCTCGACGGCGAGGCGGCGAAGACACTCGTGACGATCGTCGGGCCCAGCCAGCAGCGGCTCTCGCGCGAGATCGAGAAGATCTCGATCGCTCTCTATCCGGAGCCGACGGCGACCGTGGACGACGTCGAGCGCCTCGCCGCGGGCGAGGCCAGCCCTAAGGTCTACGACCTCGCCGACGCCGTCGTCGGAGGCAACGTCGAGTCTGCGATCGAGCTAGCCGAGGAGCTCGCCGAGTGGGGCGAGCGCCCCAGCCGCTTCGTCTACCCGATCGTCGGCCGCCTCCGCGAGGTCCACCGTGCCGTCGAGCTGCTCGAGGGCGGCATGACCGAGAGGGAGCTCGCCAGCGCCCTCAAGATGCCGCCCTGGCGAGCCAAGAAGGTCGTCGCCTTAGCGCGTCGCGCCGACCGGACGGCCCTCCAACGCGCCATCTGCCGCTTCGCCGATCTCGAGGTCGAGCTCCGCGGCGGCGGCTCCCTCGATGAGGAAACCGCCGTAACGCTCACCTTGGCGCGGGCTGCTTGACGGGTTAGGGATCGGGGCGTGCTGCCCGCGGGTCCTGTCTCCGATTTTGGTTCACGTGCTCGTTCCTGCGCGCGCGAACGCAAAATGCGTCGCCACCCGCGGGGGCACTGCGTCGGTTCCTGTACCACGCGCTCGGCGGCGTGTTTCAGATATGGCCTCGAAGGTCGGAACGCTTTAGCCCGAAGAACCGCTCCCGTACGGATACCACCAGTCCTTGGCCTCGATCTTCGTCTCCATGTGGACGTGCTTGGTCTCTTGGAAGGCCTCTAGGCCCTCCTGCCCGAGCTCGCGGCCGAGGCCGGACTGCTTAAACCCTCCAAACGGTCCAGCGTCGTTGTCCGTCAACGGATCGTTGATCCACACCGTGCCCGCCTTCAGCTCCCGCATGCAGCGGACCGCTGTTGCCAGGTCGCGGGTGTAGACGTTGGCGCCGAGGCCGAACTGGGTGCCGTTGGCGAGCTCGATCGCCTCGTCGAGCGAGCGGACGGGGACGATCGGGGCGACGGGCCCGAAGGTCTCCTCGCGCAGCAGGTCGGTGTCGGCGGGGGCTCCGATGACGACCGCCGGTGCGTAGAAGTGGCCGCGGTCGTGGCCGGCGTTGTCACCGCCGACGACTAGCTCGGCGCCGGCGGCCACGGCGGCGTCGACTTGGGCGGCCGCCTTGCCGTGCTGGGCGGCCGAGACCATCGGGCCTATGTCGGTCGCTGCGTCGAGCGGGTCGCCGACGATCAGCGAGCGGGTGTGGTCGGCGAAGGCGGCGACGTAGTCGTCGAAGAGGGACTCGTGGACGTAGAAGCGCTCGGCGGAGGTGCAGACCTGGCCGGCGTTGAGGTAGGCGGCCCAGGCGCCGCCGCGGGCGGCGATCTCGACGTCGGCGGCGACGTCGGCGCAGACGATGAAGGGGTCCTTGCCGCCCATCTCGAGGTTGATGCGGGCGGTGCGCTCGGCGCAGCGGGCGGCGATCCGCTTGCCGGTGGGGACCGAGCCGGTGAAGGCGACGCAGTCGACGCGCCCGTCGGAGACGATCTGCTCGCCTACGTCGCCGGCGCCGGCGAGCAGCGCGACGAGGCCGGGCGGGAGGTGGTCGAGGCAGGGCGCGAGCATCAGGGTCGAGATCGGCGTCAGCTCGGACGGCTTGCAGACGACGGCGTTGCCGGCGGCCAGTGCGGGGGCGAGCTTCCAGGCGAGCAGCAGCAGCGGGTAGTTCCACGGGACGATCGCGCCGACGACGCCGAGTGGCTCCTTGAGCACGAGCGCGAGCTGGGTCGACTCGATCGGTGGGATCACGCGGCCGGCGAAGTTGCGGCCCATCTCGGCGTAGTAGTCGAACGCGGCGGCGGTCCAGCCGACCTCGTCGGAGTTCTCGATCAGCGGCTTGCCGCCCTCGAGCGTCATCGCGTGGGCCAGCTCGTCGGCGCCGGCGCGCAGACGGGTCGCGACCTCGTGCAGCAGCTCGGCGCGCTCGGCTGCGGGGGTGGCGGACCAGCCGGCGAACGCCTCGCGCGCCGCCGCGATCGCCGCGTCTACCTGCTCCGCCGATGCGCTCCCGACCTCGGCGACGGTCTCCTCGGTCGCCGGGTTCTCGACGGCCAGGCGTTCGCCGTCGCCCTCGACCTGCTCGCCCGCGATCAGTAGCCGAGTCTCCACCGGGCCGACTATAGACCGGCCACTAGGACGCGAGGGCTCGATGTCGAACCCCTAGCGGATGGATGCGCGCAGCGAACGGATGGCCAGGCGCTTCGAGCCGATCGTCACGGTGGCGGCGCTGCTGGTGATCCCCGTCCTGATCCTGCAGGAGGAGGATCGCGGCGCCACGGTCAATGCGATCGGCGACGTGCTCGACTGGCTCTCGTGGGGCGCGTTCGCCGCCGAGGTCGTCGTGATGCTCTCGATCGTCCCGAACCGTCGCGCCTGGCTGCGGTCGCACTTCCTCGAGGTCGCGATCGTCGTCCTCACGCCGCCGTTCCTCGGCGCGTTCAAGTCGGTGCGGCTGCTGAAGCTGCTGCGGCTGTTGTGGCTGTTCCGCCTCGCGCCGCTCGCCCAGCGCCTGTTCACGGCCGCCGGCGTCAAGTCCGCCGCGCTGCTGGTTGCGTTGACCGCGGTCGCCGGCGGCGCCGCGTTCGCCGAGCTGGAGAAGGGCCAGACGACGGCCAACGGCATCTACTGGGCTGTCACGACGATGACGACCGTCGGCTACGGCAACCCGCAGCCGACGAACACCTCGACGAAGGTGCTCGCGGTCGTCGTGATGTTCATCGGGATCGGCTTCGTCGCCGTGCTGACCGGTTCGATCGCTCAGCGCTTCCTCGCGCCGGACATCGCCGAGGAGGAGCAGGAGCAGACCGAGATCGTCGCGACGAACAGAGAGATCCTCGCCGAGCTGCGCGAGGTCCGGACGCGCCTAGAGGCGCTGGAGGCCCGGTCCCAGGCCTAGGAAGACGCGCCAGCGCGGATGCGGGCTGCGCGGGACTTCTTGCGTGCGCCGGTGTTCTTGTGCAGCGCTCCGCTGCGCACGGCGCGATCGATCCGTGAGACCAGGGCGCGGAACTCGCTCTCGACGTCCTCGGCCTTGCCGGACTCGGCGGCGGCCTCGAGGCGACGGAAGTAGGTCTTGATCGCGGAGGTGTAGCGACGGTTCTCGTCGCGCTCGCGCTCGGTGCGCAGGATCCGCTTCTTTTGGGATGCGATGTTGGCCATGGTGTTGGTCCGTCACGCCAGGGAACGGCGCGGCGGCGGCGTAGTGTAGCGCTGATGGCCGATTCGACGACCGCGGCGCCCGCACCGCGGGAGGAAGACGGCAGCCAGCGCGGCGGCAGGTTGGCCCGCAGCACCGCTTTCTTCTCGGCTGCGACTGGGCTTTCGCGCATCTTGGGCCTGGTGCGCGAGATCGTCGCGGCGAAGTACTTCGGCGTCACCGCGGCGATGTCGGCGTTCACGATCGCCTTCCAGGTGCCGAACCTCGTCCGTGCCCTGTTCGCCGACTCGGCGCTTCAGGGGGCGTTCGTCCCGGTCTTCACCGAGTTGCTCGAGAAGGGCAAGAAGCGCGAGGCGTTCCATGTCGCGTCGAGTCTGTTCTTCCTGATCATGGTCGTGCTCGGCGTGACGACGGCGCTGTTCATGGTCTTCGCGGAGCCGATCATGTCGGTGTTCGCGCCTGGCTTCGACGACCAGCCGGCGTTGCGCGAGCTGACCGTCGGCCTCGCGCAGCTGATGTTCCCGATCGTCCTGTTGCTCGCCCTGTCGGGCGTGATCGTCGGCATGCTCAACAGCTTCGAGCACTTCAGCGTGCCGGCGCTGGCGCCGATCGCCTGGAATCTCGTGATCATCGCGGCGCTGGTCGGTCTGACGCCTCTGTTCGAGGGGCAGGACCGCGTGTACGCCTACGCGATCGGGGTGCTGGTCGGCACGATCGTGCAGTTCCTGCTGCCGATCCCGTGGCTGCGCGGCCGCGGCGGCCACTTCACGGTCACGTTCGACTGGCGCAACGAGCACGTGCGCCGCGTGCTGTGGCTGATGCTGCCGGTGACGCTGGCGCTCGGGATGATCAACCTCAGCCTGCTGATCAACTCGCTCTTCGGCACGTTGGTCTCCGACGCGGCGCCGGCGGCGATCGACAAGGCGTTCCGGATCTACCAGCTGCCGCAGGGCCTGTTCTCGATCTCGATCGCGACGGTGCTGTTCCCGACGCTGTCGAAGCTGGCGGCGCGCGGCGCCAACGACGACCTGCGCGCGACGATGAGCAACGGCGTTCGCCAGATCTGCCTGCTGCTGATTCCGAGCGCGGTGTTGATGGCCGTTCTCTCGGAGCCGATCGTGCGGCTGCTCTACCAGCGGGGCGAGTTCGGGGCGGAGGCGACCGACCTGGTCGCGACGGCGCTTGTCTGGTGGTCGATCTCGCTGCCGTTCCAGGGCGTCAGCCTGCTCTTCTCACGGACCTTCTTCGGCCTCCAGCAGCCGTGGGCGACCACCGCGCTGGCGGTTGTCAACATGGTCGTCAACGCGGCGGTGGCGCTCGCGCTCTACGAGCCGTTCGGGATCGCCGGCATCGTCGTCGGAACGGTCGCCGGGACGCTCGTCATGACGGTCGCCCAGGGCTGGATCCTGCGCGGTGAGCTCGGTGGGATCGAGGGACGCAAGCTGGTCGGCACAGTCGTACGGATGCTCGCCGCGGCGGCCGTGCTAGCGGGCTTCGCCTATGGCGTCTGGTACGGACTCGACGAGTTGCTCGGCCGCTCGCTGATCGCCCAGATCGTCACGGTAGGCGCGGGCGTCGCAGCCGGAGTCCTCGCGTATGCGGTCGCCGTCTGGGCGTTCCGCGTGCCAGAGGCTCATCAGGTGCTGCGCCTGATCCGCTCACGGCGCGACTAACGCGCAGCCGTCTCAGCTTCGATCTCGGCGAACGCCTCTGCCTCCCGCGCGCCGACGACTTGGCGCACCAGCTCGACGATCTCGGCCGGGGCCTTCTCGGGCGCTCCGGCATCGAACGGCGGCTGCGGGTCGTACTCGATGCCGAGCTGGATCGCCTTGGCGACGTCGGCGTGGGTGAGCAGCTCGGTCAGCCGCAGCGCCATGTCGATCCCGGCCGACACGCCGGCCGCCGTGACGACCTTGCCGCGCTCGACGACGCGGTCGGGGACCGGGCAGGCGCCCAGCTCGCCGAGCAGCTCGCGCTCCATCCAGTGCGTCGAGGCGTCGACGCCGTCGAGGATTCCGGCGGCCGCGAGCACGAGCGCGCCGGTGCAGACCGACGTCGTGTAGGTCGAGTGCTCGTGCGCCTCGCGGACCCAGGCCAGCAGACGCTCGTCGTCCAGCAGGGCACGCGTGCCGATCCCACCGGGCACCACCAGCACGTCCGGTCGCGGCACGTCCTCCCAGCGCCCCTCGGCGAGCACTGTGAGCATCCGGTTGTCGGTGCGAACCGGGCCGGCCTCCGGGCCGAGGAAGCGGACCTCGGTCCCGGGGATGCCGGAGAGCACCTGATACGGCCCGATCGCGTCGAGAGCGGTGAAGCGGTCGAACAGCGGGATGGCGACAAGCATCGGATCTCCTTCGTCAGGTGGTGTGGGCGCCGCGAAAGCGGGCTCGGTATTCGCTGGGGCTGACTCCCAGCCGGCGGCGGAAGGCGCGCCGGAAGGTCTCCGGCGTGCCGAAGCCGCAGGCGGCGGCGAGCTGCTCGCTGCCCACGGCTGTCGTCTGGATCAGCTCGACGGCCCGCTCGATACGGACCGCCTCGACGTACGCGGCGGGCGTCACGCCGACCTCGCGGCGGAAGGCGCGCGCGAAGCCGCGCACGCTCATGTGGGCGTGACCGGCGAGCGTCTCGACGGTCAGGTCGGTCTCCGGCCGGGCGCGGACGAGCTCCTGCGCCGCACGGATCGGTGCGCGCTCGGCGAGCTGCGCCGCGAGCGGGGTGGAGAACTGGGCCTGGCCCCCGGGCCGCTTGGCGAAGACCACCAGCCAGCGCGCGACGGCGAGCGCGGCCTCGCGGCCGTGGTCGTCCTCGACGAGCGCCAGCGCAAGATCGATCCCGGCGGTGACGCCCGCCGACGTCCAGACGTCGCCGTCACGGACGAAGATCGAGTCCGGGTCGACGTCGACGGCCGGGTGGTGCTCGGCGAGCCGTTCGACCGCCGACCAGTGCGTCGCCGCTCGCCGCCCCGCGAGCAGCCCGGCCTCGGCGAGCAGGAAGGCGCCGGTGCAGACCGACGCGATCCTGCGCGAGTGCGCGGCGGCGGTCGCAATCGAGGCGACGAGAGCCGCGTCCTCGGCCGCGACGACGACCCCACCGCCTCCCGCGACGAGGAGCGTGTCGATCGGTCCCACGACGTCGTCCAGCGCCTGCGCCGGCGCGATCGCGAGTCCGCTGGTGGTCGTGAACGGCGTGCCTTCGGCGCTTACGACGCTGTGGGCGTAACGGCCGGGGGAGAGCCGCTCGGCAGTGTCGAAGACCTCGAGCGGCCCGCTGATGTCGAGCGATTGCGCTCCCTCGAAGCCGACGATCGCGATCTGGCGGCGTCCCATGAGGCGATGATCGCGGTTCGGTGCGCAGACCGCAATGACAGCTACCGGACGATTTCGGCCAGGTGGGTTGGGGTGGCCGCTCCCACGGGTACGCGCCACGCATGGCAGACGAGCGGATGGACGTCGACGCGCAGATCGATCGCCTCAATGCCGCGCTGCGACTTCAAGGTCGCTCCGCGCTTCAGTACACGCTTACCGGGGGCAGCATCACGGGCCTGGAGCACCAGCTGCTGGCGGAGCGCTTCGGCGAGTTCGCGCGCGCCGAGATCGACGACGCGCGCCGCCTGGTCGAGAAGATCGCGGCGCTCGGCGGCGACCCGACCGACCAGGTCGCGCCGCTGCGTTTCGACTCCGATCCCAAGCAGGCGCTGCGACGGCTGATCGATTCGGAGGCCGAGACGCTCACCGCGCTTCAGGACGCGATCGAGCCGACGGGACGCGAGGCCGCCTCGGAGGCCGTCGAGCACCGGCTCGAGCACATGATCATGCGCAAGCAGGAGCAGGTCGACGTGCTGTTGCGCGCCCTGCGCGGCTGAGCCTCGGGACGCCACCCCGCATAATCAGGGCCGTGAGCGCCCCCGCCTCGAACATCCGCAACTTCTCGATCATCGCCCACATCGACCACGGCAAGTCGACGCTGGCCGATCGCATCCTCGAGGTGACCAAGACGGTCGAGGCGCGCGACCACCGGCCGCAGCTGCTCGACTCGATGGACCTCGAGCGCGAGCGTGGGATCACGATCAAGGCCCAGGCGGTGCGCGTCGAGTACACCGCCAAGGACGGCGAGACCTACCGCCTGCACCTGATCGACACGCCGGGACACGTCGACTTCACCTACGAGGTCTCGCGCTCGCTCGCCGCCTGCGACGGCGCGCTGCTGGTCGTCGACGCCTCGCAGGGCGTCGAGGCCCAGACGGTTGCCAACACCTACCTGGCCGTCGACGCCGGGCTCGAGCTGATTCCCGTGATGAACAAGATCGACCTGCCCGGATCGGAGCCGGAGCGTGTCGCCGGCGAGATCTCCGAGTTGCTCGGCGAGCCCGCCGACGGCGTGATCTCGATGTCGGCGAAGACGGGGGAGGGCGTCACCGAGGTGCTGGAGGCGATCGTCGCCAAGGTCTCCTCGCCGGACGGCGACAGCGACGCGCCGGCGCGCGCGCTGATCTTCGACTCCGAGTTCGACCAGTACCGCGGCGTCGTCGCCTACGTCCGCGTCGTAGACGGGGTGCTGCGCAAGAACGACGCGATCGTCGCGATGCAGACCGGCACCCAGGCCGAGATCGACGAGATCGGCTTCTTCGGCCCGCAGATGACGCCGGTGAACGAGCTGCGCGCCGGCGAGGTCGGGTACATCATCACCGGGATCAAGGACGTGTCGCTGCTGCGTGTCGGCGACACGCTGACGCCGAAGGCGCGCCCCGCGGCCGACCCCCTGCCGGGCTACCGCGAGGTCAAGCCGATGGTCTTCTGCGGCCTGTTCCCGGTCGAGACGGACCGCTTCGCCGACCTGCGCGACGCGCTCGAGAAGCTCTCGCTCAACGACGCCGCGCTGTCGTGGGAGCCTGAGACCAGCCAGGCGCTCGGCTTCGGCTTCCGCTGCGGTTTCCTCGGCCTGCTGCACATGGACATCGTGCGCGAGCGGCTGGAGCGCGAGTACGACCTCGAGCTGCTGGCGACGACGCCGAACGTCGAGTACGACTGCACGCTGACCAACGGCGAGGAGGTCACCGTCCACTCGCCCAACGACATGCCCGATCCCGGCGTGATCGCCGAGGTGCGCGAGCCGTACCTGAAGGCGACGATCCTCTGCCCGAAGGACGCCGTCGGCGCCGTGATGGAGCTCTGCCAGGACCGGCGTGGGACCCACGTCGGGATGAGCTTCCTCTCCGAGCAGCGGGTCCAGCTGCACTACGACCTGCCGCTTGCGGAGGTCGTGCTCGACTTCTTCGACCAGCTGAAGTCGCGCACCAAGGGCTACGCCTCGCTCGACTACGAGCTGACCGGGATGCGGCCGTCGGACCTCGTCAAGCTCGACATCCTGCTCGCCGGCGACCAGGTCGACGCGCTGTCGATGGTCGTCCACAAGGACAAGGCCTACGACGCCGGTCGCGGCCTCACCGAGCGGCTGCGCAAGCAGATCCCGCGCCAGCAGTTCGAGGTCGCGATCCAGGCGGCGATCGGCTCGCACATCGTCGCTCGCGAGTCGGTCAAGGCAGTCCGCAAGGACGTGATCGCGAAGTGCTACGGCGGTGACATCACGCGTAAGAAGAAGCTGCTCGAGAAGCAGAAGCAGGGCAAGAAGCGGATGAAGCAGGTCGGCCGCATCGAGGTCCCGCAGGAGGCGTTCCTGTCGGTTCTGACACTCGGTGACGGCGATGACTGACGTAACGCCGGATCCCGCCTCCGCGACGACTTAAGAAAACCTTTGCACGTGCCTTAGGAACGCTTAAGGGGCCGGGCGTAGTTTCTCCGCCATGGCCGCACTGGAGACAGCACCCAACCCGACAGTCGACTCGCTGCAGCTCTTCCTGGACGGCATCGCGAAGACGCGTCTGCTGACCGCCGCGGAGGAGCTGGACCTCGCCAAGCGCATCGAGCGCGGCGACCTCGAGGCGAAGAACCGCATGACCGAGGCCAACCTGCGCCTCGTCGTGTCGATAGCCAAGCGCTACCGCAACCAGGGCCTCGACTTCATGGAGCTGATCCAGGAGGGCTCCATCGGTCTCGTGCGCGCCGTCGAGAAGTTCGACTACCGCAAGGGCTTCAAGTTCTCGACCTACGCCACGTGGTGGATCCGCCAGGCGATCTCGCGCGCGCTGGCCGACAAGTCGCGCACGATCCGGATCCCGATCCATATCAACCAGCAGCTGCAGAAGCTCGACGGCGCCCAGCGCAAGCTCGAGGCCGCCCGCGACCGGGACCCCTCGTTCGAGGAGATCGCCACGGCGTCGGGGCTCGACATCGATCCCGCCGAGGCGGAGCTGATCATGCGCGCCTCGCGCGCGCCGGTCTCGCTCGACAAGCCGGTCGGCGGCGCGGGCGACGACGACGCCGCCGAACTGGGGCACCTGATCCCCGATCGGGGGGCGGTCTCGCCCTTCGAGGCGGCGGCCGAGGCGCTCGACCGCTCGCGCTTGGCGCTCGCGCTCGAGAATCTCTCCTACCGCGAGCGGCGCGTCGTCGAACTGCGCTACGGCCTCTTCGGCGAGCAGCCGCGAACGCTCGACGACGTCGGCCGGATGTTCGGCCTGACCCGTGAGCGGGCGCGGCAGATCGAGGAGCACGCGGTGCGCAAGCTGTCCTCGCTCGCGGAGGCGCAGGGCCTCCGCGAAGCCGCCTGAGCGCCGGGCGAGCTTCTTTTGATCCAGAACGGCGCTCGGCGCGTATAGCGGAGCGAAACCAGACCTCCAAACCTGGGCGCGGAGCCCTCCCTCCATTTGGCTCTGCTGCCCGGGGCGGGCCTCGAAAGGGCGTGCACGGCCGCTTCACACCGCGGCCGTGCCGCCCGCCCGCCGCGACTCTCTAGACTGGCGCGCCGCAACGCACGGAGCGAAAGGAAGGCCGCGTGCCGGTAGACGCCAGCGCCAAGGGCAAGCAGTATCCGCCCTTCGAATACGAGGTCGGCAGGGAGAAGATCCGCGAGTACGCGCAGGCGGTCGGCGAGGACAACGCGGTCTACTTCGATCGCGGGGCGGCGAAGGCCGCCGGCCTGCGCGACGTCCCGGCGCCGCCGATGTTCGCGGTCGTCTACTCGGCTGGCGCGCTCGGCCCGGCGATTCTCGATCCCGAGGTCGGGATCGACTTCGCGCGGATGGTCCACGGCGGCCAGGAGTTCGTCTGGGGCGAGCCGGTCTGCTCGGGCGACACGATCACGACCGTCGCGGAGTGCAAGGACATCTTCGAGAAGGACGGCAAGGGCTTCTACGTCTTCGAGTCGGTCTCGACCAACCAGGACGGCCAGGAGGTCGTGCGCGGCGCCTGGACCAACATCGTGAGGGGGGTCTGACCATGGACGTCGGCGACTCGATCCCCGAGCTGCGGGTCACCCCCGACCGCTTCCTGCCGCACCGCTACGCCGGCGCGTCCGGCGACTTCAATCCGATCCACATCGACAGGGAGTTCGCGACCCAGGTCGGCCTGCCGGGCAACATCCTCCACGGCCTCTACGGCATGGCGCTGGTGGCGCGCGCGAACGCCGCGGCCGCGGGCGGCGATCCGCGCTCGCTGAAGCGGCTGTCGGTCCAGTTCCGCGGCATGGGGCTGCCGGAGCAGGAGATCGTCGTCACCGGGACCGTGACGGCCACCGATGGCGACCGCGCGACCGTCGACACGGTCGCCGAGCAGGCCGGCAAGCAGATCATCAAGAACGCGGTCGCAGAGCTGCGGAGCCCCTGAGCCCGTCCGTCACAATTCAGGGCGTGCAGGTAACGGCTCGCCAGCAGTTCCTCCTCCGCAAGGTCGTCGAGGGCTACGCGGATCTGAGCAACCCCGTCGGCTCGAAGTGGATCGCCGACCAGTCCGACGTGCCGTGGGGCCCGTCGACCGTTCGCTCCGAGCTGGCGCGGCTCGAGGATCTCGGTCTGCTCGAGCATCCGCATACCTCGGCCGGCCGGGTGCCCACCGACAGCGGCTACCGCCGCTACGTCGACGAGCTGCTCGAGCAGGGCGCGCCGCCGGCGCCGCGCAAGTCGGTCGAGCTGTCCGACATGCGGCGCGAGGTCGACGAGGCGATGCGCGCCACGACCGAGCAGCTGTCGCAGGTCACCGACCTGCTGGCGCTGGTCACCGCGCCGCCGATCGAGACCGCGACGATCCACCGCGTCGAGGTGCTGGCGCTGCAACCGAGCGTCGCGATGGTCGTCGTGATCACCTCGACCGGCGGCGTCACCAAGCGCGTGATCCCATTCGATCGACCGCTCGACGGCGGGCTGATCGACTGGGCCGGCGCCTATCTCAACGAGGCGGTCGGCGGGCTCGACGTCGGTTCGCGGCTGCTCGCGGGCAGGCTGGCCGATCCCGAGCTGAGCGACCGCGAGCGCGAGTTCCTCGCCCAGCTCTCGCCGGCCTTCACCGAGCTCGAGGACAGCGCCGAGCACACGCTCTTCTACGACGGCGCGGCGCGGCTGATCTCCGAGCAGCGCTTCCAGGAGCTGCCGCAGCTGTCCGACCTGATGAACGTGCTGCAGCGCCGCCAGGCGTTGCTGTCGCTGATGCGGGCGTCGCTGTCGGAGTCGAGCGTCTACCTGCGGATCGGCCACGAGAACCCTGCGCCGGAGCTGCGCTCGCTGAGCATGGTCGCGGCCAACTACGGCGTGGCGCGGCGCAATCTCGGCGCCGTCAGCGTGCTCGGGCCGGTGCGGATGGACTACCCGGGGGCGATCGTCGCCGTCCGTCAGGCGGCGGCTGAGCTCTCGCGCTTCGTCGCCGAGGTCTACGACGAGTAGATGGCCCGCCGCGACGCCTACGAGGTGCTCGGAGTCGAGCGCGGCGCCGACGAGCGCCAGATCAAGAAGCGCTTCCGCGTGGTCGCACGCGAGCTGCACCCCGACGTCAACTCAGAGCCCGACGCCGAGGAGCGGTTCAAGGAGGCGGCGGAGTGCTACGAGGTGCTCAGCGACGGCGAGCGGCGCCAGATCTACGACCGCTACGGCTGGGAGGGCCTCGACTCGCGCGGTAAGGCGCCGCACGCGCACGGCTTCGGGTCGTTCTCCGACATCTTCGACGCCTTCTTCGGCGGCGACCCGTTCGGCGGCGGTCGTGCCGGCGGCGGTCCCGGACCGGCGCAGGGCGGCGACGTCGGCGTCGAGGTCGAGATCACGCTCGAGCAGGCCGCAGCGGGGACGACCGTCGCGGTCGCCTTCGACGCCGTCGAGACCTGCGGACACTGCCACGGCAACCGCGCCGAGCCCGGCACGCCGATCGAGACCTGTCCGCGCTGCGACGGCGCGGGCCAGCTGCGCGCCGTTTCGCAGACGGCGTTCGGGCAGATGGTCCGGGCCCAGGTCTGCGACCAGTGCGGTGGCGATGGCAAGGTCGCGACGACTCCGTGCAAGGAGTGTCACGGGCAGGGGCGGCGGGCGGCGAGTCGCGAGCTCGACATCGACATCCCGGCCGGGATCGCCGACGGACAGCGCGTCAGGCTGACCGGCAGCGGCCACGCCGGCGACCGCGGCGGCCCGCCCGGCGATCTCTACGTGATGGTCGCGGTCGCCGAGGACGAGCGCTTCGTCCGTGACGGCGCCGACCTCGTGAGCGTCGTCGACGTCGCGGCTCCCGACGCCGCGCTCGGCGTGACGGTGACCGTCCCGACCCTCGACGGCGACGAGGAGATCGACGTCGCCGCTGGAACCCAGCCGGGCACGATCGTCACGCTGCGCGGCCACGGCATGCCGCAGATCGGACGCGGCCGCCGCGGCGATCAGCGGGTCGTCCTCAACGTCGTGATCCCGCGCAACCTCGACGAGCGCCAGCGCGAGCTGCTCTCCGAGCTGTCGGCGTCGATCACCGCGGACAACCTGCACGAGCCGCGGCGCGAGTCGATCGTCGACAAGGTCCGCCGGGCGCTGCGGTGATCCGGCTCGCGGTCCGCGCGCCGGCCGCCGACGCCGAGCTGGTGCTCGCGGCGCTGCTCGAGCTCGCCCCGTCCGGCGTCGAGCAGGTCGACGGGGCCGACAGCGTCGAGTTCGCCGTCTACGGAGCGCCCGGCGAGCTGCCGGAGCTCGACGAGGGCGAGGCCGAGGTCGGCGGGATCCGCGTCACCGTCTCCGGCGAGGAGGTGCCCGACGACTGGGCCGAGCGCTGGAAGCGCTTCCACTCGCCGATCCTCGTCGCCGATCGTCTCTACGTCAGGCCACCGTGGGAGGAGGCGCCGGTTCGGCCGGGGGTGGTCGACCTCAGGATCGATCCCGGCCGCGCCTTCGGCACCGGCGCGCACGCGACGACCCGCCTCTGCCTCGAGCTGCTGGCCGATCTCGCCCGCGAGCGATCGCACGGCTCCTTCTGCGACCTCGGCTGCGGCTCGGGCGTGCTGGCGATCGCCGCGGCGAAGCTCGGCTATGGCCCGGTCGAGGCGGTCGACTCCGATCGTCTCGCCGTCGACGCGACCAACCTCAACGCCCGCGACAACGGCGTCGCGCTGGACGTGGTCCGACGCGCCAATCTGCGCGAGGAGCCGCCGCCGCCCGCCGACACGGTCGCGGCAAACCTGATGCGCCCGCTGCTGCTGCAGGTCGCCAAGCTGATCGACCACCGCCCGGGCGCGTTGATCCTCTCCGGCCTGCTCGACCACGAGGCAGACGAGGTCGCCGCCGCCTTCGCCCCGCTCGAGGAGCGCCGGCGGCTCTCGGATCGCGGTTGGACCGCCTTGCTTTTGGCCTAGCCCCATCGAATAGGGTCGCTCGCATGGACTACTCGATCAAGAACCTGCGGCAGGTTGAGGACTCGGCGCCGAAGCACGGCTTCTCGGAGGTGGGGGAGGCGCGCTTCCCGCGGTCCGAGCTGCGTGCGGAGAACACCGGTCTGGCCTACCACGTCCTGCGTCCCAACAAGCGGCAGGCGTTCGCCCATAAGCACGACGAAGCGGAGGAGATCTACGTCGTCCTGTCTGGCAGCGGACGGATCAAGCTCGATGACGACGTGGTCGAGCTCGCGACGATGGACGCGGTCCGGATCGCGCCGAGCACGGTTCGAGCGCTCGAGGCCGGCGACGACGGACTCGAGCTGCTGGCCTTCGGTCCGCGCCACGAGGCAGACGGCGAGATCATGCCGATAGATGGGTTCTGGGCCGAGTAGCGAGCGGCTGCAACTCAGGGCGCGGAGCTCTGGAGGACCGCGCCGGCGACCTCCTGCCACCAGGCCTTGGCCTGGGGGCTCTGGGCGCGGCCGACGCGGTCGCGGCAGAAGCGGACGAGCTGGCGCGCGCTTCCGGTCGCGACGACGCCCTCGCCGGTGACCGCCAGGCGGCCGTCGGCGAGCAGCACGAGCGCGCCGCGAGCCTCGCGTCGGGTGCGCAGCGTCCGGTTGACCGCCACGTCGGCGATCTGCTCCGGCGCCGCGGGGTCGCCGTCCTCGTCGCGCCAGGGCCTGACGCTGAAGATGGGACTGCGGCCCTGGGGGGCCGAGATGCGCTCTGGCGCGGGACGAGCTATCGGGCCGTCGCGCCAGCGCGCGAACAGCGCCTCGACGTCGCTGCGGGCGTTCTCACGCACCACGATGTGCAGGCGGTCGCCGGCGGCGACCTCGGTCGACCCGCGCGGCAGCAGGGCTTCGTCGTCGCGGACGATGACGTTGACGAGCGCGTCGCGGGGCAGGCCGAGCTCGTTGACCAGCCGGCCGACGAGCGCGTCGTCGCTGCCGACCGGGAACTCGAGCACCTCGGCGCCGAGCCGGCGGATCGTGCCGACCTCCATCACCGGCGGCGGAATCGCCTCGGCGCGGCTGGTCAGCTTCAGCCAGCGCGCCATGGGATTGATCGTCGCTCCCTGGACGAGCGCCGAGGTGATGACGACGAAAAAGACGAGGTTGAAGAGCTCGTCGGCGTTCTTGACGCCGTCGATGACGGGAAAGGTCGCGAAGACGACCGGCAGCGCGCCGCGTAGGCCCGACCAGCTGACGAGCGCCATCTCGCGCGGCGAATAGCCGGCGAGGCTGATCGACGCGAATGTGGCGATCGGGCGCGCGATCAGCGTCAAGACGATCGCCAACAGCAGCCCGTCGAGCGCGACGCTCCCGAGCTCGCTGGGGAAGACGAGCAGGCCGAGGGTGAAGAAGAGCGCGATCTGTGCGACCCAGGCCAGCCCGGCGTGGAAGTCGTCGATCGTCCGCCGAGCGGGAATTCGCGCGCCGCCGAGGCTGAGCCCCGCCATGTAGACGGCGAGGAAGCCCGAGCCGCCGAGTTGGTCGGCCAGGCCGAAGGCGATCGCGGCCGTCGCGATCGACGCCACGGGATAGAGGCCGGTGGTCGCGAAGGCGACCTTGCGGAACGCGGCGACGGCGGCGGCGCCGATCACGAAGCCCACCAGAGCTCCGATCGAGAGCTGTTGAACCATCAGCACGGCCATGTCGGCGACGCCGTAGCCGCCGGGCGCCTGGATCCACTCGATGAAGCCGAGGACGAGCAGCACCGCGATCGGGTCGTTGAAGCCGGACTCGGCCTCGAGCGTGCGGGCGAGCTTGCGCCGGATGTTCGACCCGCGCAGCACCGAGAAGATCGCCGCGCTGTCGGTCGACGCGATCACCGAGCCGAGCAGCAGACCCTCGAGGACCGTGAAGTCGAACAGCACATGTGACAGCAGACCCGTGATGGCCGCGGTGATCAGCGTTCCCAAGCTCGCCAGCGGCGCCGCCCCGCGCAGCACTGGCCGGATCTCGCCCCAACCGGCGCCGAGCCCGCCCTCGAAGAGGATCAGCGCCAGCGCGATGATTCCGATCGTCCGCGCCAGCTCGACGTCGCTCTCCGTCGAGCCGAACTCGATCAGCCCCAGGCCGTCGGATCCCATCGCCATTCCGAGCACCAGGAACAGCACGAGACCGGGCACGCGCAGGCGCCCGGCGAGCAATGTGGCGGCGATCCCGAGCGCCAGCAGGGAGCCGGCGATCAGGATGAGCGTGCCGTCATGCATTGGCGGGCAGCCTAGACTTATGGGTAGATGGCGGTTGTCGACCAGGTTCAAGAGGACGCGATCACGGCGCTCAAAGCGGGCGATCGCGATCGCTGCAACGCGCTGCGGTTGATCGCCTCCGAGCTGCAGAAAGCGGTCAAGGACGGTGGTGACGACGAGGTCGCGGTGCTGCAGCGCGAGCGCAAGCGGCGGCTCGAGTCGGCACAGGCCTACCGCGACGGCGGGCGCGACGACCTTGCGACCGCCGAGGAGTCCGAGGCAGAGCTGATCGCCGGCTACATGCCGGAGCAGATCGGCGACGCCGAGCTGGCCGAGATCGTCGCGGGAGCGGTCGCCGACTCCGGCGCCAGCTCGCCGCGCGACATGGGCGCCGTGATGAAGCTGGTGATGCCGCAGGTCGTGGGGCGAGCTGACGGCAAGCGCGTGAGCGCCGCCGTGAAGGAGAAGCTGACCGCCTAGTGCGCCGCCAGATCGAGCTCTCGAACGACGTCGCCGCGGAGCTGGCCGGGCCCGAGGATCTGATCATGCGCACGCTCGAGGGCCACCTCGACTGCGAGGTCTTCCTACGTGGCAACGTGCTGACGCTCGACGGCTCGGACGAGCAGATCGCGATGGGCGAGACCGTCGTCCGCGAGCTGTCCGACCTGATCCGCCAAGGCCACGACGTCGCGCCGGGGACGATCGAGGCGATCGGCTCGGCGCTCGACGAGCACGAGAGCCCGAGCAAGATCCTCGAGGACGTCGTCTGGCGTCACCGCGGGCTGAAGGTCGCGCCGAAAACGGTCAACCAGAAGCGCTACGTCGACGCGATCCGCTCGAACACGATCACGGTCGGGATCGGGCCCGCCGGTACCGGCAAGTCGTTCCTCGCCGTCGCGATGGCGGTAGCCGCGTTGCAGCGGCGCGAGGTCAACCGGATCGTGCTGACCCGTCCGGCGGTCGAGGCCGGCGAGCGGCTCGGTTTCCTGCCCGGCGACCTGATGGCGAAGGTCGACCCCTACCTGCGACCGCTGTTCGACGCGCTCTACGACATGCTCGAGGCCGAGAAGGTCAACCAGCATCTCGAGCGCAACGTGATCGAGGTCGCGCCGCTCGCGTTCATGCGCGGACGGACCCTGAACGACTCGTTCATCATCGTCGACGAGGCCCAGAACACGACGCCGGAGCAGATGAAGATGGTCCTGACGCGGCTCGGCTTCGGTTCGAAGATGGTCGTGACGGGCGACGTGACCCAGGTCGACCTGCCGAAGGAGACGCACTCCGGCCTCGTCGTGATCGGCGAGATCCTCGCCGACGTCGAGGGGATCGAGTTCGTCCGCTTCGGCGGCGAGGACGTCGTCCGCCACAAGCTCGTCCAGCGGATCGTCGCGGCCTACGGCGAGTACGCCGAGTCGCAGGCGCCGGAGCTGCGCAAGTCGCAGTCACGCAGGAGAGCCTGATCGAGATCGAGATCATCGACGCGCCGGAGGCCCCGGCGGGCTTCGACGCGGCCGCTCGCGCCGCGCTGGCGGCGGCTGGCGTCGATGGCGAGCTGCACCTCGCGATCGCCTTCGTCGGCGAGGCCGAGATCCACGAGCTCAACCGTCAGCACCGCGACCGCGACCGGCCGACCGACGTGCTGTCGTTTCCGATCGACGGCGACGGACCGACGGCGGGACCGCGCGAGCTCGGCGACGTCGTGATCTGCCCCGAGCAGACGGAGGATCTGACCGAGGCCGTCGTCCATGGCGTGCTGCACCTCTGCGGCTACGACCACGAGACCGACGGCGGCGAGATGCTCGCGCTCCAGGACCGCGTGATGGAGGGGCTGCGGTGAGCGGCACGCGGGCGGGATTCGTCGCGCTCGCCGGCCGCCCGAACGCCGGCAAGTCGACGCTCGTCAACCGGATCGTCGGCGACAAGGTGGCGATCGTCTCCGACAAGCCGCAGACGACGCGGCGCGAGATCCGGGGAATCGCGACCGGGGACGATTGGCAGCTCGTGCTGGTCGACCTGCCCGGCGTGCAGCGACCGCGCGACCCGATGACCGAGCGGATGCAGCACCGCGTCGAGCACGCGCTGCGCGACGCCGACGCGATCCTCTTCATGCTCAACGGCGCGCAGCGGATCGGTCCGGGCGACCGCTACATCGCCCGCGCGATTCGCTCGTCCGGCGTTCCGACCGTCACCGCCGTCAACAAGGTCGACAAGCTGCGCAACGCTCAGACGGCGGCGGCTTTGACCGCGGCCGTCGGGCTCGACGTCCCGGGTGACGTGTTCCCGATCAGCGCCAAGTCGGGCGATGGCGTCGATCCGCTCGTCGAGCACCTCGTGGGTCTACTGCCCGAGGGCCCTTGGCTCTACCCGCCGGAGGACAGCTCGGACCAGCCCGAGCACGTCCAGATCGCCGAGCTGGTGCGCGAGCAGGTGCTGCGCCGCACGCGCGAGGAGCTGCCGCACGCGGTCGAGGTCGAGGTGACGAGCGTCGCGGAGCGCGAGAGCGGGGTGCTGTGGATCGAGGCGAGCATCTGGGCCGAGAGCGAGTCGCAGAAGGGGATCTTGATCGGTGGTGGGGGGCGGATGGTCAAGGCGATCGGGACGGCGGCTCGTGAGCAGATCGAGGCGGTTTTGGGGCGGCGTGTCCACTTGGAGCTGCGGGTCCGCGTCCGTCGTGGGTGGCGCGCCGACGACGCGCTGCTCGACCGGCTGGGAATCGACTAGGGCTCAGCCGTGCTGCCCGCGGGTCCTGTCTCCGATTTTGGTCTGAGTGCTCGCAAGCTCCGCCTCAGACGCAAAATCGTCGCCACCCGCGGAGGCGGAGCGCGTGGCTCTGGGACAATGGTGTGATGGAGGAGATCCGCTTTGACGATGACGGGCTGGTGCCGTGCGTGATGCAGGACGCGCGCACCGGCGAGGTGCTGACGCTTGCGTACATGAACGAGGAAGCACTGCGACTGACCCGTGAGACGGGGGAGATGCACTTCTGGAGTCGTTCGCGGAGCGAGATCTGGCATAAGGGCGCGACGTCGGGGAACACGATGAAGGTCCGTGCGTTGCGGGTCGATTGCGACGCCGATGCGATCGTCGTGCTGGTGGATCCGACCGGCCCCGCCTGCCACACCGGCGAACGGAGCTGCTTCCACGCCGGCGATCTCGATCCGCAGCCGGGCGAGGCGCTGGCGGAGCTGGAGCGGACGATTGCCGCGCGCAAGGCGGCTGGCGATGGTGGCTCGAGCTACACCGCCCAGTTGCTCGCCGATCCGCCGTTCATCGGCGAGAAGGTGCGCGAGGAGGCCGAGGAGGTGACGCGCGCCGCACGTGAGGAGTCCGATGAGCGGGTGCGTGAGGAGGCGGCTGACGTGCTCTACCACCTGGCGGTGCTGCTGGCGTCGCGTGACATGTCGTACGCCGACGCCTTCGAGGAGCTCAATGCCCGTCGCAAGTGAGGGCCTTGAGGTATCGCCCTCGCTGGAAGAAGTCCGGGCGCTGACGCGTGAGCACACGCTCGTGCCGCTGCGCCATACCTTCATCGACGACTGCGAGACGCCGGTTTCGGCGTATCTGAAGCTGCGCGGCGATGGGCCGTCGTTCCTGCTCGAGTCGGCCGAGCAGGGGCAGCGCTTCGGCCGCTGGTCGTTCCTCGGCTTCCGGCCGCGCAGCGTGATCCGGCTCGAGGGCGGGGAGCTGACTCTCGACGGCGAGCCGCGTGAGTTCGGCGATCCCTATGCGGCGGTCGCCGACGAGCTGAGTCGCTATCGGATCGCTCCGATCGAGGGCCTGCCGCCGTTCGTCGGCGGAGCGGTCGGCCTGTTCGGCTACGACCTCGTCCGGCACGCGGAGCCGTCGGTTGGTCCCGGCAATCCGGACGAGCTGGGCACGCCCGACATGGCGCTGATGGTCACCGACGTGCTGGTCGTCTTCGACCACCTGCGCCACGAGCTGTCGATCCTCGCCAACGTCTTCGCCGAGGACGACGTCGACGAGGCCTACGCCGAGGCGCTGGCGGCGATCGCCGAGGTGCGCGAGCGGCTGGCGGGACCCGTTCCGCGTGTCGAGGCCGGTATTCAGGATCCGCCGAGCTACGCGTCGAACATCGGCTCCGAGGGCTATGCCGCCGCCGTCGAGCGCTGCAAGGAGTACATCCGGGCCGGCGACGCATACCAAATCGTTCCGAGCCAGCGTTGGAGCGCCGACTGTCCGGTAAGCGCGTTCTCGATCTACCGCGGGCTGCGCGCCGTCAACCCGAGCCCGTACATGTACTTCCTCGACTTCGGCGACTTCGAGATCGCGGGCGCGTCGCCGGAGTCGCTGGTCAAGGTGACCGGCCGGCGGGCCGAGCAGCGGCCGATCGCGGGCACGCGACCGCGTGCTGCCACCGCCGCCGAGGACCTCGAGCTGGCCGAGGATCTGCTGGCCGACGAGAAGGAGCGCGCCGAGCACGTGATGCTCGTCGACCTCGCTCGCAACGACCTCGGCCGCGTCTGCGAGTACGGCAGCGTCAAGGTAGACGAGCTGATGGTCGTCGAGACCTACTCGCACGTCCTGCACATCGTCTCGTCTGTCTCGGGCACGCTGCGCGACGGCGTCACGCCGATGGACGCGCTCGCGGCGTCGCTGCCCGCCGGCACGTTGTCGGGCGCCCCGAAGATCCGCGCGATGCAGATCATCGACGAGCTCGAGCCGACCAAGCGCGGCCCCTACGGCGGCTCGGTCGGCTACCTCTCCTACAGCGGCGACCTCGACGCCTGCATCTACATCCGCTCGGCCGTCGTCAAGGACGGTCGCGTCCACCTCCAGGCCGGTGGCGGCATCGTCGCCGACTCCGATCCGCAGTACGAGGTGCGCGAGACCGAGCACAAGGCGGGCGCCGTCTTCCAGGCGATCGAGCTGGCGTGCAGGCAGGCCGATTGGGCATGAGCATCGTCGTCCTAGACAACTACGACTCGTTTACCTACAACCTCGTGCAGTACCTCGGCGAGCTTGGAGCAGATCCGGTGGTCGTGCGAAATGACGCCGAGACGGTGGACGAGCTGCTGGAGAGGGCGCGTGACGGCAAGCTGATCGTCTCGCCCGGTCCGTGCACGCCGACCGAGGCGGGTGTCTCGGTCGAGGCGATCCGACGCTTCGGGCAGGAGCGCGTACCGGTGCTCGGCGTCTGCCTCGGCCACCAGTCGATCGGCGCGGCATTCGGCGGCCGCGTCGTGCGCGGCGAGCCGGTCCACGGCAAGACCGCGACGATCGAGCACGACGGCAGGACGATCTTTGCCGGGCTCGACGGGCCGCTCGAGGTCGGCCGCTACCACTCGCTGGTCATCGATCCCGATCTGCCGCCGGAGCTGGAGCGCTCGGCCTCGTTCGGCGACATCGTGATGGGCGTCCGCCACCGCGAGCTGCCGGTCGAGGGCGTGCAGTTCCACCCCGAGTCGGTGCTGACCGGCGAAGGTATGGCCATACTTCGCAACTTCCTCGCGCTCTGAAGCGGGGCAAGGGGAGACCGAATGCCCAATCCGATCCTGACCGAGGCGATCGACCGGCTCTGCCGGGGCGAGGCGCTGAGCGCCGACGAGGCGACCGCCTGCCTGCACGAGGTGATGGAAGGACGCGCCTCCGAGGTCCAGACGGCCGGGCTGCTGATCGCCTTTCGGACCAAGGGCGAGACGGTCGAGGAGATCGCCGGCATGGCACGGGCGATGCGCCAGTTGTCGACGCCCGTCGTGTCGTCGCGCGCGAACCTCGTCGACACGGCCGGCACCGGCGGCGGCCGTCCGACGTTCAACGTCTCGACGACGGCCGCGATCGTGGCGGCGGGGGCCGGCTGCCCGATGGCCAAGCACGGCAACCGCTCGGCGACCGGTCGTTCGGGGTCGGCGGACGTGCTGGAGGCGCTTGGCGCACGCATCGACCTCACTCCCGAGGCGGTTGCCGCCTGCATCGACGAGATCGGCTTCGGCTTCATGTTCGCCCCCGCCCACCATCCGGCGATGAAGCACGTGGTGCCTGTTCGCAAGGAGCTCGCGGTACGGACGATCTTCAACTTCCTCGGGCCGCTGACCAACCCGGCCGGCGCACGGCGGCAGCTGATCGGCGTGTCGGACCGCCGCTTCCTCGACTTCGTGGCGGCGGCGCTGGGTGAGCTGGGGTGCGAGCATGCCCTGGTGGTGGCAAGCGACGACGGCCTCGACGAGCTGAGCGTCTCCGGGCCGACCCATGTGGTCGAGCTGCGCGACGGCGCCATCTCCGCCTCGGTGGTGACACCGGCGTCCGTGGGACTCGCCGTCTCGCCGCAGGATGCCGTGGCTGCCGGAACGCCCGAGAAGAACGCGGGCATCGCGCGGCGCGTGCTTGCCGGCGACGAGGGCGCCGAGCGCGATCTGACGGTGCTCAACGCGGGCGCCGCGGTCTACGTCGGCGGACTCGCCGACTCGATCGAGGGGGGAGTCCGGCTCGCCGAGCAGGCGATCGACTCGGGCGCCGCCGCCGACGTCATGGAGCGCTTCGTCACGCGAACACAGGAGCTGTCGACGTGAGTGAGCGGCTCGACGCCCTGGTGCAGGCGACCCGGGAGGCGGTCGAGCGCCGCCGTGCGGCGGTCCCGATCGCCGATCTGGAGCGTGCCGCGGCGGCCCGTACCGACGACGGCCGTCCGTTCGCCGAGGCCCTATCACGGCCTGGGACCTCGCTGATCGCGGAGCACAAGCGACGCTCACCGTCCGCGGGAGAGATCGGCCCCGGCTCCAGCTGCGACGAGATCGTCGCCGCCTACGAGCGTGGCGGCGCCGCTGCGCTGTCCGTGCTCACCGAGGAGGCCCATTTCGGCGGCTCGCTCGACGATCTGCGCGCTGCGCGCGCCGCGACCGGTCTGCCGATCCTGCGCAAGGACTTCACCGTCGACCCGTACATGCTCTACGAGGCGCGCGCGGCCGGCGCCGACGCCGTGCTGCTGGTCGTCGGCTCGGTCCGCGACGGCGAGCTGGCGGATCTTTTGGCAGGCGCGCGCGAGCTCGACCTCGACGCGATCGTCGAGGTCCACAAGCCGGAGGAGCTCGAGGTGGCGCTTGCGATCGACGCCGACGTGATCGGGATCAACAACCGCGACCTGGTCGACTTCAGCGTCGACGTCGCGCGGACCTTCGATCTGCTGCCCGACGTCCCAGCCGGCAAGGTCGTTGTGTCGGAGTCGGGAATCGTGCGCCGTGAGCAGATCGAGGAGCTCGAGGGCGTCGGCGTCGACGCCGTGCTCGTCGGCGAGACCGTCATGCGCGCCGACGACCCCGAGGCCGCGGTGCGAGCGCTGGTCGGCCGCGAGCAGCCGGTCGCCGGCAATGGTCCGTCCGGCGGCTTTTAAACGCGCTTAAGCACGAGCGCTAAAACTGCGTGCCATGAACGACACGACTCCGCCGCAGAAGCGCTCATCGATTCCAACCTTGCTGGCCGGGGCGTTGGGGGGCCTGATGGTGCTCGTCCTCGGCGTCGCGCTGATCGCGACCGACGTGATCGACACCGGGGACGACACGACGACCACCGTCGAGCGCACGGCGCTGCCGATGCGCGACGCGGCGGACTCTGGCGACGGCGGTCGCACGGTCGCGGACATTTACAAGCAGGAGGGCGCTGGGGTCGTGTTCGTCGTCGCGGAGCAGCAGGCGAGCTCCGAGGAGTCGCCGTTCGGGGCCCCCGACGGCGGTGGCGAGGCGACCGGCTCAGGCTTCGTCGTCGACAAGCAGGGGACGATCGTCACCAACGCGCACGTCGTCGGCGAGGCCGAGGAGGTCCAGGTCCGGTTCGAGGAGGACGGCGACCTGGTCGACGCGGAGGTCGTCGGAACCGACCCGTCCACGGACCTGGCGGTGCTCAAGGTCGATCCGTCCGACGCGGACCTGCAGCCGCTGCCGCTCGGAAGCAGCGCGGACACCCAGGTCGGCGACGCGGTCGTCGCGATCGGCAACCCGTTCGGCTACACGCGCTCGGTCACGACCGGCATCGTCTCGGCGAAGCAGCGCCAGATCGAGGCGCCGAACGGCTTCTCGATCGAGAACGTGATCCAGACCGACGCGGCGATCAACCCCGGCAACTCGGGCGGCCCGCTGCTCGACGCCGAGGGGCGCGTGATCGGCATCAACTCGCAGATCGCGACCGGCGGCTCGCAGGGCTCGGTCGGGATCGGCTTCGCGGTGCCGATCGACACCGTCAAGGGGCTGCTGCCGACGCTGAAGGAGGGCAATGAGATCGAGCGCGCCTACCTCGGCGTACAGATGATCGGCGTGACCGAGGAGCTGGCGCGCGACTTCAACCTCGAGTCCGACCAGGGCGCGCTGGTCCAGGAGGTCGTCCCTGACGGACCGGCCGACAAGGCCGGCCTGCGTGCCGGCGGAACGTCGACCGCTGACGGGATCCGCGCCGGCGGGGACCTGATCGTCGAGGTCAACGGCAAGGAGATCGAGTCGCAGGACGACGTGCCGGCGGCGATCGCCGACCTGAAGCCCGGCGACGAGGTCAAGGTCGTCTTCTACCGCGGCGACGACCGCAAGACCGTCGAGGTCGAGCTGGGCAAGCGACCTGCCTCGCTGGACGACGGTCAGCAGCAGGATCAGGGCGGCGGCGCCCTGCCAGATCTTCCATAGCCGGCTCGATCGCTCCCACGGAGCCGGCTCGGAACACACGCGGGCCCGTCCCTCCGGGGCGGGCCTGCGACGATTGTCGTGTGACTCGATTCAAGTCCTGCGGCATCACCAACCTCGATGACGCCGAGCGCTGCGCCGACCTCGGCGCCTGGGCGGTCGGGTTGATCCTCTGGCCCGGCAGCCCGCGGGCCTGTCAGCCCGCCGCCGCCGAGCAGATCGGCGCCGCGCTGCACCGCCGCTGCGAGGTCGCCGGGGTGTTCGTCAACGCGACGCTCGACGAGGTCGCGCTGGCGGCGGACCGCTACGGCCTGTCGCTGCTGCAGTTCCACGGCGACGAGGGACCGGTCTACTGCCGCGAGGCCGCCCGCCGCACCGGCTGCAAGACGATGAAGGCGGTGCGCGTCAAGGACGCGGCCTCGGTGCGCGGCATCGAGGCGTTCGGGACCGACTTCCACCTGCTCGACGCCTACGTCCCGGACGTGCGCGGCGGGACCGGCGCGACGTTCGAGTGGGACCTGCTGCGCCACCACCGCGGTAGCGTGCCGGTCGTGCTCTCAGGGGGCCTGACAGCGGACAACGTGGGCGAGGCGATCGCCGCCACGCACCCGTTCGCGGTCGACAGCGCGAGCGGCACGGAGTCGAAGCCCGGTCGCAAGGATCCCGCCAAGCTGGAGGCGTTCGTTCGCGCCGTCGCGCTGGCCGACGAGCGCCAGGCGGTCCACGCATGAGTTCTGAGGCCGGCCAGGCGCCGCGGGGGGCGCGGGGGGCGGGAGCCCCCCGACCCGATCCCCGCGAGCGCGAGTTCGGCCCGTACGGCGGCCGTTTCGTGCCCGAGACGCTGATCCCGGCGCTCGAAGAGCTGGAGCGGGCGTGGATCGAGGCGCGCGAGGATCCGACCTTCGACGCCGAGCTGGTCGGGCTGCTGCGCGACTACGTCGGCCGGCCGACGCCGCTCTACTTCGCGCGCCGGCTGTCGACGGAGGTCGGCGCCAGCGTCTATCTCAAGCGCGAGGACCTCAACCACACCGGCGCGCACAAGATCAACAACGCGCTCGGCCAGGCGCTGCTCGCGAAGCGGATGGGCAAGCGGCGGATCATCGCCGAGACCGGCGCCGGCCAGCACGGGGTCGCGACGGCGACCGCCTGCGCGCTGCTCGACCTCGAGTGCGTCGTCTACATGGGCAGCGAGGACATCCGCCGCCAGAAGCCGAACGTCGAGCGGATGGGCTTGCTGGGCGCCCGCGTGGAGGCCGTCGAGGCCGGGGCGCGGACGCTCAAGGAGGCGGTCAGTGCCGCGATCCGCGACTGGGTCGCGAACGCCGGCACGACCCACTACATCATCGGCTCGGCGGTCGGGCCGGCCCCGTACCCGGCGATGGTGCGCGACCTGCAGCGGGTGATCGGCGACGAGCTGCGGGCGCAGATCCAGCAGCTGGAGGGACGGCTGCCGGACCGGCTGATCGCCTGCGTCGGCGGCGGGTCGAACTCGATCGGGGCGTTCGCGCCGTTCGTGCTCGACGCCGAGGTCGAGCTGATCGGCGTCGAGGCGGCGGGGGAGGGGATCGCCACCGGTCGCCACTCGGCGCCGCTGACCACCGGCGCGCGCGGCGTGCTGCACGGCGCGATGTCGGCGGTGCTCCAGGACGCCGACGGCCAGGTGCTGGAGGCGCACTCGGTCTCCGCCGGGCTCGACTACCCGGGCGCCGGCCCCGAGCACGCCTGGCTGCGCGACGAGGGACGCGTCCGCTACGTCGCGGTCGAGGACGACGACGCCGTCGCCGCCTTCAAGCGGCTGTCGCGGCTCGAGGGGATCATCCCGGCGCTCGAGCCGTCGCACGCGCTCGCCTGGCTGCTCGCCAACCCGAACGTCGGCGGCGTCGACGCGCTCGTGCTCTCGGGCCGCGGCGACAAGGACCTTGCCGAGGTGCTGGCCCGGTGAGCACCGTGGACGGGCTCGTGGGGGCCCAGCGGATCGAGGCCGCGTTCGCCGGTCACGGCAAGCGCGCGGCGCTGATGCCCTACCTGATGGGCGGCTATCCGAGCGTCGAGCAGTCGCTGGCGGCCGGTCATGCCGCCGTCGACGCGGGCGCCGACCTGATCGAGCTCGGGATCCCGTTCTCCGACCCGCTCGCCGACGGCCCGACGATCCACGCCGCCGGCACCGCGGCGCTCGCCGCCGGCGTCACGCCGACCGACGTCCTGGGGGTCTGCAAGGGGCTCGCCGAGCGGGTTCCGGTCGTGCTGATGGTCTACGCCAACATCGTCCTCGCCGACGGGACCGAGCGGTTCGTGCGACAGGCCGCCGAGGCCGGCGCGGCCGGCCTGATCGTGCCGGACATGCCCCAGGACGAGGCAGCCACCACACGCGCGGCCTGCGACGCCGCAGGGGTCGCGCTGGTGCCGCTGGTCGCGCCGTCAAGCACGCCCGAGCGCGTCGCCGAGATCGGCCGCGAGGCGCGCGGATTCGTCTATGCGGTGTCGCTCGCCGGGACGACGGGCGAGCGCGACGAGCTGCCGCCAGAGCTGCCCCAGCTGGTCGAGCGGGTCCGCGCCGCGACGAGCGTCCCGGTCGCTGTCGGTTTCGGCATCTCGACCGGCGCTCAGGCGGCGACGGTCGGCGGTCTCGCCGACGGCGTCATCGTCGGCAGTCGCGTCGTGCGCGCCGCCGGCGAGGGCGGCGCCGAGGCCGTCGGCGAGGTCGTCGCCGAGCTGGCCGACGCGCTGCGGTAATCTGGCGCGCCGATGCCGCGCCGCCGCTGATCAAGGAGCCGCCGAGATGATCGTTCTAGTCACACTCACCTTCGGACTCGTCGTCTGGATCGTCGCCTGGGCGTTCGGCATCAAGGCGTTCGACGCCTTCCTCTTCACCGGTTTCGTCGCGCTCGCCGCGGCCGCCGTCAGGATCGCGACCCCGTTCGTCAAGGAGATCCTGACCGGCAAGCCCGCGAAGCCCGCCACGCCGGGCGACTAGCAGCGGACCGCTTCTAGAATCCGCGGCGGTGTGCCGCGCCCTCCCGATCCTGCTCGTCGCCCTGGCGGCGTCGCTTGCCGCATGCGGCGACGCTGACGCCCCGGAGTCGACCCGCGTCCGCGGCGACACGCTCACGGTCTACGCCAGCCTGCCGGCGCACGGCGGCGAGGCGCGCGCCGGCCGCGCTGCCGCGGCCGGGATGCGCCAGGCGCTCGCCGACGTGGGCGGGAAGGCCGGTGGTCGCGACGTCAAGCTGGTGGTCCTGCCGTCGACCCGTGTCGGCGACGAGACCTGGGACCCCGGGACGGTCGAGGCGAACGCCGACCAGGCGGCCGAGGACCCGACGACGATCGCCTACGTTGGCGAGCTTGAGCGCGGGGCATCGGCGGTGTCGCTGCCGGTTACCAACCGCGAGCAGATCCTGCAGGTCTCGCCCGCCGACACGCTGACCAGTCTCACCCGGACGCCGCCCGGTCGCCCGCGGGCGGGGCCGGAGCGCTACTACCCATCTGAGCTGACTACGTTCGTCCGGCTCGTGCCGCCGGATCTCGACGCGGCGCGACGGGCCGTCGCCGAGCTGCGGGCAGCCGACACGCGCAGGCTCGCGATCGTCACCGGCGACGGGATCGCCGACCACGAGTTCGAGTCGATGCTGCTCGGGCTGATCGGGACCGGCCAGCCGCGCACGATCACACGGCTCGCCGCGCCTGACGACGAGGACGATCCGGACAGCGTCGCCGAGCTCGCCGACGAGCTGGTCGAGGCCGATCCGCAGGCGATCGTCTACGCCGCCGCTGACAGCAGGCGCACGCGGGCGGTGGCCGCGGCGATCGAGGCCCGGTTGCCGGGCGTCATGCTGATTGCCGGCCCGGCGGCCGCGCGGCAGCGCGCGCTGCTCGCGCGGTCCGCGCGCTGCGCGCGAGTGCTCGGACGCGACGCGATGCGACTGACGCTCGACGCGATTTCGGTGGCGGGACCGGACCGGGTCGGGGTCGTCAAGGCGGCGAAGGCCGCCGACAAGCCGTTCAGTCGCTGCCGGTAGCGCGCCGCAGGGCGGGCTCGAGCTGCGGCTGGCGGAACTCGTAGCCCAGCTCCTGTAGGCGCTCTGGGACGGCGCGGACACCGGTCGTCACGATCTGGGCCATGTCGCCGTAGCGGATCCTGACGGCGAATCCGGGCACCGGAGCGATCGCCGGACGGCGCAGCACCCGGCCGAGCGTCTTCGAAAGCTCGGCGTTGGTCACCGGCTCGGGGGCAGCGAGATTGAGCGGGCCCTCCGCGGCCGGGTCGTCGAGGCAGAAGATCAGCGCGCCGACGACGTCGTCGGTGTGGATCCACGGCATGTACTGACGGCCGCCGGCGACCGGACCGCCGACGCCGAGCTTGAACGGCGGCAGCATCTTCTCGAGGGCGCCCCCGGAGTCCGACAGGACGACGCCGGTGCGGGTCAGCGCGACGCGCAGCCCCAGCTCGCGGGCGGCGTGGGCCTCGGCCTCCCATTCGACGCAGACCCGCGCGAGGAAGTCGTCGCCGGCGGGCTCGCTCTCGGCGACCGGCTCGTCGCCGCGCGGGCCGTAGAAGCCGCTGGCGGACTGCGACACCAGCACGCCCGGGCGGTCGCTCTCCGGCAGCTCGCGCAGCGCGGCGACGAGATTGCGCGTCGCGAGGACGCGCGAGTCGCGGATCTCGCGGCGGGCGTCGTCGGTCCAGCGCTGCGCGACCGGCTCGCCGAGCAGGTGGACGACGCCGTCGCGTCCGCTGAGCGCTGCCGGCGGCGGCTGCTCGTCCTTCGGGTCGGCCCACGCCGCGGCGTTCGCGCGGCCGCCGAACAGGCGCTCGGCCTTGGCCGCGTCGCGCGACAGCACGGTCACCTCGTCGCCGCGGTCGAGCAGCTCCTCGACTAGTTGACGGCCGAGCATGCCGGTCGCGCCGGTGACGGTGATCCTCATCGACTCAACTGTACGGCGGCGTGCGCCGACCGGATGAGTCGCTAGGTGGGAAGGCTCAACTCGGCGGTCTGATCGTCGAGCCGCGCAGCGCCCTCGCGCTCCGCCTCCTCGGCGACCACGCGAGCCACCTCGCGGGCGACGTCGCGGTTGAACACCGAGGGGATGATGTAGTCCTCGGTCAGCTCCTCGTCGTCGATCGTCGCGGCGATGCCCTTCGCGGCGGCGATCTTCATCTCCTCGCTGATCTTGCGCGCGCGCACGTCGAGCGCCCCGCGGAAGATGCCCGGGAAGGCGAGCACATTGTTGATCTGGTTCGGGTAGTCGGAGCGGCCGGTCGCCATCACGCGCACGTAGGGGGCGGCGTCCTCCGGCTTGACCTCGGGGTTCGGGTTCGCCATCGCGAACACGAACGGATCCGGGTTCATCCGCTGGAGATCCTTGGCGGTGATGATCCCTGGGCCGGACAGGCCGACGAACAGGTCGGTGCCCTCGAGCACGGCGGCCGGCGAGCCGTCGCGGCGCTCCTCGTTGGTGTTCTCGGCCAGCCAGCGCTTCGGGGCGTTCATCGAGCCGGCCTCGTAGTCCTCACGGCCGGTGTGGATCGCGCCGAAGCGGTCGCAGGCGACGAACTTGCTGATCCCGGCGCCCATCATGATCTTCGCGCAGGCGACCCCGGCCGCGCCGGCGCCGGCCATCGACACCGAGAGGTCCTCGATCTTGCGCCCGGTCAGCCGGCAGGCATTCAGCAGCGCGGCGAGCACGACGATCGCGGTGCCGTGCTGGTCGTCGTGGAAGACGGGGATGTCGAGCTCTTCGATCAGCCGCTGCTCGATCTCGAAGCAGCGCGGCGAGGAGATGTCCTCGAGGTTGATCCCGCCGAAGGTCGGGGCGATCAGCTTGACCGTCTCGATGATCTTCTCGGGGTCCTTGGTGTCGAGCGCGATCGGGAAGGCGTCGACGTCGGCGAACTCCTTGAAGAGCATCGCCTTGCCCTCCATCACCGGCATCGCCGCCTCGGGTCCGATGTCGCCGAGGCCCAGCACCGCAGTGCCGTCGGTGACGACGGCGACCGTGTTCGCCTTGATCGTGTACTTGAAGGCCTTCTGGCGGTTCTCGGCGATCGCGGTGCAGACGCGCGCCACGCCGGGCGTGTAGGCCATCGAGAGGTCGTCGCGCGTCTTCAGCGCGGAGGACAGGCCGGTGTAGATCTTGCCGCGGCGGTGCAGCTCGAAGGTGCGATCCGTCGTCTCGACGAGCTTCGCCTCCTGGACGCTCTGGACGGCCTTGATGACGCGGCCGCGGTGGTCCTGGCTCTCGCAGTCGATCGTGATCTCACGGATCGTGCCGTCGCCGCCCGCCTCAACGGTATCCACAGCCACGATCGCGCCGCCTACCTTCGAGATCGCGGCGGTGACCTTGCTCAGCGTGCCGGACTCGTGCGGGAGCTCGACGCGCAACGTCAGTGAGAACTGTGCGCTTGGGATGGCCATGGGGGCGCCAAAGATATAGACCGGCCGACCTCGGCTCGGGCCGCGCCGCTCAGTAGCCTGGGCGCGTGCCGCCGGAGACGCCCAAGGAGCTGTTCCTGATCGACGGCAACAGCCTCGTCTACCGCGCCTTCTTCGCGCTGCCGGAGTCGATCGCGACCTCGAAGGGCCAGCCGACCAACGCGATCTTCGGCTTCGCCTCGATGCTCGTCAAGCTGCTGACCGAGTACGGCAGCAAGCCGACGATCGTCGTCTGGGACGCCGGCGCGTCGGGCCGCAAGGAGGTCTACCCGGAGTACAAGGGCGACCGGCCGTCGCGGCCCGATCTGCTGCGCGAGCAGTTCCCGCACTTCACGCCGCTCGTCGAGGCCTTCGGCTACATGAACGTCAGCTGCGAGGGCTACGAGGCCGACGACGTGATCGCGACGCTCGCGCGGCGCGCCCGCGAGCACGGCACCGAGGTGATGATCGTCACCGGCGACCGCGACACCTTCCAGCTCGTCGAGGACGGCGTGCGCGTGATGGCGACCGGACGCGGCATCACCGACACCAAGATCTACGACGCCCAGGCGGTGCTCGACCGCTACGGCATTCCGCCGCGGTCGATTCCCGACTTCTACGGCCTCAAGGGCGACACCTCCGACAACATTCCCGGTGTCCCGGGGATCGGCGACAAGACCGCCGCGACGCTGCTGCAGGAGTTCGGCGACCTCGAGACGATCCTCGCCAGCGTCGACCAGATCTCCGGCGCCAAGCGCAAGGAGAACCTGACCAATCACGCCGAGGACGCGCGGATCTCGAAGCAGCTCGCGACGTCGATCCGCGACGTGCCCGTCGAGCAGGTCGACTTCGACGACCTGCTCGCGCGCGAGCCCGACCGCGCCCGCTTGCGCGAGGTCTTCCGCGAGTTCGAGCTGCGCGACCCGCTGCGGCGGCTCGAGGAGGTGTTCGGCGACGGCGAGGCGGCGGCGCCG
>DASTKX010000029.1:0-17678 GCA_035715585.1 Thermoleophilaceae bacterium
GAGCGTTCGAAGGACCTGCTCGACGACCTGAAACGCTGGATGGCGCGCAACAACGGCGCGATCATGGCCGTCATCTGCTTGCTGATCGGCGCGAAGCTGATCGGCGACGCGATCGGCGGCTTGGGCGGATAGTCCCGCAAATAGACGCCTTTCGCCGCTCGCGGTAGGGTAGCCCCAGTGTTCTGGGAGGGGACCACACTCGAGTCGCTCGATGGCGTCGACTCCCGGCGCTTCCTCCCTCACGCGCTCGTAGCGACCCTGCTGACGATCGTGGCGCCCGCAGTCGTGGTCGTCACGCTGTCGCCGCTTTCCGGGATCGCCGATCTGCTCGTGTCGGCGGTGTTGGCGACCGGCCTTTCGGTGGCGGCGGGCAGTGCCGGGGCGGCGCTCTGGACGCGCCTCCCGGCCTCACGCGAGATCCCGTTCGGCGACTTGATGCTCTGGGCTTGGGCGCGCCGCGTGCGCGCCGAGCGCCAGCTCGCGAAGACGGTGTCCGGCGAGGCGCCGCTCGAGGTCGAGCGCGAGCTGACCGCGCTGCGCCGGCTCAGCGTGGTCTTCGAGGCGCGCGACGGCTTCAGCCACGGCCACAGCGGACGCGTGGCGCGGCACGCCGAACGGATCGCGCGGCGGCTCGGGCTCCCCGACGACGAGGTCGAGCGGATCGAAGCGGCCGCTGCCGTCCACGACGTCGGCATGGTGCGTGTTCCCAGCTCGGTGCTCGCGCGGCGGGACGATCCGACCCCTGAGGAGAACGGACTGGTCCAACGTCACGCCGTCCACGGCGCCGAGCAGGTCGCGGCGGTCGCGGGTCTGGAGATCGCCGCGCTGGTTCGCCACCACCACGAGCGGGTCGACGGAACGGGTTATCCCGACGCCCTGGCCGGCGACGAGATCCCGCTCGGAGCAAGGATCATCGCGGTCGCGGATCGCTTCGACGAGCTGATCTCGCCGGCCCCCCAGCGGTCGCCACGCAGTCGCCGCAACGCGCTCGACGAGCTGTCGGCACGCGCCGGGACCGAGCTGGACGCGGCGGTCGTGGCGGCCTTCGTCGGCTACTACTCCGGCACCCGTTCGATCGCCGGCGTGGCGCTTGCGGCGACGGCGCCCCAACGCGCCGCTCGCTGGATCGCTGCCGCGCCGGCGACGATCGGCTCCGCGGCGGGCGGGTCCGTAGCCGTGCAGAGTCTCTGTGCCGCAGGCGCGACCGTGATCGCCGGTGTCTGCCTATCCGGCGCGCCGGCGCTGTCGCCGAGCCGTGACGACGACCCGGCGCCTCCCCGTGTCGCGCAGGGCAGCGCTCCCGGCTTGGAGAGGCAACTCGCCGCGGCGCCCGGGGCGGCGGCGCCGCAGCCGGATGGCGACGCACGTCGTGGAAGGGAGCGGAGCGCCGACGGGCTCGGCGGGGGCGACAGGCCCGAGTCAGGGACCCCCGATCGGCCGCCCGGGGGCGGGGACGGAGCGACCCCGGTCGCGCCGGTCTCCGGCCCTCAACAGCAGGGAGATCAAGGCCCGACCGGCGGCAGCGACGGCGCGGCCCCACCGACCGGTTCGCCTTCCGAGCAGCCGTCCGTCGAGGCCGATCTGCCCGAGGTATCGCCGCCACCCGGCAACTCGGTCTCGCGCGTCGTCGATCCGGTGCTCGACGGTGTGTCCGAGGCTGTGCCTCCGGCGAAGCCGGTTACCGACACCGTCAAAGGCGTGCTCGGCGGCCTGACAGGCGGGCTCGGCGGCAACGCCGGTCCCTAGCGCGGGGCCGGTAGCGGCGGGACGCAGGAGCCGCGGGCGCCGTGTCGTACTAGCCCTCCGTGGAGTACGCGGCACAGCCAGCTGTCGCCTTCGCGGGCACGCGGGGCTTTCTCCAGCGCGTGTTCGGCTGGATGGTCCTCGGCCTCGTCGTGACGGCTGCGGTCGCGGCGCTCGTCGGCGCCAGCGAGACGTCCTGACCGACGTCACCGACAACCCGTTGCTGCTGATCCTGATCTTCGGCGGTCAGCTCGCGCTGGTGTTCACGATCTCCGCGGGGGTCAACCGTCTGTCCGCCGGCGCGGCAGCCGCGCTGTTCCTGCTCTACGCGGCGCTCAACGGCGTGATCTTCGCGTTCGTCTTCGAGCTGTACACGACCGAGTCGATCTTCACGACGTTCCTGATCGCCGCGGTCATGTTCGGGTCGCTGGCCCTCTACGGCGCGGTCACCAAGCGCGATCTCACCGGTCTCGGCCCGATCCTCTTCGGCGCGCTGATCGCGTTGATCGTCGCGACGTTCGTGAACATCTTCGTCGGCGGCAGCACGCTCTACTGGATCACCACCTACGCCGGCGTGCTGATCTTCGCCGCCCTGACCGCCTATGACATGCAGAAGCTGACGCGCTACGGCCAGACGGCCGGCGCCGAGGGACGAGGGGCGGTCCAGGGCGCGCTCATGCTCTACCTCGACTTCATCAACATCTTCCTGTTCCTGCTGCGCATCTTCGGCCGCGCTCGTTAGCGCGGTTGCCTACGCCCCGAAACTCCACGCCCTCTAGCGTGTCCGTGGTGAACGTGGCCTCTCTGCGCAAAGCGGCCGCGGCCTTCGCCGCGCTCGCCCTCTGCCTCGCCGCCGGCGCGGCGAGCGCCGACGCCCAGAGCGCGCGGCCGAACGTCGTCGTGATCATGACCGACGACCAGACGGTCAACGACCTGATCGCGATGCCGGCGACACGCCGCGCGTTCGTCCGCCATGGCGTCAGCTTCGCCAACTCGACCGTCTCATACCCGGTCTGCTGCCCGTCGCGGGCGAGCTACCTGACCGGCCGCTACGCCCACAACCACGGTGTCATGGGCCTCTACCTGCCGACCGGCGGCTACGGCCGCTTCAACGACCAGGACGCGCTGCCGGTCTGGCTCCAGCGCGCCGGCTACCGGACCGCGCACATCGGCAAGTACATGAACGGCTACGGCAGCGACCGCCCGGCGATCGTGCCGCCGGGCTGGACCGACTGGTACGGCGCCGTCGACCCGACGACCTACCGGATGTGGAACTACACGCTCAACGAGAACGGGCGGCAGGTCATGTACGGCGGTCCAGGCGAGGAGGACCCCGCGAACTACCAGACCGACGTCCTGCGCAACAAGGCGCTCGACGTCATCCGCCGCGACGGCCGCTCCGGCCAGCCGTTCTTCCTCTCGGTCGCGTTCCTGGCGCCGCACTACGAGGAGGGCGCGGTCCGCGTGCGCACCGGCGTGACCGTCCGCGCCGCGCCGCGCCACCGCGGCCGCTTCGCGACGCTGCCGCTGCCACGTCCCCCCGGCTTCAACGAGCGCGACCGCTCCGACAAGCCGGGCTTCATGCGGCGCTTCAAGGCGCTCGACGGCACCGCGATCGGGCGGATCACCGCCGAGTTCCGCGCTCGCCGCGAGTCGCTGCTGGCGGTCGACGAGGCGGTCGCGGCGATCGTCCGCGAGCTGACCGCCCAGGGCGCGCTCTCGAACACCTACCTGCTGTTCACCTCCGACAACGGCTACCTGCAGGGCGAGCACGCTGTGCCGAGCGGCAAGATGCTGCCCTACGACCCGTCGACGCAGGTGCCGCTGATGCTGCGCGGCCCGGGCATCCGCGGCCGCCGCCTCAGCCGCGAGCCGGTCTCGAACATCGACCTCGCGCCGACGATCCTCGAGATCGCAGGCGCCAACGCGGTCGGCGGCGCGCCGATCGACGGCCGCTCGCTGCTGAAGTTCGCCAAGCGGCCGAAGCTGCGCTCCGAGCGGCTCGTGCTGCACGAGACCGGCGGCCTGCGCGCGACGTCGCTGCAGCCCGAGGAGTCCGACGACGGCCCGATCCCCGTGCGCCCGGTGCGCACCTACCGCGCCGTGCGCAACGACCGCTGGCTCTACGTCGTCTACCGCAGCGGCGAGCGCGAGCTCTACGACCTCGAGCTCGACCCGGCCCAGATCCGGTCGCGCCACCGCGATCCCCGCTACGCCGCCACCAGGCGCGCCCTCCAGATCGAGCTCGACCGCCTCGCCACCTGCCGCGGCCGCGCCTGCCGCCTACCCGGCGAGCCGATCCCGGACCCGCTCGACCGCGAGACGCACACGCCGACAGGTGTCCCGGGCGGCGCGGCGCCGTTGCCCGCGCGGCGTCGCTGATCAGCGCAACGCCACAGGCGAGCTGGCGCGCGCGACGAGGCGGTGGGGGCGGCCGGAGCCGTCGGCGGGGACCGCGTAGACGTTGCGGTCGTCGGAGTAGACGATCGTGTCGGCGTCGAGCCATTCGGGCTGGTCGTCGATCGAGCGGCGCTCGGCGAGCGCGACGTCGCGGCCGCTGCGCAGGTCGAGCACGTGCAGGCGCCAGCGGTCCTGCTTGCCGATCCGGCGCTTGTAGGCGATCCGGTGGCCGTCGGGAGAGGGGGAGGGGCACTCGATGTGGTCACCGATCACGCGTGCTCGACGCGTGCTGACGCGCGCCTCGAGCAGGTAGTGGTCGCCGCCGCTGCCGAGCGTCGCGTAGAAGCGGTCGCCCCCGGCGAAGGCGACTCCCCAGAAGTTGGCGTCGGCGCGCTCGAACGGCTCGCCGCCGCGAGTCACCGCGAGCTGGTCGAGGCTGAACAGCGGCTTGCCGGCGCGCATATCGACGATCGCCGTGTGGGTCGAGAAGCTACGCACGCCGGCGCTGTAGGTGTGCCCCGAGAGGAAGGCGGTGAAGCCGGCGTAGCGGCCGTCGGGCGAGACCCGCGCGCGATCCGGCAGGCCGGGGATCGAGAAGCGGGTATGGGGACGCCGTCCGGGTCCGTAGATGACGCCCTCGTAGTCGAAGCCATGGCGCTCGGCCGCCAGGCAGAGGCCGTCGCCGGCGGCGTTCTCGTGCACGCGCTCGCAGGCCAGCCCGCCGGACGGGCGTGGCCGCGCGTCGCGCCTGAGCGCCGTCTCGTACAGCCGCCCGTTGAGGCGCGGGTTGTCGTAGTCGACCGCCCGCACGAGCAGGCCGCTGCCCGCCGCGACCGCCGCGGCGCCGCGGGCGTCGACGACCAGCCGCGGACGGGCGTCCGAGGTCGTCCCGTCAGCGGTCAGCGCGGCGACCGTGACGTAGGCGACACCGGAGATCGCGCAGGCGGCGGCGATGGCGGCGAATGCCAGCGCCCGCGCGCTCATGCCACCGCCTCTGGCGACCGTCGCAGAACTGCGGTCGCCACCAGCAGCGCCGCGGACAGGGCGGCGACGAACGTCGTCGCCGCGACCTCCAGCCCGCCGAGCGTCCAGACGAGGCCGAAGACCACCGAGGACGCCAGCTTCGCCAGGCTCGTCGCCGTCACGAGCAGCGCCAGCCCGCTCGCGCGCAGGCTGTCGGGCAGCAGCGCGCTGGCGATCGCCTGCAGCACCCCGTCGGTCGCGGCGTAGTAGGCGCCGAGCGCGCACAGCGCGAGCACCAGCCCGGGGATGCCGGCCGACGGCAGCAGCAGCACCGTGTAGACCGGCAGCAGCAGCGCATAGCCGGCGACGAAGACGAGCCGGCGGCCGACGCGGTCGGCGAGCCGCCCGACGGGGATCGCCAGCGCCATGTAGACCGCCGCCGAGCCGACGAAGAGCAGCGGGAACGCGGTCAGCGAGAAGCCGACCGTGCGCTGCAGGCCGAGATAGACGAAGCCGTCGCTGATCGTGGCGATCGCGAGCACCCCGGCCGCGACGACCAGCGTCCGGAAGCGCGGCTCGGCGAGCAGCGCGATCGCCTCGCGGATCGTCGGTCGCGCGGCGCCGTCGCGGCCGGCCCCCGGTTGCGCGTCCGGTCGTCGCGGCCGCCCGTCGGCGAACAGCAGCAGCACCGCCAGCCCGAGCACCGCGAAGCAGAGGCTCACGACGAAGATCGCGTCGAAGCGCGCCGGGGCCAGCAGCAGCAGGCCGAACGCCGCGAGCGGCCCCAGCATCGCGCCGGCGGTGTCCATCGCGCGGTGGACGCCGAAGGCCGTCGCCAGCGCCGCCGGGGCCGACGAAAGCGCTATCAGCGCGTCGCGCGGCGCTGTCCGGATGCCCTTGCCGGTCCGGTCCACCAGCACGATCCCGCCGATCGCTGCGACGCTGCCGCCGATCGCCACCAGCGCCGCCTTGCACGCCGCCGACAGGCCATAGCCGACCGCGGCCACCTCCTTATGACGCCGCCAGCGGTCGGCGACGAAGCCGCTCGCCAGCCGTACCAGCGCGCTCACGCCCTGGTAGATGCCGTCGACGATTCCGAACTGCAGCGGCGACGCGCCGAGCGCGAAGACGAGGTAGATCGGCAGGATCGCCGCGACCATCTCGGACGAGACGTCGGTCAGCAGGCTCACCGTGCCGAGCACGACGACGTTGCGCGACACGCGCGCGCCGCGCCGAGGCGCCCCGGCCGCCCGTTGCCGGCCGCCGCGCAACACCGCTCCAGAACTCTCCGCTTGGTACATCGGAGCCCACCCTCCAGGGACTCGCTGTCCGACCCACCCTAGCCCCTACGCGCTACTCCGTGTGCTCGACGAACAGCGTTCCCTCAGGGCCCACCGACAGCGCCAGGCGCCCCTGCACCAGATCGCATAGCTCCTCGCCGACCAGCTCGCGCCGCCAGCCGCTAAGCGCGCGGATGCCCGCGCCGTCCTCGCCGGCGCGCACAGCTGCCACGAGTGCGGTCAGCTCCGACTGGGTGGCGATCAGCTCGGTCGCCACCCCGGCCTCGCGCGCCCGGTGGCGCAGCAGCCCCTGGGCCAGCGACACCACCGGCTGGTCGACCGGATCGCGGTGCGGGCCGGCCGGAGGCCGCGGCGGCGGCTCGGCGTCGGCCGCCGCGGCGATCACGTCGATCACCTCGCGCCCGCGGCGGTGCAGCGTCTGCTGCGGCAGCCCGCGGATCTGCTCGAGCGCGTGGGTGTCGGCGGGCCGGCGCCGCGCCAGCTGGGTCAGCACCTGGTCCGGGAGCAGGTAGGAGGGCGGGCGGTCGAGCTCCCGCGCGGCGGCGTCGCGCCACTCGCAGAGCGCGTAGGCGGTGGCTCGCCGGACGCCGTCGAGCTGACGCGTGTTCGGCAGCCGCTCGTAGGCCTGCCGCGGCGAGCGGACGTCGCTCGACTGCTCGACGACATGGCACTCCTCGCGCGCCCACTGAAGTCGACCGGCGGCCTCGAGCTCGCGCGCGATCGCGGCGCCGAGCGCGAGCAGGCAGCGCGCGTCGTCGGCGGCGTAGGCGAGCTGGCGTTCCGTCAGCGGCCGCTTGTCCCAGCGCGTGAAGCCCTCGCCGCCGCGCAGCTCGACGCCGAGCACACGCCGCGCGAGCGACTCGTAGCCCTCCTGGTTGCCCATCCCGAGGAATCCGGCCGCGACCTGGGTGTCGAAGACGTTGGTGAACTGCGCGTCCCAGGTCCGGCGCAGGATCGCGACGTCCTGGCGGCCGGCGTGGACGAGGATCTCGACTGCGGGATCGCCGAGCACCGCGGCGAGCGGGGCGGGGTCGAATGCCCGATCCTCGTCGAGCGGGTCGAGCACGTCGGTCCGCACGCCGCCCTCCTGAGACGGATCGGGAACCGCGATCTGCACGAGACAGAGCAGTGCCTGGTAGCGCCGCTCCGACACGAACTCGGTGTCGATCGCCAGCTGGCCGTGCTCGCGGGCCAGGTCGGCCAGCTCCTGTGGCGCCGTTGACATTGCCGTTGCCACTATGACCGGCCCGTCAGTCGCCGGGCGAGGGCACGCACGCCATACAGCGCGACGTCCACGACGACGCTGTAGAGGTGACCGGGCGGCCCGGTCACCAGCCACGCCTCGAAGCGCTCGCGCGGGGACCGCCTGAGTCGAGGGGAAAGAGCGCTCACGGCCGGCCACGCTATCGTCCTCCGCCCTCCAATGAGCCCTCTCAAGACAACGACCACAGACCTCGGCGACTCGCGCCTGCGCATCGACGTCGAGGTCGACCCCGAGGCCGTCGAGCGCGAGGTCGCCGACGCGGCCGACGTGATCGGGCGCGACCTCAAGATCCCCGGCTTCCGCAAGGGCAAGGTGCCGCCGCAGGTGGTCCTGCGCCAGATCGGCCGCCCCGCCGTGCTCGAGGAGGCGGTTCGCCGCGGCCTCGGCGACTGGTACGAGCAGGCGGTCCGCGAGGCCGGCATCGCGCCGGTGGGCGATCCGAAGCTCGACGTCGCGGACCTGCCCGAGAAGGGCGCTCCGCTGGCCTTCAACTTCGAGGTCGGTGTCCGTCCCGCGGCCGAGCTGGGCGACTGGCGCGGCATCGAGGTCGAGCGCGCCGAGCCCGTTGCGAGCGACGAGGAGATCCAGGCCGAGCTCGACCGCATGCGCGAGTCGCTGGCCTCGCTGGAGGCCGTCGAGCGCGCCGCCGCGCAGGGCGACTTCGTCGTGATGGACTTCGTCGGCAGCGTCGACGGCGAGCCGTTCGAGGGCGGCGACGCCCGCGGCTTCCTGCTCGAGCTCGGCTCGGGACGGCTGATCGAGGGCTTCGAGCAGCAGCTCGAGGGCGCCGCGGCCGACGACGAGCGGACCGTCGAGGTCACCTTCCCCGACGACTACCAGGCCGAGCACCTCGCCGGCAAGGACGCGAGCTTCGCCGTGACCGTCAAGGAGGTCAAGGAGAAGCGGCTGCCCGAGCTCGACGACGAGCTGGCCGTCGAGGCGGGCGGCTACGACACGCTCGACGAGTTGCGCGAGGAGATCGCGAAGCGGATCGCCGAGGCCAAGGAGGGGACCGTCGAGCGCGACTTCCGCGAGGCTGCGGTCGACGCCGTCGCGGAGACCGTGACGATCGATATCCCGCACGACCTGGTCCACGCCAAGGCCCACGAGATGTGGCACCAGACGACCCACAGGCTCCAGCAGCAGGGCCTCGACCCGGCGCAATACCTCCAACTCGTCAACAAGACCTCCGAGGAGCTGATCGTCGAGTCCGAGCCCGACGCCGAGCGTGCGCTGCGCCGCGAGGCGGCGCTGGCCGCGATCGTCGAGTCCGAGCAGATCGAGGTCGACGACGACGAGCTGTTCGAGGTGCTGCGCGAGGCGTCGACCGAGCCGGGCAAGCAGCCGCCGAGCGACAAGGCGCTCCAGCGGTCGCTGAAGAAGGCGCGTGCTCGCGGCGGCGACGTCGCGCTGCGCGAGGACATCGCGATGCGCAAGGCGGTCGACCTGATCGTCGACTCCGTCAAGGCCGTGCCGGCGAAGCCCGCGCCCGCGCCCGCGACCACCGACTAGAATCGGCGCGAGCCATCCCTCCGTGCCCGCTCGAGCGGCCGCGCGGGAGGATTCCTGCCGAACACACGAAACAGAGCGAGAGCAATGAGCCCACTGGTCCCAATGGTCGTCGAGCAGACCTCTCGCGGAGAGCGCGCGTTCGACATCTACTCCCGGCTGCTGAACGAGCGCATCGTCTTCCTCGGCACCCCGGTCACGGACGAGATCGCCAACCTGATCGTCGCCCAGCTGCTGCACCTGCAGGCTGAGGACCCCGACAAGGACATCTCGCTGTACATCAACTCGCCGGGCGGCTCCGTCTACGCGGGCCTCGCGATCTACGACACGATGCAGTACATCAAGCCCGACGTGCAGACGATCTGCGTCGGCATCGCGATGTCGATGGGCGCGCTGCTGCTGTCCGGCGGCGCCGCGGGCAAGCGGATGAGCCTGCCGAACTCGAAGATCCTGATCCACCAGGTCTCGTCCAGCTTCCAGGGCCAGGCGTCGGACATCGAGATCCACGCCAAGGAGATCATCGACACGCGCAACCGGCTCGACGAGATCCTCGCCGAGCACACCGGACAGCCGCTCGAGAAGGTCTCGCGCGACACCGAGCGCGACTACTTCATGACCGCCGAGGAGGCGAAGGAGTACAACCTCATAGACAAGGTGGTCGAGCCCGTCAAGTAACGGGCTCGCCCTTGGCTGAGGGAGGAGCGAGATGGCACGGCCGACAGACTCCAACGAGCAGCTTCTCTGCAGCTTCTGCGGGAAGTCGCAGCGCCAGGTCAAGAAGCTGATCGCCGGTCCCGGCGTCTACATCTGCGACGAGTGCATCGATCTCTGCAACGAGATCATCGACGAGGAGCTGACCGGCGGCTCGACCTTCGACCTCGAGAACCTGCCGAAGCCGATCGAGATCAACGACGTCCTGCAGGAGTACGTCGTCGGTCAGGAGCCGGCCAAGCGCGCGCTCAGCGTGGCGGTCTACAACCACTACAAGCGCGTCCAGATGATGCAGGCCGAGGGCGACCAGGAGCTCGAGCTCGAGAAGTCGAACATCCTGCTGCTCGGCCCGACCGGCTGCGGCAAGACGCTGCTAGCCCAGACGCTCGCGCGGATCCTCAACGTGCCGTTCGCGATCGCCGACGCCACCGCCCTGACGGAGGCCGGCTACGTCGGCGAGGACGTCGAGAACATCCTGCTGAAGCTGATCCAGGCCGCCGACTTCGACGTCAAGAAGGCCGAGACGGGGATCATCTACATCGACGAGGTCGACAAGATCGCCCGCAAGGCGGACAACCCGTCGATCACCCGCGACGTCTCGGGCGAGGGTGTCCAACAGGCGCTGCTGAAGATCCTCGAGGGAACCGTGGCGTCGGTGCCGCCGCAGGGCGGGCGCAAGCACCCGCACCAGGAGTTCCTGACGATCGACACGACGAACATCCTCTTCATCTGCGGCGGGGCGTTCGCCAATCTCGACAAGGTGATCGAGCGGCGCGTCGGCCAGAAGGGGATGGGCTTCGGCGCCGAGGTCAGCTCGAAGCACGACCGCGACGCCGGCGAGGCGTTCGAGCAGGTGCTGCCCGAGGACCTCGTCGAGTACGGCCTGATCCCGGAGTTCATCGGCCGGCTGCCGGTGATCTCGGTGATCCACCAGCTGTCGCGCGACGACCTGATCACGATCCTCACCGAGCCGCGCCACGCGCTCGTCAAGCAGTTCAAGCGCTTCTTCGAGTTCGACGGCATCGATCTCGTCTTCGCCGACGACTCGCTCGCCTCGATCGCCAACAAGGCGCTCGACCGCGAGACCGGCGCCCGTGGACTGCGCTCGATCCTCGAGGAGACGCTGCTCGACGTCCAGTTCGAGCTGCCGTCGCGACGTGACGTCAAGAAGTGCGTCGTGACCAAGGAGACGATCGAGAAGGGCCTCAGCCCGACGCTCGTCACCGAGGCGGCGGCCGACGACGAGCCGGAGCAGCCCGCCGCCGAGTCCGCCTAGCTAGGCACTCCTGGCAGACTCCCGCTGGTGCCGAGCGATCGACTGAAGGACCTCGAGGAGCGGACCCGCTACCAGCCGGGCGACGTCGAGCCGCGCGTCTTCGAGCGCTGGGAGAGCGCCGGGATCTTCCACCCGGACGCCGAGGGAGACGCGCAGGAGAGCTTCTCGATCGCGGTGCCGCCGCCGAACGTCACCGGCGTGTTGCACATGGGCCACGCGCTCAACGGATCGATCCAGGACGCGCTGATCCGCCTGGCCCGGATGCGCGGCAAGCGGACGAAGTGGATCTTCGGCACCGACCACGCCGGTATCGCGACACAGGTGAAGGTCGAGCAGGCGCTGGCGGACGAGGGCAAGACCAAGGAGGACGTCGGCCGCGAGGAGTTCGTCGAGCGGGTCTGGGAGTGGCGCAAGGACCACGGCTCGCAGATCGTCGAGCAGTTCAAGCGGCTCGGCGCGTCGCTCGACTACGGCGACGAGCGCTTCACGATGGACCCCGCCTACGCCGAGGCGGTCGCGAAGGTCTTCGTCGCGCTCTACGAGAAGGGCCTGATCTACCGCGACAACTACATGGTCAACTGGGATCCTGGCACGCGCTCGGCGATCTCCGACCTCGAGGTCGAGCAGCGCGAGATGCAGGACACGCTCTACATGATCGACTACCCGCTGGCGTCGGGATCGGGGTCGGTCACGGTCGCCACGGTACGGCCGGAGACGATGCTGGCCGACACGGCGATCGCGGTCAACCCGAACGACGAGCGCTACACCCGCCTGATCGGCGAGGAGGCGATCCTGCCGCTTGTCGGCCGGCGGCTGCGGATCATCGGCGACGAGTACGTCAAGACGGACTTCGGCACCGGCGCGCTGAAGATCACCCCGGGCCACGACCCGAACGACTTCGAGATCGGCCGCAAGCACGGCCTCGAGGAGATCTCGGTGATCGGCGAGGACGGCCGCATGACCGAGGCCGCCGGCGAGCGCTTCGCGGGCCTGACAGCCGACGAGGCGCAGCGCGCCGTCGTCAAGGCGCTGCGCGACGAGGGGCTGCTCTCGGGCACCCAGCCCTACGTCCACGACGTGCCGCACTCGCACCGATCGGGCCAACGGATCGAGCCGCTGATCTCGCTGCAGTGGTTCTGCGACATGGAGAAGCTCGCCGGCCCGGCGATAGCCGCCGTCAAGGACGGTGAGCTGCGCTTCCACCCGGAGAGCCCCTGGACCGGCGTCTACCTCAACTGGCTCGAGAACATCCGGCCGTGGTGCGTGTCGCGCCAGCTCTGGTGGGGGCATCAGCTGCCGGTCTGGTACCGCGAGGGGGAGACCCACGTTGGCGCGGCGCCGCCCGACGGCGACGGCTGGACCCGCGATCCCGACGTGCTCGACACCTGGTTCTCGTCGGCGCTGTGGCCGTTTGCGACACTCGGCTGGCCGCACGAGACGCCGGAGCTGCGCGCTTTCTACCCGACCGACGTGCTCTCGACCGCGCGCGACATCATCTTCCTCTGGGTCGCCCGGATGGTGATGTTCGGCGTCGAGTTCACCGGCGAGCTGCCGTTCCGCGACGTGCCGATCCACTCGGTCATCCAGGCGCCCGACGGTCGCCGGATGTCGAAGTCGCTCGGCACCGGGATCGATCCGCTCGAGCTGATCGACGGCGGTCCGCGCCCGCCGGTCTACAAGGAGGGCGGCGAGTTCCCGGCCTATGGCGCCGACGCGCTCAGGTTCGGCCTGCTCGCGTCGTCCTCGTCGCAGGACGTCCGCTTCAACGAGGAGCGCGTCAGGCAGGGGCGCGACCTCGCCAACAAGCTCTGGAACGCGTCGCGGCTGATCCTGCTTGGCGTCCAGGAGGGGGTCGCGCCGTCGCCGGACGAGGCTGTGACAGCGGAGGACCGCTGGATCCTCTCGCGGCTCGAGCGGATCACCGAGCGGACGACCAGGTCACTCGACGGCTTCGAGCTGTCGGCCGCCGCGCTCGACCTCTACGACTTCTTCTGGTCCGAGCTCTGCGACTGGTACCTCGAGCTCGCCAAGCCGCGCCTCTACGACGAGCAGGGCGACCGCACGGCGGTCTCCGCGACGCTGCTCTTCTGCCTCGACCGAACGCTGCGCCTGCTGCATCCGCTGATGCCGCACGTCACCGAGGAGATCTGGTCGTTCCTGCCGGCGGCGGACGGTTCCGAGCGTGGCCTGCTGGCGGTCGCCGAGTGGCCCAAGGGCGACAGCGCTCGGATCGACGACGAGGCCGAGGAGCTGGTCGGCCGTTGCGTAGCCGCTGTCACCGAGCTGCGCCGCTACCGCGACGAGGCCGGCGTCAAGCCGTCGGCGGTGCTGCCGGCGCGCTTTGCCGCGCAGGGCTACGACGGGACGGCCGACCAGGTCGCTCGGCTGGCGCGGCTCGAGCTCGTCGACGCCGCCGCGGCCTCGGACGGCGGCGGCGAGGTGGCCGCCGAGGTCCCGGTTCCCGGCGGGGCCGTCCAGCTGCTCGCCAGCGACGACTTCGATCCCGGCGCGGTCGCCGCGCGCGTCGCCGAGCGCCGCGACAAGCTCGAGGTCGAGATCGTGCGCCTCGAGGCCAAGCTCGCCAACGAGCGCTTCGTCGAGCGCGCGCCCGCAGACGTCGTTCAGGGCGAGCGCGACAAGCTCGCGGGCTACCGCGACGAGCTCGCGCGCTTGGGCTGAGCACGATGACTCGCTGGACCGAGCCCGAGGCCGAGCGCTACCTGCTCGGCGTCGAGCTGTTCGGCATGCGCTTCGGCCTCGAGCGCATGCACCGCCTGACCACCGCGCTCGGCATGCCCCAGCGCCGCTTCGCGCAGGTCCACGTCGTCGGCAGCAACGGCAAGTCGTCGACGGTCCGCTTCGTCGCCGCGCTGCTCGAACGCCACGGCCTGCGCAGCGGCAGCTACACCTCGCCCCACCTCAAGCGCTTTCGCGAGCGGATCGAGGTGGGGGAGCGGCCGATCTCGGCCGAGCGCTTCGCCGCCGCCGTCCAGCGCTCCGCCGAGGCGATCGAGCTGGTCGAGCGGGCAGCAGCCGGCGACGAGACGGTCACCCAGTTCGAGGCGCTGACCGCAGCCGCCTACCACGAGCTCGCCGCCAGCAAGGTCGACGTCGCCGTCGTCGAGGCCGGCCTCGGCGGTCGCTTCGACGCCACCAACGTCATCCCGTCCAAGGTCCAGGTCCTGACCGGGGTCGGTCTCGAGCACACACGCTGGCTCGGCCCGACGATCGCCGATATCGCCGCCGAGAAGCTCGCCGTCGTCCGCGATCACGCCACCCTCGTCATCCCGCCCGACCTCGATCCGGACGCCCGCGACGTGGCAGAGCAGGTCGTGGCCGACCGCCACGCCCGCCTCGTGGTCGCACCCGGCCCGGACGAGGCGGACATCCCCGGCGAGCTGCGCGCCCGAGGCTCATTCCAACGCCGCAACTTCGCCCTCGCCTGCGCCGCCGCCGAGGCGTTCCTCGAGCGCTCCCTGGATCGCGCCGCCGTCGCGAGCGCGGCCGTAGAGACCCGCGTGCCGGGCCGCCTCGAGGTCGTCTTTGAGCGTCCGCTGACCCTCTACGACGGCGCCCACAACCCGGCGGGCGCCGCCGCGCTCGCCGCGGCGCTCCCCGAGGTCGTCGCCAACCGCCGGCCGCTCGTCCTCGTCGTCAGCGTCCTCGAGGACAAGGCCGCCGCCGACATGCTGGTCCCGCTGCTGCCGCTCGCCGACCACCTGATCTTCACCCGCTGTGCCAACCCCCGCGCGTTGTCGCCGGCCACGCTCGAATCGCTCGCACAGCAGCTCGACGGCCCCGAGGCCGAGGTCGTTCCCGACCCACACGCCGCCCTCGATCGCGCCCGCACGCTCGCCGGCGCCACCGGCGCCGTCCTCGCGACCGGCTCGATCTACCTGATCGCAGATCTCGTCCGCGATCAAGGCGACACCCGCGCCTCAGCTCTCTGACCGAGAGCCGCGCGGCCCCACCGCGTACCACCACGCCCAGGCCCCCAAGCCAGCCACCCCCCATGGGACAATCACCGCATGGACCCCGGCGACGGCCCCTCCTTCATCGCGATGATCGCCCTCGTCGCGATCGTCGTCGCCACCGTGATACTCGTCTTCTTCGGCATCGGCTACGGAATCGGCCGGATGTTCCTCTAGGCTGCTGGCGCCTATGGCCCTCCTCGCGATCTTCGGCATAACCAACGACGGGTTGAACCTGGCGGTCAACCTGCTCCTGCTCTTCCTGGTCGTCCTCTGGCTGGCGCTGGTCTTCTGGACGCACGCCGACGCCAAGCGACGCATCGCCGACCCGATGCTGGTCGGCTGCGCGACGGCGGCCGCGATCTTCCCGTTCGTCGGGACGATCGTCTACATGGTCGTGCGGCCGCCGGAGTACCTCGAGGACGTCCACGAGCGCGAGCTCGAGATCGCCGCCGCCGAGGCCCGTCTCGCCGCCGCTCACGAGCATGCCTGCCCGTACTGCGAGTACCCGGTGGAGCGAGCCTTCCTGCGCTGCCCGAGCTGCCTGCGCCGGCTCAAGGAGCCGTGCGGCACCTGCAGCAAGCCGCTCGACCCACGCTGGAAGATCTGCCCGTACTGCGAGGCCGAGGCGCCCGAGCGCGCGAAGCCTCAGCAGCGACGCCGCGGACGCGAGCGTCCGGCCGCTGACGCCGAGACCCGCGCGACCCAGAAACGTCCGGCCGCCAAGGCCGACCAGCGGCCGGCGACGAGTGCCGGCAGCCGCAAGCCCGCCGATCCGCGGCGCGAGCGCCAGCCGGCCTCCGGCGACGCCCGCCCCAAGACGGAGCGGCCCAAGCCGGGCGCCCCAGCCGACTCGCCCAGCGGCGAGTCGTCCGCGCGGCAGTAGACCCCTAACCGAAGGAGACAAACTGTGGACAGGACCCTGATCCTGGTCAAGCCGGACGCGTTCGAGCGCAACCTGACCGGCGAGGTGATCGCCCGCTTCGAGCGCAAGGGGCTGAAGATCGCCGCCCTGAAGCAGATGACCGTGTCGCGCGAGACCGCCGAGCAGCACTACGCCGAGCACAGCGAGCGGCCGTTCTTCGGCGAGCTGGTCGACTTCATCACCGGCGGGCCGCTGGTGGCGCTGGTGCTCGAGGGCCACGAGGCCGTCAAGGCGGCGCGCCAGACGATCGGCGCGACCAACCCGGTCGAGGCCGCGCCCGGGTCGATCCGCGGCGACTTCGGCCTCGAGGTCCAGACCAACCTCGTCCACGGCTCCGACTCGCCCGAGTCGGCCGCGCGCGAGATCGGGATCTTCTTCCCGGAGCTGTAAGCCCAGGCGTGCGGCTCACCCTCGCGTCGCGCTCGCCCCAGCGGCGGGCGATCCTCGAGCAGATCGGCGTCGACTTCGATGTTGTCGTGCCGGACGTCGAGGAGCTGACCGAGGGCGAGCCGGACGCTGTCGTGCTGGAGAACGCGCTGCGTAAGGCGCGTGCCGTCGACGGCGAGCTCGTGCTCGCCTGCGACACCGAGGTCGTCCTCGACGGGCGGGTCTACGGCAAGCCGGGCGACGAGGGCGAGGCCGAGCGCTTCCTGCGCGAGCTGTCCGGGCGCGCGCACCGGGTCGTCTCGGGGCTGGCGCTGATCGAGCACGGTCACGAGGCCACCGCGACCGCCACGACCGGCGTGACCTTCCGCGAGCTCGACGAGCCGACGTTGCGCTGGTACCTCGACAGCGGCGAGTGGCGCGAGCGCGCCGGCGGCTATGCCATCCAGGCCAGGGGGGCGGCGCTGGTCGAGCGGATCGACGGCGACTACCTCAACGTCGTCGGCCTGCCACTGGCTACCCTGCTTGAACTGAAGCCTTCCTTGCCGCTTTTCCACCACTAGCGGCGCAGCCCGTATCCTGGGTTCTTCCTCCGATGGGCATCTTCTCCAACCTCACAGGAATGGGCGGCCGCGACATGGCGGTCGACCTCGGCACCGCCAACACGCTCGTCTACGTGCGTGGGCGCGGAATCGTGCTCTCCGAGCCGTCCGTCGTCGCGATCGACTCGCGCACCGCCGAGGTGCACGCGGTCGGGATCGAGGCGAAGCGGATGCTCGGCCGCACGCCGGGAACCATCCAGGCGATCCGGCCGCTCAAGGACGGCGTGATCGCCGACTTCGACGTCACCGAGCAGATGCTGCGCCACTTCATCCAGAAGGTGCATCAGAACCGCTGGGCGCATCCGCGCGTCGTGGTCTGCGTGCCTTCGGGAGTGACTGGGGTGGAGAAGCGCGCTGTCGAGGAGGCATGCCTGTCCGCCGGTGCGCGACAGGCCTATCTGATCGAGGAGCCGATGGCTGCGGCGATCGGCGCCGGCCTGCCGGTCGGAGAGCCGACCGGCAACATGGTCGTCGACATCGGCGGAGGCACGAGCGAGGTTGCGGTGATCTCGCTCGGTGGCATCGTCGTGTCGCAGTCGATCCGCATCGGCGGCGACGAGCTCGACGAGGCGATCATCAACTACGTCAAGCGCGAGTACAAGCTGATGATCGGGCAGCAGACCTCGGAG
>DASTKX010000030.1:0-9133 GCA_035715585.1 Thermoleophilaceae bacterium
GGTTGAAGACGATGTTCTGGTCGGCGAGGATCCGGTACTCGGTCAGGTGAAGACCGCCGAGCAGCGACAGCGCGACGAGCAGGAGGAAGGCGGCCGGAGCGAGATGACGGCGCAGACCGGCACGGATCAGCGCGAAGGCGCTGCCCGCGATCGCCGCGACGGTCAGCAGGCCGACCGCAAGGTAGAGCGGATCCGGCAGGACGATCTCGAGCCAGCCGAACTTGCCCCAGAAGCCCTCGATCCAGAAATCCTTCACGGGCAGCGACGGGAAGCCCGGCGGCAGCGGCAGCTGCCCCGGCACATCGGGCAGGTAGAACTGCCAGAGGTAGGAGAAGAGGCCCGCGTGGTCGAAGTCGCCGCCGCCACCGGCGCCGACCTGGTTGACGGCCGGACGATCGCTGAGCCGGGCGTAGGCGAGCCAGGCGCCGACCGGCAGCGCCAGCGCGAGCAGCGGCAGCGCGGCTCGGCCCAGCGACCCCGGACGCAGCCGGACGCCGGCGCGCCAGGCGCCGACGGCCAGCGCCAGCGCGACGCCCGGCAACAGCGCATAACCGGTCGCCTTGGTGAGGATCGCTACCGCCGCCGCCGCGCAGAGCGCCGCTCCGTTGCCGATCGTCAGTCCGCGGCGAATGACCCGGACGCCGAGCCAGAGGGTCGTCGCGAAAGCGGGGATCAGCATCGCGTCGGGATTGATCGACGCGCTGATGAACGCCCCCATCGGCTGCAGCGCGACGACCGCGGCGCCCGCCAGCTGGAGCCCGCGGCGCGGGCCCAGCAGCTCGCCGATCAGCGCCCAGGTCGCCGCCGCGGCCACCAGCAGCAGCAGCGCGCTCCACAGGCGCATCAGATAGAGCCTGCCGAACAGGTCGGTCCCAGATCCGGCGTAGTAGGGGAGCGCCTCGAACGCGTAGTAGAGCGGCGGATTGGTGCGGGCGCTGTTGGCGCCCTCCGGGCCGGTTCCGTCCCCATCGGCGCGGGCATCGGAGCCGTGGGCGGCCTGGACCTCGCGCCAGCGGTCGTACGCGATCTCGCTCCACTCCGGTCGGGCGAACAGGTTGGCCGCGAGCTGATCCGCGCCGATCGCCGCTGCGGCCGTCTCCTGCTCGGTCGAATAGCGACGGTCCCCCTCGGAGGCCGGCGGCGCGCCCTGCTCGGCCAGCGTCTGGGCATAGCCAAAGTGGGAGTGCTCGTCCGGCGCCTGCCAGGCGGGCACGATCAGCGCCCATGCGACGGCGAAGATGGCGGCCGCGACGAGCAGGAGGATCAGCGGGCGCAGCTGCGCTGACGCGATGCGCCGGAGTCCCATCGGGGCGGGACCCTAGCCGAGGCGGACTGTCGATAGCGTCCGGCACATGAGCACACCGCGGCGAGCACTCATCACCGGCATCACCGGCCAGGACGGCAGCTACCTGGCCGAGTTCCTCCTCGAGAAGGGCTACGAGGTGCACGGCATGGTCCGGCGATCGTCGACCGAGACGTTCCAGCGCCTGCAGGGCTGCCGCGACGACATTTCGCTGCACACCGGCGACCTGCTCGACCAGCGGTCGCTGGTCGACGTGATGCGCGAGTGCCAGCCGGACGAGATCTACAACCTCGCTGCGATGTCGTTCGTGGCAGCGTCGTGGAACCAGCCCGTGCTGACGGCCGAGTTCAGCGGCGTCGGCGCGACGCGAATGCTCGAGGCGATGCGCGAGGTCGCGCCGGAGGCGCGCTTCTACCAGGCGTCGTCGTCGGAGATGTTCGGCCAGGTGCTCGAGGTGCCGCAGGTCGAGACGACGCCGTTCTACCCGCGCAGCCCCTACGGCGTCGCGAAGGTCTACGGCCACTTCATCACGGTCAACTACCGCGAGAGCTACGACCTCTTCGCCGCCTCGGGGATCCTCTTCAACCACGAGTGTGTTTCTTCCAACACGCCGCTCATGGTTAGGGAGAAGGGCGTCCAGTCGGTCAAGACAGCGGCTGACTTGGTTCCGCTGAGAGGGAAGGGGCCTAGCGTCCAGTCGTTCGAGCCGAGAGATCTGCTCGAGGTCTGGGATGGCGAGGACTGGACCGAGGTGCGCGCGATCACCGCGACCCGTCGCCGTGCCGGCGATCCCGATCATCGGATGCTGTCGATCGAAGCGCGCGCGGGCGTCGTCGAGACAACTGCGCACCACACGATGCTCACCGACGAGCGCGAGGAGGTCCGCGCGGACAGTCTGGAGCCCGGAGACCGGCTAGCGCTGTGCGAGGAGATGCCCGATCCGGCGATCTGGACGGCCGTGACGGAGGAGATGGCCGAGTTCCTCGGCCTGATGGCCGCCGACGGCTGGGTCGACAGGGCCGGGAAGAAGGCCTGCTTCACCAACAACGACCCGGAGCTGCGTCGGCGCGTGGCCGAGCTGTGGTCGAAGCTCTTCCTCGGAACCTCGCATGAGTGGTTCGGAACCTCGGGCTGGGATTCCGACGCGAAGGTCGGCAAGGTGAACCTCAGCGGCGCGCCCGGCGCCTGCAGCCTCCTGCGCGAGCAGCTCTACACGCCGACCGCTCACAAGCAGGTCCCGCCGCTGGTGCTGAACTCGCACACCGAGATCCAGCGCCGCTTCCTCGACGGCTACTACGCCGGCGACGGCCTGAAGAAGGGCAACGGCATGTCGGTCAAGACCAACAGCGCCGTACTCGCGCAGGGTCTTTGCTGGATGTACCACTGGATCGGCCAGCCGGCGTCCGTCTACGCCGAGCAGCGGGCGGGCAAGGTCTACTACCAGCTGAACTTAGCTGCGCTCGTTCCCGTTGGCGGAGGGATCAAGGGCTCGCACCTGCGCAAGGATCCGGCCGAGATTCGCAGGATCGTCGCACCCGTCGAGGACTCCGAGTGGGTCTTCGATCTCGAGACCGAGAGCGGCGTCTTCTGCGCCGGCGTCGGCCGCGTCGTCGTCCACAACTCGCCGCGCCGCGGCCTCGAGTTCGTGACGCGCAAGGTCACCCACGCCGCGGCCGCGATCAAGCTCGGCCTGCAGACGGAGCTGGCGCTCGGCAACCTCGACGCGGAGCGCGACTGGGGCTACGCGAAGGACTACGTCGAGGCGATGTGGCTGATGCTGCAGCAGGACGAGCCCGACGACTTCGTGATCGCTACCAACGAGACGCACAGCGTCCGCGAGCTGGTCGACATCGCGTTCGATCAGGTCGGGCTCGATCCCGCCGACTACGTCCGGATCGACCCTAAGTACATGCGCCCGGCCGAGGTCGAGCACCTGATCGGCAACCCGGCGAAGGCCAAGGAGAAGCTCGGCTGGGAGCCGCGCACGAGCTTCGAGGAGCTGGTGGCGCTGATGGTCGAGTCAGACCTCGAGCTGCTCGCCAGCGGCGTGCCGCAGAAGCAGGCCGGCTAGCCGGCTACGCGCCAGTAGAGCCGCCGCCCGAAGTGCAGGCAGGCGGCTAGGAACCCCGCGGCCGTCAGCACCAGCGGCAGCGTCGGTGGCAGCGCGCCGCCCCAGAAGATCCCGACGGTCACCGTGACGGAGACCGCATAGGCCGTCGCGGCCAGATGCTGGCGGGCGCCGGCCTCGGCGGCGCGGTCGCCGTAGAGCTCGAGCGCCGCGGCGGAGAGCAGCAGCGCGCAGACCGCGACCGGCAGGGCGACGCGAACGAAGGGCGCGATGGCCGACCACTCGAACGGGTAGTTGGACCCGAGCGCGGCGCGCGTCCCGTAGGCCAGGAAGAGCGCGGCCACGACGGCGGTGGCGTCGACGAACGGAAGGTCGCGTGCCGGAACTGCCGAGCGGCTCCGCTCCCGCAGCGCGTCGATCACGCCGACCCCGGAACGGCTATCCGGCTGCTCTCGTCCGGGCCGGAAGGCTTGCCCTCGCCGGCCTGGCGCGTGTCGTCGGAGATCAGGAACAGCGGGCGACCCTTGACCTCGTCGTACATCTGGCCCAGGTACTGCCCGATGATCCCGAGGCAGAGCAGTTGCGCGCCGCCGAGGATCAGCGCGACCACGACGACCGAGGTCCAGCCCGGGACGGCCGTGTCGGTGAGCAGGCGCACGACGACGACGTAGGCGAGGTAGAGGGCGCCGAGCGCCGAGGCGACGAAGCCGAGCAGGCTGGCGATCCGCAGCGGGAGCGCCGAGAAGCTGACGATCGCGTCGAGCGCGAAGCGCAGCATGTGACGGAGCGTGTACTTCGACTGGCCCGCGAAGCGCGCCGGGGACTCGTAGGAGACCACCCCTTGGCGGTAGCCGACCCAGCGCGTCATGCCGCGCAGGAAGCGGTGGCGCTCCGGCATCGCGGTCAGCGCGTCGACGACGCGGCGCGACATGAAGCGGAAGTCGGCAGCGCCCTCGGGCAGGTCGAGCCGCGCGAGCCGGTTGAGCAGGCGGTAGAACGCCGTCGACGCCCCCGCCTTGAACCAACCCTCCCCCTCGCGTTCGTGGCGGATCGCATAGACGACGTCGTAGCCCAGCTCCGCCTGCGCCAGCAGGTCCGGGATCGCCTCCGGCGGATGTTGCAAGTCGGAGTCCATCGTCACCACTCCGTCGCCGGAGGCGACCGACAGGCCGGCGCTGAGCGCCGCCTGGTGGCCGAAGTTCCGCGACAGGCGCAGCGCGCGGACCTGCGCGACGCTCGCCGCCGCCTCGCGCATCCGCTCCCACGTCGCGTCGGTCGAGCCGTCGTCGACCAGGATCGCCTCCCACTCGTGCGGGAGCGCGTCGAGGACCCCGCGCAGGCGCTCGACGAGCTCGGGGAGGTTGTCCTGCTCGTTGTGTGCGGGAACGACCACGCTGAGCTTCATCGCGGCGAGTATCGCATCCGCGATAGCGTGACACCCCGATGCGAGCGGACCCGCGGGCCAGTTGCGAGTGAGGCGTCCGCGGGCGTCGACGCTCGCCGTCGCCGTCGGATTCCTGATCGCCCTGGGCTACGCGATGTGGCTGCTGTCGCCGCGGTTCGGCATCCCGAGCCCGTCGGCGATCGACGACTGGAACGGGGCCTCGCACGGCGCCAGCTCGCTCGGCGACCTGCTGCGGCCCTTCTTCGAGAGCCCGGTCCAGCGCTTCCGCCCCGGCTTCGGGCTCTTCGACTACCTCGAGTGGCACACGCTGGGCGCGCCGGACGACATGACCGGCCCCGATCTGTGGAACACGCTGCGGATCGCGCTGCTGGTCGCCGCCGTCGGGGTCGTGCCCGCGCTCGTCTCGCGCGCGATCCGGCCCGACCTGTCGCCGTTCGCGCTCGGCACGCTCGCGGCGATCCCGCCCGCCCTGGTCGTCACGGGGACCGCGATCCCGATCGACCTCGCGCGCCTCGCCCCGCAGGAGCCGATGCTGATCGGCGCGACGATCTGCGGCGCGGCGCTCGTGCTGCTCGGCCTCGACCGGCGGATGTCCGGCCAGCCGCTGCGCCGGGCGATCGTGCCGGCCGCGATCGGCTGGCCGATCTTCGTCGTCGGCGCGACCTTCAAGGAGGCGTCGATGTGCTTCCTCGCGCTGGCGCCGTTCCTCTATCTCTTCCTCCTACGCGCGTGGCGCGAGCGCGGCCTGGCCCGCTCCTTTTCCGACCCCTTCCGCAGCCGGACGTTCGTCGTCTGCGCCGTCGCGCTGGTCGTCCCGCTGCTGTGGGTGGCTTTCCGCGCCGCGACGATCGGCGACGAGGGCGCCGACCTCTACCAGGCCGGCGCGCCGACCGGCACGGGCGAGTGGGGCGACCGCCTGCGCCACGCGTGGAGCCTGCAGTGGGCCAACATGACCGGCAGCACCGGGAGCCCGATCTGGCGGGCGCTCGCCGTCGCCCTGCCGTTCCTCGCGCTCGGGGTCTTCCTCGATCGCCGACGCGTGCCATGGCTCGCGCTGGGATTCGGCGTCGCCGCCGCGGCGATGCTGATCGTCCAGGGCCTGCCGGCCGTCGTCACCTCGCGCTACTTCATCCCCACGATGGCGCTGCTGGCGATCGCGACCAGCCTGCTGCTGGCCGAGGGGCGCGCCTGGATGCGCTGGGGCGCGCTGGCCGCCGCGGCGATCCTCGTCGTCAGCGGGGCGAGCTCCGCGCGCGACTCCGTCGAGGCCTGGGCGGCCGGCGAGAAGCAGACGTCGGCCTTCGTCGCCGACGTCGCCGAGCTGGCTGCGAGCGGCTGTCGCCTCTATGCCACGAACATCGACATCGAGCGCGCCGAGGCGCTGCCGCGCCTGGTCGCGCTGCGAATCGACGAGATCGAGCCGCGCTGCCCAAAGCCGGACACGACGCTCGTCGCGACGCTGGCGGGCTCCGACCCCGGCAGCATCGGCAAGACCGGCCTCTGGCAGGCCTGCCGCGGCCCCTGGCGCACCGAGGTCGCCTCTGGGATGTGGCTGCTCGTCCGCTGCGACCGGTTGGGCGAACAGGTCGACGGCGAGCCCACCGTGACCGCGCTGCACCGCGCGCTCCTGGTTCCCGGCGTCGGGCCGCTCACCCGCAACCCCTGCCTCGAGCGGGAGCGGGACCTCAGCGTCTGCGACCGGCCGGCGCTGCGCCGCGAGCAGATGTGGCCGTAGACGCGCCCTAGACGCGCGGCCGCGAGCCGAACGCCCAGAGGCGCGTCGCGGTGAAGGTGACCGCGATGACCGGCGGCCAGCTCAGCATCAGCGCGAGCAGCTTCGACACGCCGAAATGCTCGACGAACAGGCTCGTGAGGCCGACCGAGAGCAGCAGCCCCGTCACCTGGACGGTCGTGTAGCGGGACAGCGAGCCGATCGAGAAGCTCCCCGCGACGAAGGTCCAGCGGCGGTTGAGCGTGTACCCGTTGGCGACACCCGCGACATAGGCGACGACCACCGCCGCGACGTAGCCGACCCCGAGCGCCAGCAGGCCGGCGTAGACGGCCATCGAGATCGCGGTGTTCGACACCCCGACCACGGCGTAGCGGACGATCTCGCGCGACACGCGCAGGGAGCGCACGGCGTTCGGCGCCACCGCGCCGAGCTAGCGGCGCCGCAGCCGCGCGAGCGCGCGCTGGACCGGCGGCGCCCGGTCGATCAGCACATGACGGGCGTATGCGGCAGCGCGTTGGGGAAGCGGGAGGTACCCGTAGCGCGGGAAGCGGTCGAAGCGGGCGCCGACCGAGTCCGTGCCGACCTCGTCGTCCAGCTTGCGAAACCACGTCGTGCGGTAGCTGACCGGCCCCTGGTACTCCCAGGACGAGCTGGTGTTCAGGAATCGACCGACGGCCGCGACCGACGGCAGGTAGGCGTCGTCGAGCACGAGGATCCCGCCGACCTTCAGGTGCTTGGCGGCGTAGAACCAGTCGATCGCCGGGAACGGGAAGAGGTGGGCGCCGTCGATCAGCGCGAGGTCGAGCGGCTCGAGGCCGAGGTCCCTGGTCAGCGCCGTGTCGGAGGACTCGGGGACGAAGCTGACGTCGTCCATCGACACGCCGTGGTCGCGGGCCCAGGCCTGGATGCGCTGGTGCTCGTCGGGCGCCGGCGAAATCGCGGTGTGCTTCGCGCCGCCGGCGGCGAAGACGATCGTCGAGGCGCCGGCGCCGGTCTCCAGCGTCCGCATGCCCGGCTGGACGGTCTGCTCGAGCCACTCGAGGGCCGCCCAGGCGAGCCCGAAGTAGTCGTTGCCGGCGCTGTGCAGGCCCGGCGGCGCCGAGCGGATCTGGGGGATGAGCGAGGTTTCGATCGGCGGAAGGCTACGTCATGCGACGGTCGCGGAGCCTCGTTACGGCGTCGGCATCCGGCGCCGCCGCGTAAGGCCGCCAGCGACTTGGCGGACCAGCTGCCGCTCGTGCGGACGCAGCCAGACCGCGTAGAAGGCCAGCCAGTAGGCGAGCAGGCCGCCGAGCGAGACCGCGACGACGACCTCCGCCGAATCGAGCGGCAACAGCAGCCGCGCGGCGCCGAGCGCGAGCGCGAGCACGGCGGCGAGCGAATAGGCCGGCAGGAACGACTCGCGGATCAGCTCGCCACCTGACACCGGAGCGAGCTGGCGTGCCAGCCGCAACAGGAAGGGGAACGCGATGAAGTGCGGCAGCGCGGTGCCGATCGCGACGCCCTCGAGGCCCAGCCAGGGGACGAGCGCGATCGCCAGCGCGATGTTCGCGGCGGCGACGCTCCAGGCGATCGGGACGAGGCGCTTTGCGCGCTCGCCGGCGATCACGATTCCCTGGATCACGCTCGTGCAGCCGTTGACCAGCCAGTAGCTCATCAGGATCGCCATCGTCAGCCCGGCGGCGCCGAACTCCGGGCCGAGCCACGCCTCGAGCAGCGGCGTCGCGAGCACCATGCCGGTCACGGCCATCGGCACGACGAGCGCGAGCGTGTAGCGCAGGCCGCGCACGAAAAGCTCCTTCAGGCGGCGCGCGTCGCCCTCGCCGAAGTAGCGCGCAGCGGTCGGCAGGACGGTCACCGAGACGGCGCCGTTGAGCGCTCGCAGGACGTTGTGGGCGCGCACCGGACCCTCGTAGAGGCCGACGACGGTGGCCGACTTGAGGACACCGAGGATCACCCGGTCGAGCGCGTAGACGATCGTGCCCGCGACCTCGGTCAGCGACACGTACCAGGCGAGGCGCGCGAAGGAGGCCGCCTCGTCGCGCGTCACCAGCCTGACGCGGAAGCTGAACGGCAGGCGCCGGATCCAAACGGCGATCCCGGCTCCGATCCCGCAGAGCAGTGGGATCGTGCCGCTGACGCAGATCAGCACGGCGAGGCTAGCCCCGGCGAAGGCCGTCCCGAGCACCAGCGCGGCATAGGCGGCCATCGCCGCCATGTCGATCGTCGCCGAGCGGACGAACAGCTGGCGCGCGCGCAGGGCGTCGCGGTAGATCGTGATCGGCCAGCCGATCGCGACGACCGCCCCGAGCAGGACCGCGCCGAGCTGCGCCTGGCTCTCGACGCCGGGCGACAGGTCGACGAGCGTCGAGAGCACGACGCCGAGCACGGCGATCAGCAGACCCGTCGCGACGCCCGCGACCGCGTAGATCACGACGGCGGTCGAGAAGGCGCGGTCGCGCGCCTCGGCCCCGTCGGCCGCCGCCATATTGCGCACCGCCGCGCTCGCGGCGGCGTTCTGGACGACCAGCAGGTAACCGGCGATCGACGCCAGCAGCCCGTAGACGCCGAGCTCCTCGAGCGACAGCTTGCGCGCGAGGATCGTCAGGACGCCGAACATCGCCA
>DASTKX010000031.1:0-2480 GCA_035715585.1 Thermoleophilaceae bacterium
CCGGGCGCTCGCCTATGTCGGCGCGTCGGTTGTCCTGGGGATCGCTGCTGCCGCTGGTGGCTACGTCGTGGGGCGAGCGGTCCTCTGACGCGCCGACAGCGCCCGCGACGGCATGCTGCCGTCGCGGGCCGGGCGGCCGGCTGGGTCAGCAGACGGCCGAGATGTCGAATGCGCGATCGGCGAGCTCCGGTGAGGGAAGCAGGCCGAGCGTGGTGACCGTCACGGTCTTGTTGTCGGCGCCGACCTGTGTGCCGATGGTTCCGACGTCGGTGCCGGTCGCCGACTGGGTCGCGGTGAGGGCGCAGGCGTTGACCGCCTTCTCGAACGTCACCGTGTAGGTGCCGGTCGAGGGGTGCGTCACGGCGCTGACGCCGCGTGCGGCGATGCTCGTGCCGGCGACCGACACGCGGGCGAAGCTCTGTGTTTGCTGTACCGCGGACACGGCGTCGCTGGTGAGCTGGGCGGGGGTCTTGGAGCCGACCCGCTCGGCGTTCAGGCCCGTTGCCACGCCGGTCGCGTTGGTAGTGAACGGCTTGGTGTTGTCGCCGCCCTTGCCGGCCTCGATCGTGCCGACCAGCGAGCCGGCGGTCAGGAACTCGAAGGCGAGCCCGTTGGCGACGTTGCGCGAGCGCGCGCACGGATAGTTCTTCTGGGGCGTTCCACCTGGATCGGAGCGGCAGCCGAACAGCAGGCCGCCGCCACCGCCGACGGCGCGGTTGGAGTAGCGCATGCCCCAGTTGTCGTTGCTGGCGATCACCTTCGTCTCAGCTGTGAACGCTCCGGACTTCGGGTTGCGCTTGCCGCCGATCAGGCCGGTCGACTGCGCGACGGCGAACGGCGAGATCACCAACGCGAGCACGATGGCCGTTCCGAGCACGGTTCTGACCCTGCCGCCCTGTCCGACTCTGAATCGATTGAGCTGTCTGAACATCGCACGCTCCTCCTGGTAGTCGCGGTATCGCGTCTGCCCCCGTGTGCCGTCGGTCTTGCCGAAGGCGGTCAGGCACCTAAACCGACGTCCGCGCCCGAGTTGCGCTCCCCAGCTGAGCGGCGGGGCTAGCGGTTCGCCCGCCTGGGCGCGATGAGCAGGATCGCCAGGCCGATCACAGCGGCAACGATCGAGCCGGCGAAGATGCCGAACTTGGCTGTGTAAATGGTGTCGGGGTCGGTGTAGGCGAGCTGGGCGATGAACAGCGAGACGGTGAAGCCGATGCCGCCGAGCGCGGCGATGCCCCAGACGTGGTGGGTGCGGACGCCGTCGGGGAGCTTGCCGATGCGTAGGCGGTCGACGAGCAGTGCGGTGCCGGCGATGCCGAGCAGCTTGCCGACTACGAGGCCGATCGCGATAGCCCATGCGATCCGGCTTTCGGCGGCGGCCGAGATCGTCGAGCCGCTGAGGACGATGCCGGCGTTGGCGAGCGCGAACAGCGGCACGACGAGCAGGCTGCTGATCGGGTGCAGGCGCTCCTCGACCTCCTCGAGCACTTGGCGGCCGCCGACCGGGTGGGCGGGCATCAGCAGCCCGACCGCGACTCCGGCGATCGTGGCGTGGACGCCGGACTGGAGCATCGCGACCCAGACGAGGATCCCGAGCGGGATGTAGAGGATCACTCGCTGGGCGCCGAGGCGGCGCAGCGCGACGATTCCCAGCAGCCCGGCCGCGACCGTCGCGAGCCAGGCGAGCGAGATGCCGGAGCTGTAGAAGATCGCGATGATCGCGATCGCCAGGACGTCGTCGACGACGGCGATCGTCAGCAACAGGAGCTTGACGCCGGACGGGATGCGGTCGCCGAGCAGCGCGAGCAGGCCGACGGCGAAGGCGATGTCGGTAGCGGTCGGGATCGCCCAGCCGCTCGCCCCCGGGGAGCCGAGGGTGAGCAGCACGAAGATGACCGCGGGCAGGATCGCGCCGCCGAGCGCGGCGAGCACGGGGAGCGTCGCGGCCTTGCGGTCGCGCAGCTCGCCGGTGACGAACTCGCGCTTTACCTCGAGCGCCACCACGAAGAAGAACAGGACCATCAGCCCGTCGTTGACCCAGTGCTGTAGATCCTCGGTGATCGACAGCGACCCGACGCCGAGGGTCAGGTCGGTATGCCAGAACGACAGGTAGCTGTCGCCGGCGTTTGCCCAGATCAGCGCCGCCGCGGTCGCGGCGAGCAGCGCGACGCCCCCGACTGTCTCGTCGCGGAGGAACTCGACGGCGGCGTCGACGTGGATGCGCGCTCGTCGCAGGCTGCGCGTCACGGCCCAGGCGGGTTCGCCGCGATCGCGTGCACAGCTACCAGCGCAGCAGCATCAGCCCGACGGTGACGCCGGGGCCGATGGTGAGCATCAGGCCGAGCTCGCCCGGGTTTGGCTCGTTGCGCTCGGCGACGCCCTTGAGCACGTAGAAGCTCGACGGCGTGCCCATGTTGCCGTGGTTGGCGAGCGTGTCGTAGCTGACCTGGACGTCCTCGCGGCTGAGCCCGAGACCCTCCTCG
>DASTKX010000032.1:0-66662 GCA_035715585.1 Thermoleophilaceae bacterium
ACCAGCGCCCCGCCGGCGTAGCCGATCTCGACCTGGACGACGCGGTCGTCGAAGCCGGGGATCAGCAGGAAGCCGACGTAGGCGGCTGCGGCGGCTAGCCAGCAGGCGCAGGCGGCGCGGGCGTGGGCGCGGGCGAGCAGCGCCTGGTTGAGCGTGGCGGCCGCGAGGTAGAGGCCCATGCCGAGCGAGATCAGCACCAGGCCGAGCCGGTGGTAGGCGAGCTCGCCGCCGAAGACGAGGTCCATCAGCCACGGGCCGATCGCAAGCATCACGAGCGCGACGCAGCCGGCGAAGGCGGCGATCGCGATCAGCGTCAGATTGACGCTGCGCCGGAACGGGTCGCTCTCGCCGCCCGCGCGCAGGCGTGTCAGGTGGGGGAGGATCGACGTCTGGACCGCCTGGAACAGCTGCAGCGGCGCGCGGGCGATCAGCAGCACGTTGAAGGTGAAGCCGGCGAGCGCGGCGCCGTCGGGGCCGTCGGTCGTCGCCTTGACGATCAGCGGGCCGGCGTTGAGGAACGTCTGCTCGGCGAGCATGATCGCCAGCACCGCGACCGCGAAGCCGGCGCCGTGGGAGAGCGTGAACTCTGGCTCGCCGCCGGGCTCGCCGGCCGCCGCCTCGTCGAGCAGCCGCGCCTCCGCCGCCTCCGCGTCGGACAGCGCCCCCTTGGCGGCCGGGCTCGCGGCGTCGTCCCCCGCGATTCGCCGGCCGAGCGCCCATGGGACCACTGCCAGCGACGCGATCGGCGCCGCCGCGATGCCGAGCGCGACCACCGACTGGCCCGAGGCGATCCCGACCGCTACCGCCAGCGCGAACAGGCAGCGTGACACCGCCTCCATGAAGACCAGTCCGCCGTAGAGGCCGAAGCGGCGCCCGCCGGCGAGGAAGCCGCGCGCGAAGTAGCTCACCGCGTAGGCGAGCACCGTCACGATCAGCACCCAGTAGAGCGTCGCGGAGCCGCCGAAGAGGCCGTCCTGCAGCGGCCCGCGCAGCGCCAGCGCCGCGACCGCGAAGACGACTCCGAGCGCGAGCTGGATCGTCGCCGCCACGCGCAGGTGGCTGCTCCCCGTGCCGCCGCGCGCGGCGCGGTCGGCGATCGTCCGCGACAGCAGCTGCTCGACCGGCCGGTAGAGCACCGACACCGTCACGAACACCGCTGACCAGAGCAGCGTGATCCCGCCGTAGTCGGACTCTGACAGCGAGTGGCTGGCGAGCGCGAAGTAGGCGTAGGTGATCAGCCCGGTGACGCCGATCCCGACAGACAGAACGGCGGCGCTCCTGCCGTAGCTGCCCCCCTGCGGCTCGCCCTCTGGCACTCGTGAGCGCCCTATAGCCGTACGAGCAACATCGTCCAGGGGAACGGCGAGCGCGCCTCGACGACCTCGCCGTGGCGCGACAGCAGCTCGACGAACCCCCGCTTCGACCAGTGGTTGACGTGCCCCGGCGTGTTGCCGAGCGAGCTCCAGTAGGCGCCGCGGGCCATGTTCAGCCCGCGCCAGAGCGGCTCGCGCGGCACCGAGACGAGCAGGTGGCGGCTGGCGACGCGCGCCATCTCGGCGACCGTCGCCTCGGGGTCGGGCACGTGCTCGAGCACCTCGATCGCGCTCGCCATGTCGAACTCGCCGTCGGCGAACGAGAGTTTGGTCGCCTCCTCGCAGCGGTACTCGAGGTTCGCGCGTCGGCGCTTGTCCCACTCGGCGGCCAGCTTCTCGTCGTCGAGGTCGATCCCGACGATCCGCCCGTCGCCGAGCCGCTCCGCCCACTCGTGGGTCAGCACGCCCTCGCCGCAGCCGACGTCGAGCACCGAGCTCGGCGCCGCCTGGTCCCACAGCTCGTCGAGCGTGCGGTGGAAGGCGGTCATCAGCCGGCGGACGACCGGGTTGGTCGAGCCGTACTTGTCGAAGGTGTTGCCGGTCGGGACCTCCTCGGCCCCGGTCGATCCCGGTGTCGCGACGCCCGTCATGCCTCGACAGTCTCCCGGTCGGACTGGCCGGCCGCTGTGCCCTGCCCGCCCGCAGCGGGGTCGCTGGCCGGCTTCCCGGTCGCGCGCCCGGCCGCGGCGCCGGTCGTCGCCGGCTGCGCGCTGTCGCCGGCGCCGGGCTCGTAGTGCGACGGCTCGACGCCGAGCGTCAGCTCGACGCGGCGCACCCGCTCGAGGGTTCGCTGTTGCAGCGTGCGGCTCGCGGCGAGGATGTCGGCGATCACGCCGAGCGCGACGAACTGGACGGCGATGATCATCAGCGTCGATCCGAGGATCAGTGACTGGACGTGGCCCGAGCCCTCGCTGTTGAAGAAGAACCAGAGGAAGCGCACCCAGATGATCGCCGCGGGGATCGCGACGATTCCAGCGGCGATCATGAAGACGCGCAGCGGCTCGTAGAGCGCGTAGACGCGGAAGATCGAGACGGCGTTGCGGCGCACGTACGAGGACATCGACGGGAACAGCCGCGACTCGCGCGTCTTCTCGTTGGTCCGGATCGGCACGTGGTCGACCGCGACCAGCACCTTGCCGGCCTGGATGATCGTCTCGAGTGTGTAGGTGAACTTCGAGATCACCTGCATCTGCAGCGCGGCCTCGCGGTTGTAGGCGCGGAAGCCCGAGGTGGTGTCCGGCACGTTGGTCCCCGACGCCCGTCGTACGACGGCGCTGCCAAGCCGCTGCAGCCGCTTCTTCAGCGGCGAGAAGTGCTCGATCGAGTCGGTCTCGCGGTCGCCGACGACCATGTCGGCGCGCCCTTCGATAATCGGCTCGACGAGCTTCGGGATGTCGCCGCCGAAGTACTGGTTGTCGGCGTCGGTGTTGACGATCACGTCGGCGCCGAGCTTCAGGCAGGCGTCGAGCCCCGCCTGGAACCCGGCTGCCAGGCCCTTGTTGTTGGTCAGCCGCACCACGTGGTCGACGCCGTTCTCACGCGCGACCTCGACCGTCGCGTCGGTCGACCCGTCGTCGATGATCAGCCACTCGACCTCGTCGATGCCGGGAACCTCGCGTGGCAGGTCGGCGAGCGTGCCGGGCAGCTGCTCGGCCTCGTTGAAGCACGGAATCTGAATGATCAGCTTCATCTGGCAGGGGGAGGGTAGAGGGATCGGGAGTCGAAGTGGTGTGGATCGGCGGGCAGCCCTTTGCTAGCCTGCCCCGTTCTCGCCGTACCCCTCTTCGACTGGAGCCGCCGAATGCATCTTCTCGCATACCTGGATCCCGGCAGCGGCAGCATGATCCTTCAGATCCTCGCCGGCGGCGTCGCCGCGATCGCTGTCACCGCCAAGCTGTACTGGAGCCGCCTGCTGAAGTTCCTCCACATCCGCAAGGACGAGGAGCCCACGCCTGAGGCGACCGAGCGCCAGGCCGACTCCGCCTGATCCGCTGTCCACTCCAACCGAGACATCCCCGCGTCCCACGGACGCGCAGCTAGAGGCCGGCTCCTTCCGCGACCCTGAGAGTCGGATCTTCTATTCCGGCGGCGACGTCTACCGCGCGCTGTCGCAGGACGGCCTCGACGACTTCAAGGCGCTCCAGGCCACGAAGCTGTTCGAGCGCTTCCAGGCCGACGGCCGCCTGGTCAAGACCGAGCTGCTGCCGAGCGCCGCCGATGCTCCCGAGGGCCTGATCGTCGAGGGTTGCGCCGGCGTGCTCAAGCACGAGCGGATCCCGTTCGTCTCGTATCCGTACGAGTGGACGTTCTCGATGCTCAAGGACGCCGCGCTGCTGCAGCTCGACCTCAACCTCGCCGCGCTCGAGGAGGGGATGATCCTCAAGGACTCGACGCCCTACAACGTCCAGTTCGTCGGCGCCAAGCCGGTGTTCGTCGACGTCGGCTCGTTCGAGCGGCTGCGCGAGGGCGAGCCGTGGGTCGGCTACCGCCAGTTCTGCATGATGTACCTCTACCCGCTGTTGCTGCAGGCGGCGAAGGGGATCGAGTTCCACCCCTGGCTGCGCGGCTCGATCGGCGGCATCACCCCGGCCCAGATGCGCGGCATGGTCTCGTTCCGCGACCGCTTCCGCAAGGGCTTCTTCCTCAACGTCTTCATGCTCTCGAAGCTCGAGGCGCGCCACGCCGATCGCGGCAAGGAGGTCAAGGCCGAGGTCAAGCAGGCGGGCTTCAAGAAGGAGCTGATCGTCGCCAACGTGCGCCGGATGCGCAAGCTGGTCGCCGGCCTGAGCTGGGACCCGCCGAAGGGCGTCTGGGTCGGCTACGGCGAGCGCAACAGCTACTCCGACGTCGACGCCGAGCGCAAGGACGAGTTCGTGCGCGAGGTCGTCACATCGCAGCCTTGGAAGCTGACCTGGGACATCGGCGCCAACAACGGCCGCTACTCGCTGATCGCCGAGGAGGGCTCGGACTACGTGCTCGCCGTCGACGCCGACCAGGGCCCTGTCGAGCTGCTGCACCGCGACCTCCACAAGGAGGGCGACGAGAAGATCCTGACGCTGACGATGAACCTCGCCGACCCGTCGCCGAGTCTCGGCTGGCGCGGGCTCGAGCGCAAGGACCTGCCTGCCCGCGGCAAGCCGGACCTCGTGCTGGCGCTGGCGCTGATCCACCACGTCACGATCGCCGCCAACGTCCCGGTCGCCGAGTTCGTCGACTGGCTCGCCGATCTCGGCACCTCGCTAGTAATCGAGTTCCCCACCCGCGAGGACCCGATGGTCAAGAAGCTGCTCGGCCCGAAGCGCGAGGGCCTGCACCCCGACTACGAGCGCGTCAACTTCGAGCGCGTGCTCGCCGGCGCCTTCGACGTCGAGCGCCGTGAGCGCTCGAAGTCCGGCACCCGCCTGCTCTACTTCGCACGCCCCAAGGGCGCCGGCACACCGATCGACCTCACCGCCGCCGAGGGGTAATGACCGACGCCGGGGTCGAGGGGGATCGTTCCCCGGGCGCGGTTCCCAAGCGAACGGGGGACGATCCCCCGCGACAGCCACCCGGCGTTCTGCTCTCGTTCCTCCACCTCGCGGTCCTCTCCGCCTTCGCGCTCGCCCAGCCGCTCTTCAACCTGCTCTCCGACAACCCGGAGTTCTTCGCCGCGCGCGGCTCGACGGCGATGGACATCATCGTCTTCGCGGTCCTGCTGGTCGTCCTGCCACCGGCGGTCCTGCTGGCGATCGAGTTGTTGATCGGCCTCGCCGGACCGAAGGCCCGGCTCGGCGCCCACCTCGTGCTGATGGCGCTGCTGGCCGGGATCGTCTTCGTCCAGGCGCTCAAGGACGCGTTCGGCGCGAGCGACTTCGTGCTGATCGCGATCGCGCTGGCGCTCGGCGCCGGCGCCGCGGCGCTCTATGCCCGCGCCGAGCCGGTGCGTTCGTTCCTGACCGTTCTGAGTCCGGCGCCGCTGGTCTTCCTGATCCTCTTCCTGTTCATCTCGCCGGTCTCGAAGATCACGCTCGCCGACGACGCCTCGGCGAAGTCGATCGACGGGATCGAGCCGATCCCCGTAGTGATGGTCGTCTTCGACGAGTTCCCGGGCATCTCGCTGCTCGACGCGAAGGGCGAGGTCGACCCGGTCCGCTATCCGGGCTTCGCGCAGCTCGCCAAGGACGGCGCCTGGTTCCCGAACGCCCACTCGATCTACGACTCGACGTCGAAGGCCGTGCCGGCGATCATGGACGGCGACTACCCCGAGAAGGGTGTCCTGCCGACCTCGTCCGAGCACCCGAACAGCATCTTCGCGCTGCTCGGCAAGAGCCACACGATGAATGTGTCCGAGGAGGCGACGACGGTCTGCCCGCGCGACCTCTGCGAGGACGCCCGCCTCGACGAGCCGTTCCTCGACCGGCTCGGGTCGATGACCGAGGACGTCGGGCTCGTCTACGCCCACGTCGTCGCTCCGCCGGACATCGAGGCGGATCTGCCGTCGGTCTCCGAGACCTGGGGAGAGTTCGGCGGCGAGGGCAGCGGCCACGGCGAGATCTCGGGTGACGTCAGTGTCAGCGACGATGAGCCGACCGCAAAGGAAGGCAAGCAGGCGACGCTTGCCGCGCTGAAGTCCGATCGCAACGAGAAGTTCGACGCGTGGATCTCCGCGATCCAGAAACGCCCACGGCCGTCGCTGAACTTCAAGCACGCGCTGCTGCCGCACGTCCCCTGGAAGTACCTGCCGACCGGCCAGCAGTACAACACCGCCGCCGGCGACCCGATCCCCGGCCTGTCGCGCCAGAGCTACCCGGACGCGACGCAGGTCGAGCAGCTCCAGATGCGCCACCTGCTCCAGCTCGGCTACGCGGACCTGAAGATCCAGCAGCTGATCGCCCACCTGAAGAAGATCGGCATCTACGACGAGGCGCTCGTCGTAGTGACGGCTGACCATGGCGTCGCCTTCCAGCAGGGCCTGTTCGACCGCCGCAAGGCGAAGCCGGCCACGCTCGCCGAGATCTCGCCGGTGCCGCTGTTCATCAAGCTGCCCGGCCAGAAGCGTGGCCGCGTGAACCCCGCGATCGTCGAGACGACCGACATCGTCCCAACGATCTCCGACGTGCTGAACATCGACGTGCCCGACGAGACTGACGGCAAGTCGGCTTTCAGCGCCGCCGTCGCCAAGCGCGACGAGGTCAAGATGCTGCCGCGCGACTTCTCCGACTGGATGCGCGTCGACGGCGACGCGTTCGCGGCCGAGAAGCAGAAGCTGATCGACCGCAAGATCGCGCTGTTCGGCTCCGGCGCCGACGGTCCCGACCGCATCTACCGTGTCGGCCCGAACCAGGAGCTGGTCGGCAAGTCGGTGGCCTCTCTTCCGACGGGCGGCGCCAGCGACGCGAAGGTGGCGCTCACCGACCCGGGCGCTTACGACGACGTCGACCTCAACGGCCCGGTACTGCCGGTATGGGTCACCGGCAAGGTCTCCGGGTCGGATGACCGCGTCGATGTCGCAATCGCCGTCAACGGCGTCGTACGGGCCGTCTCGAACACATTCAAGCTGGCTACCGGAGGCGACGAGCTGATCGCCGCGATGATCCCGCCGAGATCGCTGCGCGACGGCCGCAACACCGTCGAGGTCTACGAGGTCACCGACAGTGGCGCCCCCGCCCTCATGGGCGGCACGGACTAACCCGACTCAGGGCGTCGGATCGACGAAGCCGGAGCGCTCGCGGGCTGCCGTGAGCTGCGCCTGCAGCTTCTCGTCGTCGTAGTACGGCAGCGGCTTGCCGCCGGTCGCCTCGATCACCTGCTGGTACAGCTCCTCCGCGATGCGCCGGTTCGCGCGGCTCGTCTCGGCGACGTTGCGGAACTCGCCCGGGTCGAGCGTCAGATCGAACAGCTGGCGGTTGCCGCCGAGGTTGTCGCCGAGCAGCACCCACTGGTCGGTGCGGATGAAGTAGCGGTTGTACATCCCGCCGTAGTGGTACTCGCGCCGTGCGGGCTGCTCGCCCTCGGTGTCGAGCAGCAGCGACAGGTCCTGGCCCTCCATCCAGCTCGGCTCGTCGATGCCCAGCATCGAGAGCACGGTCGGTGCGACGTCGTGCGTCGAGGCGAAGTGTTCGCTGCTCTCGCCGGCGCGCTTGCCGGACGGGTGGACGATCGCGAACGGAACCTGCGCCATCTCGGGGTGCAGCTCGCCGGGAATCTTGCCGACCCAGCCGCGCTCGCCGAGCAGCATGCCGTGGTCGGAGATCAGGACGATCGCCGTGTTGTCGGACAGGCCGAGCTCGTCGAAGCGGTCGAGGAAGGTCCCGAGCCAGCGGTCGGTCATCGTCACGGCCGCGGCGTAGTCGGCGTGGGCGCGGCGCAGCTCGTCCTTGGACAGGTAGCCGGACGGGCCGTAGTCGACGGTGCCGATCTCCGGGCCCTCGTACTCGGGATCGCCGTAGAGGTCGATGTACTCCTTCGGCGGGCTCCACGGCTCGTGCGGGTCGAAGCAGTCGACGACGAGCGCGAACTTGTCGCCGCTGCGCGCCGCGGCGGCGAGCTGGTTGCCGGCCTCGCCGAAGACGCGCGCGGCGTCGCTCTCGGTGTCGTCCTTGCCGTAGCCGGTGTTGGCGAGGTTCTTCTTCATCCCCTCGACGTAGCGCTCGTTCTCCTGCAGCGCCTTCGGCAGCCAGCGGCGCACCATGGCGTCGGAGACGGTGCTCGGGTCGTTGCGCGTGCCGGTGCGGCCCTCGATCGAGACGAACGTGTCCCAGGCGAGGCGGAATGGCCGGTAGGTCTGGGTGAACCCGGTGTGCGGGTTGTCGGTCACCTGGATCGTCCGGTAGCCGGCGTCCTTGAGCGCCTTCATCAGCGTCCGGTCGAGGTTGTCGATCGCCGTCCAGCCAGGGCTGATGCCGAGATCGGCGATCGGCTTGAAGTCGCGGTACGGGAAGATCCGTTGGCCGGTGAAGATCGACCGCCGCGCCGGCACGGTGACCATCGCCTCCGGGAAGGCGCGATTGAAGCGCAGCCCCTTTGCGATCAGCGCGTCGAAGTTCGGCGTGCGCGCACGCGGCGAGCCGTAGGCGCCGAGGAAGTCTGGCCGCAGGCTGTCGATGACGATCACGACGACGTTCTCCGGCTCGCCGTCGTTGTCGTCGCCGATCGCGCAGCCGGCCGCGAGCGGGAGGGCGGCCCCGGCGCCGGCGACGCCGGCGGCCTGCAGCAACCGGCGGCGGCTCAGCCGCGGCCCGCTGCTACTGGTCATTGAGGCAGTCCTCGATCTCGACCAGGGTCTCCTCGGGCAGCTCGCGCACGTAGAAGAGCGCGGCGCCGATCTGCTCCGCGCCCTCGCCCTTGCCCTCGAACTGCGCTCCCTCGGCCTCGAGCGAGGACTGGAAGAAGTCGATCCGAGAAACTTCCTTGCCACCTGTGCCCCCGGAGGGGGTATCGGCGCCGATGGCGATCCCCTTGTCGCCGATCTCCTCCGCCTCGATTCCCTTCTCGTCCCGGATGCACGCGAGCGCCGCGCCGCGCTTGTCCTCGGGCGCCAGAGTGGTGGCGGGGCCGGGGGCCGGCGCGGTCTCGCCGGGCGCCGTGATCGCGACACTGGTGTCGCCGGCGGGCTTCTGCTGGCTCGAGGGGGGGCCGTCGTCGCCGCCGCAGCCGGGAGCCACGACGAGCGCGCAGAGGGCCGCGAGGAGGGTCGCGCGGGTCGTCATCGACGGCGCAGAGTAGTGAATTCGGCGGCGGTGCCTGCTACCTTGACGCCTCTTGACGAGGCCGATGGCTCCGTCAAGCCTGTCCAGTGCAGCCGTTTCGCTGTGCGAAGCCGCACCTCGTCCGATGAACAAACGCTTCGCGCTATTCCAGGTTCTCTTCTCTGTCGTCGCGCTCGCCGCGGTGATCTGGTGGGCATCCCATCAGGACGCTCCGGAGATCCCGTCGGGCACCGACGCGATCGCCTGGCTGGTGCTCGCGCTCGCGCTCTATGCGTTCGCGACCGTCGTCCGCGCCGAGCGCTGGCACGCCATTCTCAAGGAGAGCCAGATCGACACGAAGCGCGCCGACTGCTACGGCCTCTCGGTCGTCGGCTACATGGGCAACAACGTGCTGCCGGCGCGCGCGGGTGAGGCGCTGCGTGTCGTCCTGCTCGACGGCAAGACCGACGCCGGCAAGCGCAAGATCCTCGGCACGATCGTCGTCGAGCGGCTGCTCGATCTGATCGCGCTGATGGTGATCTTCGTCCTGACCGTCTACCTCGTTCTCGAGGGCGACGTCGTGCCGACCGACGAGCCGCTGCTGATCGCCGGCATTTGCCTCTCGGCGCTTGCGGTGGGGATCGCCACGCTCTGGATGATCCATCGCCGTGGCGGGCTGCACCGTCTGCGTGAGCTCCTCCGGCCGCTGATGCACGCGCCGCGCGCGCTGCTTAACCGTCAGGGCCTGATGCTGCTGATCGTGACCTTCGCGTTGTGGGCGATCGAGGGCGCTGTCTATCTCGCCGTCGCCCGCGCGATCGACATGCACATCAGTACGTCGGGCGCGTTGTATCTGGTGGCGCTGACCAACTTCGTCGCGGCGCTGCCGGCGGCGCCGGGCTCGATCGGCACCTTCGACGCGGCCGTCGCCTTCGGCGCCAAGGCGCTCGGGGCCTCGGGCTCGGCCGCCGTCACCTACGTGCTGCTGCTGCGCTTCATCATCTACGTGCCGATCACGATCGTCGGGCTGATCGTGCTCGTGACCCGCTATGGCGGCTGGGCGCGCTTGCGTCAGGCCACCCACCTCGAGACCAGCAGCGTCTGACCGTGCCCGAAGAACGCTCGTCGCCGGTGGCCCCGGTACTGATCGCCTGCCTGGCGCTCGCCGCCCTCAGCCTGATCTTCCCGTCGACGCCGACCTATGACCCGTGGGCCTGGATCATGTGGGGGCGCGAGATCGCCCAGTTCGACCTCGTCACCACTGGCGGGCCGTCGTGGAAGCCGCTGCCGGTGCTCTTCACGACGCCCTTCTCGCTCTTCGGCGCCGACGTGGCGCCGTACCTCTGGCTCTGGATCGCTCGCGCCGGCGGCCTCCTCGCTCTGGCGATGGCCTTCCGCCTGGCCCGCCGGCTCGTCGGCAAGGGTCCCGCCGGTTGGGTCGCCGGGATCTTCGCCGCGGCGTTCCTGGCGACGACCTACGAGTACGTCCGCGACGCCGCGCTAGGCAACTCCGAGGCGCTGCTCGCCGGGCTCGGGCTGTGGGCGGTCGAGCGCCATCTCGACGGCCGCCGCGACCACGCGCTCTACCTCGGCTTCGCCGCCGCGCTGCTGCGGCCCGAGGTCTGGCCGTTCCTCGGCCTGTACGGCGTCTGGCTCTGGTTCAAGGACCCGCAGCTGCGGCTGCGGATGGCGATCCTCGCCGCGGCGATCCCACTGCTCTGGTTCGGTCCCGAGCTGTGGGGCTCCGGCGACGCGCTGCGCGCCTCGAGTCGCGCCAACAACCCCAATCCGGGCAGCGCCGCCTTTGCCGAGCACCCCGGCCTCGAAGTCGTCGAGCGTTTCCATCAGCGAACCGTCTGGGCGCTCGAGGCCGCCGGACTGATCGGGCTGCTGACCGCCGCGGTCGCCTGGTTCCGCGACCGCCGTCAAGGGGCGATCCTCTTCATCGGCGGCATCGGGCTCGGCTGGGTGCTGCTCGTCGGCGCGATGACCGAGGGCGGCTACGCCGGCAACCAGCGCTACCTGATCGTCACGACCGCCGCGCTCTGCGTGCTCGGCGGGATCGGCGTCGCGCGCGTCTTCCAGGGGATCGAGCTCGCCGTCGAGCGGATCGGCGGCAGCGCTCGCACCGGGCTCGTGACGGCGTGCGCCGTCTTCGCGCTCGGGCTCGTCGTCGGCTGGCCGGTCGTCCGCGACAAGGCCGACAACATCGACGCGACGCTCGACGAGCTGCGCTACGAGGCGAGCCTCTTCCACACGCTCGACGACGCGGTCGAGCGCGCCGGCGGCCGTGACCGGCTGCTCGCCTGCGGCGCCGTCTACAGCGGACCGTTCCAGACTCAGATGATCGCCTACGAGCTCGGCGTCCACGGGCTCGACGTGCGCGCGCTGGAGGGCACGACACCGCCCGGCGTCGCCTTCCGCACCCACACGATCCCCAACGGCCCGCTGGTGATCAAGGTGACCGACCCGCGCTTCCGCCAGGTCGCCGCCGACGGGCGCTGGCTGGTCTGGACGGCGCCGCGCGCCGATGCGGCTGGGCGCGACTGCCCGACCGGCGGTCCCGACGCCCCGCGCGTTGTGCCAGGTGACCGCACCCCCGAGCTGGCGTCGTCGCGCTGACTAGGCTTCTCGCGATGTCCACGGTCGCAGCCCCCCGATCGCGCACCCTCCCGCGCGTCCCACCGAAGCTTGCGGACTTCGCGCGCGGACCGGCCGGGATCACGCTGTTCGTCGGCCTGCTCCTGCTGATCTCGCTCTTCCTGCGCACGCGTGCGCTCGGCGCCTCGCTGTGGATGGACGAGGGCCTATCGATCGGGATCGCCGGGCAGCCGTTCTTCGACATCCCGGGGGTGCTGCGCCAGGATGGCTCGCCGCCCTTCTACTACATGCTGCTGCACGTCTGGATGGAGCTGGTCGGCAACGGCCCCGCCGACACGCAGGGCCTGTCGGTCGCGATCTCGCTGCTCGCGGTGCCGGGCGGCCTGTGGGCCGGCTGGTCGCTGTTCGGCCGGCGCGCCGGCCTCTACTGCGCGGCGCTCGGCGCCTTCAACCCGTTCCTGACGGTGTACGCGCAGGAGACGCGGATGTACTCGCTGATGGTGGTGCTGAGCCTGTTCGCGACGGCTGCGTTCCTGCATGTGTTCGTCTATCGCAACCGCCGTTACCTGCCAGTCTTCGCGGCGCTGCTCGCGGCGATGCTCTACACGCACAGCTGGGGGATCTTCGTCACCGCCGGCGCGCTGTTCACCTTTGCGGTCGTGCTGCTGCAGAGCGACGAGCGCGGGCCGCTGCTGAAGGACGGCCTGATCGCCTTCGGGCTGGCGTTCGTGCTCTACCTGCCGTGGATCCCGACGCTGCTCTACCAAGTCGGGCACACCGGGGCGCCATGGCTGAACTCGCCGCGCTTCGGCGTGGCGATCCAGGTCTCGAAGTCGCTGCTCGGCGGGGGCACGGCAACCGTGGCGCTGGTGCTGGCCGCCGGATCCGGCCTCGCCGCGGTGATCCTCGGCAAGACCGCCGATCGCGAGAAGCGGGCGGTCTACGCCGCGATCTCGCTGCTCGTGTCGACGCTGGCGATCGCCTGGCTGTTCTCGCAGTTCTCGCCGGCCTGGACGACCCGCTACCTCGGCGTGGCGCTCGGTCCGCTGCTGATCCTCGCGGCGCTCGGGCTCGCCCGCGCGGGCACGCTCGGGCTGGTGGCGCTGGTGATCATCCTCGGGATCTGGGCGATCCCCAAGACCAGCACGCTCGAGAACAAGTCGAACGCCGCCGATCTCGCCGCCGCCGTCCAGGGGACGCTGCAGCCTGGCGACCTCGTCGTGACGCTCCAGCCCGAGCAGGCGCCGCTGATGCACTACCACCTGCCGGGCGGCCTCCAAGACGATCTCGTCGAGGCGACCCAACTCGGCGAGGTCGAGACCAAGGGCGTGATGGATTGGCGCGACGTCCAGGACCGGATCGAGGCTGCAACTCCCGCGAAGAACCTGACGCCCCTGCTTGATAGCCTGCCCTGCTCGCAGCGCGTGCTGCTCGTCTACCCGGTCACGACCAACATCAGCGACTGGGACGCCCCTTGGACGGAGATCGTTCGTCGAAGGGCGGCTCAGTGGGGACGGGCACTCGAGCTCGACAAGCGTTTCAGCCTCGACGGCGCCGTACCGCCCTTCTACAGGCGGGCGGGCCGGATCGGGGTACGTGGCGTCCTCTACACAAAGAACTGCGACCAAGCGAGCCAGACCTAGTGAGCGAGACTCCCTCCAATAACAGCCAGGCGACCGAGGCTGCGACGCCCGGCCTGCGCGACACGCCGACCCTGATCCTCGGGGGCGGTCCCGCCGGTCTGACGGCGGGCTACCTGCTCGCCAAGCAGGGCTTCCCGGTGATCATCTTCGAGGCCGAGGACCAGGTCGGCGGCATCGCCAAGACCGAGGTCCGCGAGGGTCCCGGCGGCGAGTACCGCTTCGACCTCGGCGGCCATCGCTTCTTCACAAAGGTCCAGGAGGTCGACGACCTCTGGCACGAGATCATGCGCGAGGAGTTCCTCAAGCGCCCGCGGATGTCGCGGATCTACTGGAACAAGAAGTTCCTCGACTACCCGCTGCGCGGCCCGGACGTGATCAAGAAGCTCGGGCCGATCGAGCTGACGCGCTGCATGCTGTCCTACTTCTGGGCGCAGGTGAAGCCGAAGGGCCGCGAGGACACCTTCGAGCAGTGGGTGTCGAACCGCTTCGGCAAGCGCCTCTTCAACCTCTTCTTCAAGTCCTACACCGAGAAGGTGTGGGGCGTGCCGACCTCGGAGATCCGCGCCGAGTGGGCGGCCCAGCGGATCAAGGGCCTGTCCTTCTTCAGCGCTGCCAAGGCTGCCTTCTTCGGCAACAAGGGCAACGAGATCAAGACGCTGATCGGCGAGTTCAACTACCCGCGTTACGGCCCCGGCCAGATGTGGGAGACGATGACCGACGACATCACCAAGCTCGGCGGTCAGGTGCTGCTCAACACGAAGGTCGACAAGGTGATCTTCGAGGGTGGCCGCGCGCGTAAAGTGATCGCCGGCGGCAAGGAGTACGAGTCGAACTACATCGTCAGCTCGCTGCCGCTGCGCAACATCGTCGGCATGGCCGACCCGCAGCCTTCGCCGGAGGTTGTCGCCGCCGCGAAGGGCCTGCGCTACCGCGACTTCCTGACGGTGTCGCTGGTGCTCGACGGCGAGGACCTCTTCCCCGACAACTGGATCTACATCCACGAGCCCGACGTCGAGGTCGGCCGGATCCAGAACTTCCGCTCCTGGAGTCCGTGGATGGTTCCGGACCCGACCAAGGCCTGCATCGGCCTCGAGTACTTCTGCTTCGCCGGCGACGAGCTCTGGGAGACCGACGACGACGAGCTCGTCGAGCTCGGCATGCGCGAGCTCGAGACGCTCGGCCTGGCGACCCGCGACAAGCTCGAGTTCGGCTTCGCGACGCGTGTCCCGAAGGCGTACCCGATGTACGACATGGACTACTCCGAGCGGATCGTCGCGATTCGCAGCTGGCTCGACGGGCTGGAGAACCTGCAGCAGGTCGGCCGCAACGGGCTGCACCGCTACAACAACTCCGACCACTCGATGCTGACCGCGATGCGCGCGGTCGACAACCTCGTCAAGGGGACCGAGCACGACATCTGGGCCGTGAACGCCGAGTCGGTGTACCACGAGACCGAGACCCAGGACGAGCAGCAGCCCTACATCGAGGCGCCCGAGACCGCCGCACAGAAGGAGCCGCTGGCCAAGTAGCCGGGCTTCGGGACCAGGATCTCAAGCAGGGGGCCTGCTTGCCGATAACGGAGTTAGGCGGGCTACGTCCGCCCGCTCCGATATCGAATGACGATCCCAGCCAGAGCCCTACGTCTACTGCTCGTGGCCACCGCCGTGGTCGCCTGCGTCCCCGCCGTCGCGTCGGCGCAGACCGTCGATCCGCGCGGCGTCGACCCGGCGTCGCCGAATCCGCTCGTCGGGCTTCCCTGGTTCGTCGACAAGACCTGGGCGCCGCAGTACATCCAGTACGAGAAGTACAAGCGTCGCGGTCAGGGCGGCAAGGCGGGGCTGCTGGGCAAGATCGCCCTGCAGCCGCAGTTCAAGTGGTACGGACGCTGGAACGAGAACGACAAGGGCGGGACCTACGGCGCCGCGCGCAACTACGTCGAGCGCGTCGAGGAGGAGCAGCCCGGAGCGGTGCCGCAGATCGTCGTCATGCGCCACCAGGGCAAGGCCTGCCATAGGCGCTACACCGCCGGCGGCGCCGCCGAGGATGCACGCACCCGCCGCTGGTACGACCAGTTCGCGGCCGGCATCGGCGACGCGCGCGTCGTGATCGGCTTCGAGCCCGATTCGCTCGGCACGCTCGACTGCCTCGCCTTCTCGCGCCGCAAGGCGCGCCTCGACACCCTGCGCTACGGCGTCGACGTCTTCTCGAAGCTGCCCAACGCGACCGTCTACCTCGAGGCCGGGGCCTCCGACTGGGAGCCGGCCGCCCGGACCGCCAAGCAGCTCAACTACATCGGCATCGCCAAGGTGCGCGGCTTCATGCTCAACGTCACCCACAAGGACTGGACCGCCGCCAACGTCAAGCACGGCCTCGCGATCTCGCGCCTGACCGGCGGCAAGCACTTCATCGTCAACACGTCCGAGAACGGTCGCGGGCCCGTCCACTACCGGCGCTGGATCAGCCGCAAGGACCCGAAGATCTGGCGACGCGTGAACGTCTGGTGCCACGCTCAGAAGCGCGGCCTCGGCCCGGCGCCGTCGACCGCGACGCTGCGGCCCGACGTCGTCGACGCCTACCTGTACGTCAACCGGCCGGGGTACTCGGCGGGGTCGTGCAACGGGGGGCCGTTGCCGATCGGGTCGTGGTGGGCGGACCGGGCGCTCGATCTTGCTCGGCATGCGACGGAGTGGGAGCGGGAGCCGCGGGGGTTCTCGCTTGGGTGGCCGAGGGGGCAGTACACGGTTCGGCAGTTGGCGGGGGATCAGTACATCCCCTAGGGCTTGGCCGCGCTTCCCGCGGGTCCTGTCTCCGATTTTGGTTCACGTGCTCGTTCCTGCGCGCGCGAACGCAAAATGCGTCGCCACCCGCGGAGGCACGATGTCGGTTCCTGTACCACGCCCTCGGCGGCGGTTCGAGGGCGTTTGCCTCGAGGGTCGGGACGTCGCTGGAACGGTTAGGAGAGGCCGAGCTCGCGCTCGAGGAGCTTGATGCTGCGCTCGAGTTGGTCGTCGGTGGCGTCTTTGACTGAGGCGAGGCCGACGGCGCGGTTGATGCGGGCGTTGACGGTGCGGTGCTCCTCGCGCTTTGAGCGGGCGACCTCGGAGACGAGGTAGGAGCGGCGGTCGCGGAGGCGTTCGCGGCGCTTGTAGGCGGGCTCGGGGGCCTCGGCGGCGGGTTGGGGCTCTTCGTCGGCTGGGGTGGTGGTCGTGGCGAACTCGGGGTTCTCGGCGTCGGCGAAGAGGTGGAGGGCGTCGCCGGGGCGGGTGGTGGAGGAGATGACGTCGTCGAGGCGGGCGGAGGAGGAGAGGGCGACGAAGCCGTCGGTGGAGGGGGAGCGCTCGATAGGGGCGTCGCGCTCTTCGAGCGCGGGGTCGAGGGCGAGGGCGTGGCGGCGCTCCTCCTCGATGGTGGCGGCGAGGCGTTTGAGCTGGGGGTCGGCGGGGAGGAGGAGGAAGCTCATCTGGCGGCTGGGGGTGGGGGTGCGGCGGACGAAGCGGCCGACGACCTGACGGAAGAAGAGCTCGGTGCGGGCGGCGGTGGCGTAGACGCCGACGCGGAGGCGGGGGATGTCGACGCCCTCGCTGACCATCAGGACGGAGACGAGCCAGCGGTCGGCGCCGGAGGCGAAGCGTTCGATGGCGGAGGATGCGCCGGGGTCGTCGGAGGTGACGACGGCGGGCTGCTCGCCGGCGATCGTGCCGAGGCGGCGGGCGATCTGGCGGGCGTGCTCCTTGTCGGCGGCGACGACGAGGCCGCCGGCGTCGGGATGGCCGGTCGTGCGGCACTCGGTCAGCCGCTCGTCGGCGTCGCGCAGGACCTGGCCGATCCAGTCGCCGTTGGGGTCGAGCGCGGTGCGCAGCCGCCGGGCGGCCTCTTGGCGGGGGAGGACGACGTCGAAGTCGAAGCGGCGTGTCTCGCCGTCGGAGACCCACTCCATCTCGCCGCCGTAGGTCAGGAAGGTGATCGGCCGGCAGACGCCGTCGACCAGCGCGTCGGTGTACGAGTACGAGTAGTCGGCCTCGCTGAGCGAGTCGTCGTCGTAGCGGACCCACGGGATCGCCGTGTTGTCCGAACGGAACGGCGTGCCCGAAAGCAGCAGCCGGAACCCCGCGCCGCCGAACGCCAGCTCCGCGCTCTGGCCCCAGGCCGCGAGCTCGCCCATGTGATGCGGCTCGTCTGCGATCAGCAGCGTCCGCCGCCCGGCCGTCGCTGCCCGGTGAACCTTCGGCCCCGCCGCGACCGTCTGGTATGTCACCGCCACGCCATGGCGATCCCTTGGCTCCGGTCCATCCGCGTTCGGCCGATTCGGCTCCAGATCGATCCCGTAACGGCCCGCATCGGCAGCCCACTGGCGACAGATATGGGTCGTCGGTGCCGCGATGCAGACGCGGCTGACCAACCCCCGTCGCAGCAGCTCATAGGCCACACGCAGCCCGAACGTCGTCTTCCCGGCAGCCGGCGTCGCCGATGCCAGGAAGTCCCCACCCGGCGACTCCAGCACCCGCTCCAGCGCAGCCTGCTGCCATTCGCGCAGCGGTCGGGCCATCGGCCAGTCGGGCAGAGAGAGCGAAGAGGGAGGGGCCATGCGCGCTTCCACGGGCGCGGCACGATAAGCGCCCGGCCAGTCGGCACCCCCGCTTCCCACAGCTAGCCGTGCACCAGCCGCGCTTCGAGCCGGGAATGGGAGTCCCGGCGGAGCGATTCCCAAGCTTAGTAGGGGCTCCCATTCCCGGCCCTCCGCCACGCCCATCCCCGGCCCAGCCAACCCCCCGCTGGTATCGTTGACTCGCGAGTCAATCTGGGCTCGCGGGAACCCCGAATGGCCTCCAGCACTGTCACCGAGCAGGACGTGCGCCACCTCCGGCGGGCGGTCGAGCTGGCTGGAAACGCACGCGGCAGCACTTCGCCGAACCCGCTCGTCGGCGCTGTCGTGGTCAAGGACGGCCGTGCGATCGGCGAGGGCTTCCACGCCCGCGCCGGCGAGCCGCACGCCGAGCGCGTCGCGCTCGCCGCCTGCGACGGGGATCCGGCCGGCGCCACCCTCTACGTCTCGCTCGAGCCCTGCTGTCACGAGGGCCGCACGCCACCCTGCACCGACGCGATCGTCGCGGCGGGGATCGGCCGCGTGGTCGTCGCCTCCGACGATCCGACCGACAAGGCCGCCGGCCGCGGGCTTGGGATCCTGCGCGACGAGGGCATCGCCGTCGAGGTCATGGACGGCGAGATCGCGGAGGCGGCGCGGCTGCTCAACCAGCCGTTCCGCAAGCACGCTCGCACCGGCCGGCCGTTCGTGATCTTCAAGTCGGCGATGACGCTCGACGGCAAGGTCGCGACGCGCAGCGGCGACTCGCAGTGGATATCCGGCGAGGCGAGCCGCGCCCGCGCCCACCGCTGGCGCGCTGAGTGCGACGCCGTCGCCGTCGGCATCCACACCGCCACCCAGGACGACCCGCTGCTGACCGCCCGCATCGAAGGGGTCGACCGCCAGCCGCGCCGCGTCGTCTTCGACTCCGAGGCCAGCCTGCCGCTCGACTCGCAGCTCGTCGGCAGCGCCGACGAGGTCCCGGTGATCCTCGTCTGCTCGCGCGCCGCCAAGCGGACCGCGACCGACGCGCTGCGCAACTCGGGCGTCGAGGTGATCGTGACGACCGGCGAGAACGAGGCCGCGCGCGTCTGCTCGGCGCTCGACGAGCTCGGGGCGCGCGACGTCCAGTCGCTGCTGCTCGAGGGCGGCCCGCACCTCGCGGGCGTCTTCCTCGAGGCCGGCGAGATCGACGAGGCGCGGATGTTCGTCGCGCCGCTGTTCGCCGGCGGGCGCGAGGCGCGTGCGGCGATCGAGGGCGAGGGCGTCGAGCGGATCGACGACGCCGTTCGCGCGGTCGCCAGCGAGGTCGAGCGGATCGACGACGACGTCCTGATCACCGCCCGCCTGAGGGAGTGGTGAGCTGATGTTCACCGGGCTCGTCGAGGCGACCGGGACCGTCGCCGCGTTCGAGCGGCTGGAGGAGGGCGCCCGCCTTTCGATCGCGACCCCGCTCGCCGCCGAGCTCGCCGACGGCGACTCGGTGGCCGTAAACGGCGTCTGCCTGACCGCGCGCGGCGCCAGGCCGGAGTCGTTCGCCGCCGACGTGATGGCCGAGACGTTGCGCCGTTCGTCGCTCGGTCCGCTTGCAGTCGGCGACGAGGTCAACCTCGAGCTGCCGGTCCAGGCAGGCGGCCGGCTCGGTGGCCACGTCGTCCAGGGCCACGTCGACGGCGTCGGGACGGTCGCGTCGACTGCCGACGAGGGATTTGCGCGCGTCGTCCGCGTCGCGGCTGGCGAGGATCTGCTGCGCTACGTCGTCGAGAAGGGCTCGATCGCCATCGACGGTGTCTCGCTGACCGTCTCGGCGGTCGACGCAGAGGCGTTCGAGGTATCCCTGATCCCCGAGACGCTCGAGCGGACGACGCTCGGCGCCTTCGAGCCGGGGCGTAGCGTCAATCTTGAGGTCGACGTGCTCGCGAAGTACGTCGAGAAACTCGTGAACCGGACCGTGGAGGCGCCGTGAACACCACCCAGTTCAGCACGATCGAGGAGGCGCTCGAGGACGTTCGCGCCGGCAAGATGGTCGTAGTCGTCGATGCCGAGGACCGCGAGAACGAGGGCGATCTCGTGCTCGCCGCGCAGTTCGCGACGCCGGAGAGCATCAACTTCATGGCCAAGGAGGCGCGCGGCCTGATCTGCCTCGCGCTGACCCCGGACCGCTGCGACGAGCTCGGACTCGACCTGCTGCCGGCGAAGAACGAGTCGCACCTCGGCACCGCGTTCACGACGACGATCGAGGCGCGCGACGGCGTCACGACGGGGATCTCCGCCGACGACCGCGCGCGCACGATCCAGGTCGCCGTCGACCCGTCGAGCAAGCCCGAGGACCTCGTCCAGCCCGGCCACATGTTCCCGCTCAAGGCGAAGCCCGGCGGCGTGCTCGAGCGGACCGGCCACACCGAGGCCGCCGTCGACCTGGCCCGCCTCGCCGGTCTCAACCCGGCCGGCGTGATCTGCGAGATCCTCAACGACGACGGCACGATGGCGCGCGTCCCGGACCTGACCGGCTACTGCGAGCGCCACGAGCTCAAGCTGATCACGATCGCCGATCTGATCGCCTACCGCAGGCGCCACGACAAGCTCGTCGAGCGCGTCGTCGAGACCGGCCTGCCGACCGCCTTCGGCGAGTTCCGCGCGGTCGGCTTCCGCTCGCTGGTCGACGAGAAGCACCACATGGCGATGGTCAAGGGCGACGTCGACGGCGCCGAGGACGTGCTCGTCCGCGTCCACTCCGAGTGCCTGACCGGCGACGTCTTCCACTCGCTGCGCTGCGACTGCGGCCAGCAGCTCGAGGACGCGCTCGCGCGGATCGAGCAGGAGGGGGCGGGAGTGCTGCTCTATCTCTCCCAGGAGGGGCGCGGGATCGGGCTACTGAACAAGCTCAAGGCCTACCGGCTCCAGGAGCAGGGCCGCGACACCGTCGAGGCCAACCTCGAGCTCGGCCTGCCCGCCGACCTGCGCGACTACGGCATCGGCGCGCAGATCCTCGTCGACCTCGGTCTGACCTCGATCCGGCTGCTGACCAACAACCCAAAGAAGATCGTCGGACTCGAGGGCTACGGCCTGCGCGTCAGCGACCAGATCCCGATCCAGCACCAGTCGAACCCGCATAACGAGGAGTACCTGCGCACCAAGGCCAGCAAGATGGGCCACCTGCTTCATCACCAGGGACTCGCGCTCGACGAGGAGATGATCGCCGAGGAGCGCCGCGCCGATCGCGCCCGCGACGAGGCGAAGGGGGATGGTCAGGGTGGCTGACGTCTGGGCGATCGCCGTCGGTCGCTTCTACGAGGACCTTGCCGAGCGGCTGGTCGCCGGCGCGACACGCGTCTTCGAGGATGCCGGCGGCGCCGTCGAGGTCCACGATGTGCCGGGCGCGTTCGAGCTGCCGCTCGCCGCCAAGTACTGCGCCGAGTCCGGCCGCTACGCGGGCGTCGCCTGCCTCGGCGCGGTGATTCGCGGCGAGACCGACCACTACGACTACGTCTGCGGCGAGGCGGCCGACGGCATCGCGCGCGTCTCGCTCGACACCGGCGTCCCATGCTCGTTCGGCGTGCTGACCGTCGACAACATGGAGCAGGCGCTCGCGCGGGCCGGCGAGGGCAAGCGCCACCAGGGCGAGGACGCCGCGCGCGCCGTCGTTCGGATGGCCCAGATGCGCGCCACGCTCAGCAATTAGGAACCCTGCTAGCCTCTCGCGCCGTGCCAAAGGTCTGTTACTCATGCGGCAAGGGCCCTGCCTTCGGACAGAGCCGCAGCCATTCGATGGTCGCCACCAAGCGGCGCTTCAACCCGAACCTGCAGAAGGTCCGGATCGACGTCAAGGGCACGCCTTCGCGTGAGTACGTCTGCACCCGGTGCCTCAAGGCCGGCAAGATCACCAAGGCTGCCTGAAGTCCGCGAAACTCCGCCGGTCGGCGGTGTAGAAAGCTTCTGTGCCTGACGAGAGCCTGATTCGCTTCAGACGTGTCGTCGCCGCGTCGCTCGCCGAGCTGGAGAGCAGACGCGACGAGGTCAACGATCTCAACGTCTTCCCGGTCGCCGACGGCGACACGGGCGACAACATGGCGATGACGATGCGCGCCGTGATGGACGAGCTCAACGTCCTCAACGGCCAGCCGCTCGACGGTGTCGGCCGCGAGGAAGTGGTCTCCGCGGTCGCCCGCGCCGCCCTGCTCGGCGCGCGTGGCAACAGCGGCGTGATCCTGTCGCAGATCGTCCGCGGCGCCGCCGAGGAGCTGGCCTCGCGCCCCGGCGAGCTCGTCGACCCCGTGCTGATCGCGGCCGCCTTCGCGAAGGCATCCGACGCCGCCTACGACTCGGTCCGCAACCCCGCCGAGGGGACGATGCTGAGCGCCGTGCGCGCGATGGCGCACCGCGTCGCCCAGGACATCGCGCACATGGACAAGCAGCGGCTGGGGCCCGACGCCACCGCCGAGGAGCAGGACGCGCTGATCGCCGAGGTGCTCGAGCGCGCGCTGGAGGCCGCTCAGGAGGCCGTCGACAAGGGCCCAGAGCAGCTTGCCGTGCTCAAGGAGGCCGGGGTCGTCGACGCCGGCGCCTACGGCCTGACCGTGATCGTCGCCGGCGTCGTCGCCGCGTTGCGCGGCCAGCAGCAGATCGAGCTCGCCCACCACGAGCCGGCGCGGGCGATCCACGCGACCCAGCACGAGTCCTCGACCTACCGCTACTGCACCAACTTCGCCGTCACCGGCGTCGAGGTCGACGGCCAGTCTTTGGTGCCGTCGCTCGAGCGGATCGGCGACAGCGTGCTAGTCGTCGGCGACGCGCGGGCGCTGCGCGTGCACGTCCACACCGACTCGCCCGAGGACGCCGTCGCGCTGTTCGCCGAGCATGGCGAAGTCTCGCGGCTCGAGGCGTCGGACATGCGCGAGCAGGTGGCCGACCGCAACGCCCGGCTCGCGGGCCCGCAGGCCGCCTGCGCCGTGGTGGCGGTCGCGACCGGCGCCGGGATGCAGGACCTCTACCGCGAGCTCGGGGTCGAGGTGCTCGAGGGCGGGCCGACGATGAACCCCTCGACCGCCGAGCTGCTCGCGGCGATCGAGGCGGCCGACGGTCGCGAGGTGCTGGTCCTGCCGAACAGCCCGAACGTGATCATGGCCGCCGAGGAGGCGGCGAAGCTCGCGGAGCGGCCGGTGCGGGTCGTGCCGACCCGGGCGCCGCAGGAGGGGCTGGCGTCGCTGTTGGCGTTCGACCCGAACCAAGACGCGACGGCCAACGCGGAGGCCGTTGCCGCTGCCTCCGACGCGCTCGCCGTCGGCGGTGTCGCCGAGGCCGCGAAGGACGATCCCGACGGCCGTTTCGCCGTCGGCGACGCTGTCGGCTATCGCGGCGACGAGCTGGTCGCATGGGGCGATCCCGCCAAGACACTCGCCGCGACGCTCGGCGCGCTCGCCGACGGCGCCGAGCTCGTCACCTGCATCGCCGGCGCCGCGGCGCCGCTCGACGAGGACGCCGTCGCCGCCGCGCTGCCCGGTGACATCGAGCTCGACTACCACGACGGCGGCCAGCCGGCGTGGTGGTGGCTGCTCTGCGCAGAGTGAAGCCGGGGGGCTCGCGCCCCCCGGAGCCCCCGCGCGGCGCCGGTCTGCCGACGGCTCCGGTGGAGGGCTGCCTCTCCTTTGGCTCCAGTGAGAGGCTGGGCGTCGATCGGCTGCGGGAGGCTGAAATGCGCTCGGCGCCTCGGCCGAGTCTGCTTGCGGAGCGGTTGGCGGTCGGCAAGCAGCAGGCGAAGGGCCTCGCCGCGCTAGGGATCGCGACGCACGGCGATCTGATCGAGCATCTGCCGCACACGCACCGCGATCGGCGCGAGGTGCGCGGCATCGCGGCGATCGGCGTGGGGGAGGAGGCGACCGTCGCGGTGACGGTGCGGGGGGTCAGCGTGCGGCCGATGCGCGACCGGCGGCGCAAGCGCGTCGAGGCGAAGGTCTTCGACGAGACGGGGCCGGCGCTGGCCGTCTGGTGGAACCAGCCATGGATCGCCGGCAAGCTCGGCGAGGGCTCCGCGGTGCTGTTGCATGGGCGGAAGAAGCGGCGCAACGAGTTCTGGGTCGACGAGTACGAGCTGCTCGGACAGGGCGCCGCGCCGGTCCACACCGTCGGGCTGGTGCCGGTGCATCCAGCGACATATGGCCTGTCGCCGGGCGCGTTGCGCGACCTCGTCTGGAAGGACTACAAGCTGATCCGCCACGTCGTCGAGCCGCTGCCGGCGGCGCTGCGCGTGGCCGAACGACTGCCCGACCGCTCGGCGGCGATCGCCGCGGCGCACTTTCCCGATGGCGAGGACGAGGCCGCAGGGGCCCGCAGGCGACTTGCCTTCGAGGAGCTTTTCCTGCTTCAGCTCGCCGTGACCGGCCGGCGGCGCTCGCGACGCGGTCGCCGCGAAGCGACGCCGCTCGAAGCGACCGGCACGGTCGTCGACCCATGGCGTGCTGCGCTTCCGTTCGAGCTGACCGGCGATCAGCAGCGCGCCTGCGCCGAGATCGACGCCGACCTGGCAAAGGCGCGGCCGATGCAGCGCCTGTTGATGGGCGAGGTTGGCAGCGGCAAGACGGCGGTCGCCCTGCACGCGATGCTGCGCGCGGTCGAGAACGGACGCCAGGCCGCGCTGATGGCGCCGACCGAGACGCTCGCCGAGCAGCACCTCGCGACGATCGACAGCCTGCTCGGTGGGACCGTCCCGGTCGAGCTGCTGACCGGCTCCACGACCGCGGCGCGGCGACGCGACCTGCTCACGCGGCTGGCGTCGGGCGAGCTGGGGCTCGTCGTCGGCACCCACGCGCTGATCGAGGACAGCGTCGAGTTCCGCGACCTCGCCGTCTGCGTCGTCGACGAGCAGCACCGCTTCGGCGTTCGTCAGCGGTCGGCGCTCGACGCCAAGGCGCCCGGCGAGCTCGCGCCGCACGTCCTGCACATGACCGCGACGCCGATCCCGCGGACGCTCGCGCTGACCGCCTACGGCGATCTCGACGCCACCGTCCTACGCGAGCTGCCGGCGGGTCGGCGGCCGGTCGAGACCTTCGTCGTCGACGGCGCCCGCGCCCGGGCGCGCGCCTACGAGCGGATCCGCGAGGAGATCGCCGCGGGCCGCCAGTGCTTCGTCGTCTGTCCGCTCGTCGAGGAGTCCGAGGCGCTGCAGGCGAAGGCGGCGACCGTCGAGGCCGACCGCCTCGCGCGAACCGAGTTCGCCGACCACCGCGTAGCGCTGATCCACGGCCAGATGCCCGCTGCCAAGAAGCAGGAGGCGATGCGCAGCTTCGCCGCCGGCGACGCCGACGTGCTCGTCGCGACCAGCGTGATCGAGGTCGGCATCGACGTCCCGAACGCGACGGTGATGCTGATCGAGGCCGCCGACCGCTACGGCCTCTCGCAGCTCCACCAGCTGCGCGGCCGCGTCGGCCGCGGCGGCCACCAATCGCTCTGCATCCTCCTCGGGGATCCCAAACAGGCGCGGCTGGCGGCGCTAGCGAATGAGCGCGACGGCTTCCGGCTCGCCGAGATCGACCTCGAGCTGCGCGGGGCGGGGGAGGTGCTCGGCACGCGCCAGTCCGGCCTGCCGGAGTTCCGCGTCGCGCGCCTGCCCGACGACCAGGAGCTGCTGGAGCGCGCCAAGCTGCGCGCGGACGAGCTGCTGGCCGCCGATCCGCGCCTCGAGCTGCCCGAGAACGGCCTGCTGCGAGCGGCAGTCGTCGAGCGCTTCGGCTCCGATCTAGACCCGATCCCGGCGTGACGGATACTTGCCTCACTGCAGCGATCTAGGAGGACAGATGGACCTCAGGACGATTCAGCAGCCCTTGAAGGACGGCTATCGCGAGGATCCCGGCTCCGCGTCGATCACCCTGACCGCTCGCGGCAGCGAGACGGACGGTCCCACGGGCTGCTCGGTCGATCTCGGTCGTGCGATCCAGGCGGCCGAGGCGCACGTCGGCGTCGGCGGTCCCGGCGCCGGCGCCTGCTCTGGCGATCTCCTGCTCGGGGCGCTCGCGGCCTGCGCCCAGATCACCTGTCAGATGGTCGCGACCGCGATGGAGATACCGACCGAGCGGATCGAGGTCGTCGTCGAGGGGGACCTCGACCTGCGTGGAACCCTCGGCGTCGACCGCGAGGCGCCGGTCGGGTTCGCGGCGATCCGCATGCGCTACGAGATCGAGGCCCCCGGCGTCGATCCCGAGCAGCTCGCGTCGCTGCACGCGAAGTCCGAGCGCTACTGCACCGTCCTGCAGACACTGCGGGAGGTGCCGGAGATCGTCACGGAGCTGGTCGCGGGGTGAGGGTCGTCGCCGGCGAGCTGCGCGGACGCAAGCTCGTCGCTCCGCCCGGCGACGCCACCCGCCCGACGGCCGACCGCGTCCGCGAGGCGCTGTTCTCGATCCTCGGCGACGTCTCCGGCGCGCGGGTGCTCGACCTCTACGCCGGGTCGGGCGCGCTCGGCATCGAGGCGCTGTCGCGCGGAGCGGCTGCGGCGGTGTTCGTCGACAGCTCCCAGGCCGCCGTCACGGCGATCCGCCGCAACCTCTCAGAGCTCGGACTGGAGGCGCCCGTCCAGCGCCGCGACGCGCTCGCCTACCTCGCTGCGGCCGCCGACGGCGACCCCTACGACCTGGTTTTCGCCGACCCACCGTATGATTCCGCGCTCCGCGTAGGTCCAGACCTGGCGGAACGGCTTCCGCCGATCCTCTCCGAAGACGCCGTCATCGTGACCGAGTCCAACAAGCGAGCCCCGCTCGAACTGCCCTTCCCGCTGCTGCGCGAGCGCAGCTACGGCGACACGCGGATCGCGGTCCACCGAAATGGCTGATCGCACCAGCGGCACCGCCGTCTGCCCGGGCTCCTACGACCCGGTCACGCTCGGCCACATCGACATCATCACCCGCACCGCCGAGGTGTTCGACAAGGTGATCGTCGGGGTCGTCGACCAGCCGGTGCGCAAGCAGAAGACCGTCTTCACCGCCGAGGAGCGCGTGGAGTTCATCCAGGCGGAGGTCGCATCGCTCGGCAACGTCGAGGTCAAGTCCTTCCACAACCTGCTCGTCGAGTTCGCCCGCGAGAACAACGCCAAGACAATCGTCAAGGGCCTGCGCGCGATCTCGGACTTCGAGTACGAGTTCGAGATGAACCAGCTCAACCGCAAGATGGCCCCAGACATCGAGAGCACGTACCTGATGGCGGCGCCGCAATTCAGCTTCCTCAGCTCCAGCGGCGTCAAGGAGCTGGCGATGTTCGGAGGGGATCTGACCGGTTTGGTGCCCGCGCCGGTAGCCTCTCGCTTGCAGGAAGCGCTCGAGCGCTGACGAACTGAGGTTCATCTATGGACGTCCTGGTACTCATCGACAAGCTGGACGACACCGTCCACAACGCCAAGCCCGTGCCGCTCACGGATCAAGTGCGCGTCGACAAAGAGGAGATCTACGACATCCTCGATCAGATGCGTGCCACGATCCCCGAGGAGATCAAGCAGGCGCGCTGGATCGTCAAGGAGCGTCAGGAGATGCTCGCCGAGGCCAAGCGCGAGGCTGAGCGGATCGTCAAAGAGGCGCGCGAGGAGCAGATCCAGCTGATCTCCGACGAGGAGGTCGTCAAGCAGGCCGAGCGCCAGGCCGACGAGATCGTCGAGGACGCTCGTGCCCGCGAGCGCGAGATCCGGCTCGGCGCCGAGGACTACGCCGACGACATCCTCAACACGCTCGAGATCAACCTCGAGAAGTTCACCGCCGCCGTCCAGCGCGGCCGCGACCGCCTCCAGGGTCGCGAGGAGGCCGAGGTCAGCTAGACCCGGCCCGGCCCGTCGCTATCGTCGTCGGCGATGGCCCAGCGGGTGGACAAGTTCGATGTCGGGACGCTGCGCCTCGCCTCGGGTGAGGCGCGTAAGCTCGAGTTCGAGGTCCCCGTCGCCGAGCTCGCCTTCGGCGGCCAGTCCTACAGCGCCGGCGGCTACGCCGACGCGCTGCTCGACGTCTCGCACACCACGACCGGCCATGCGCTGCGGCTGCGCTTCGCAGTCGAGTTGCACGGCCCGTGCACGCGCTGCCTCGAGGACGCCAACGCGCGGGTAGAGGTCGACGCCCGCGAGATCGACCAACCCGGCGACGCGACGGAGCTGCGCTCGCCGTACGTCGAGGAGAACGTCGTGGATCTCAGCGCGTGGGCGCGCGACGCGCTGGCTCTGGCGCTGCCGACTCAGATCCTCTGCGGCGAGGACTGCCGCGGGCTCTGCACCGTCTGCGGCGCCAATCTCAATGAGGATCCGGACCACGTGCATGAGGCCGAGCCGGATCCGCGTTGGGCGAAGCTTTCGGAGTTGAAGCTGGACTAGGGGCTAGGGATCGGCGTGGCTGCCCGCGGGTCCTGTCTCCGATTTTGGTTCACGTGCTCGTTCCTGCGCGCGCGAACGCAAAATGCGTCGCCACCCGCGGGGGCACAACGTCGGTCCCTGTACAACGAGTTGGAGCGGGGTTGGGAGCGCAATGGCCTCGAAGGTCGCAACGCCCTTGCGCGCTACACCGCAGAAGCGTTCCGACCTTCGAGGCCATCGTTGCTCGAACGCCGCCGAGTGGGTGGTACGGGACCCAGCGTTTGCCGCCGCGGGTGGCGACGCATTTTGCGTCTGGGGCGGAGCTTGCGAGCACCCAGACCAAAATCGGAGACAGGACCCGCGGGCAGCCCCGCCAGAGCCCAAGCCAGAAGAACCGCCACCTCTGTACACTGCACCGGCTCATGGCCGTCCCCAAGCAACGACAGTCGCACTCGCGCACGAACAAGCGCCGCTCGCAGCACAAGATCGTGCCGCCGAGCCTTTCAACGTGCCCGAAGTGTGGGGCGCCGCGTCTTCCGCACCGTGTTTGCGGGGAGTGCGGCAGCTACAGCGGCCGGCAGGTCGTTGTGCAGACGCCCGACTCCGACGAGTAGCTCGCGGCTTTGATCGCTGTCGACGCTAATGGCGCCGACGCGGGTCCGAGGGCTGTCGCGGAGGGCGCTCGGCTGTCTGGCGAGCGGGTGTTGCTGTTCGGGCCGGCGAATGGGGTCGGCGATACGGGCTCGGGCGTCGAGGTCGTAGACGCTCCTGAGCGGATCGGGGGGGATGAGGAGCCGGTGCGTGCGGTGCGGTCGCGGCCGGATGCCTCGATCGTCCAGGCGGCGGCTGCTGTCGCGGATGGACGTGCGGAGGCGCTGGTGAGTGCGGGGGCTACGGGACCGACGCTCGCTGCGGCGACGCTGGCGGTGAAGCGGATTCGGGGGGTTCATCGGCCGGCGATCGCGGCGTTGCTGCCGTTGCCAGCGGGGCGGGTGCTGTTGCTCGATGCTGGGGCGAACGTGGAGGTGCGGCCGGAGCAGCTCGTCCAGTTCGCGTACATGGGCGCGGCGTTCATGGAGCACGTCGAGGGCGTGAGCCGTCCTCGGGTTGGGTTGCTATCGGTGGGGACGGAGGCGGGGAAGGGGACGCCGGACGTGCTTGCCGCGCATGAGCGGTTGTCGGAGGGATCGCTGGACTTCGCTGGGAACGTCGAGGGGTTCGACATCCCGAACGCCTCGGTGGACGTCGTCGTGACCGATGGGTTCACGGGAAACGTGGCGTTGAAGGCGATGGAGTCGGCGTCGAAGGTGACGCGGGAGGGGATTCGGGCGGCGGTGAAGTCAAATCCGCTGTCGATGCTCGGGGGACTGCTGATCCGGCGCCAGGTGGAGGGGTTGCGGTCGCAGCTGGATCCGGAGCGGGTGGGGGGTGCGATCTTGCTGGGCTTGCGCAAGCCGGTGGTGATCGGGCATGGGAGTTTCGGGCCAGCTGGCCTGGCTTCGGCGATCCGGTTGGCCCGGCGGGCGGTCGACGAGGAGATGGTCGAGCGGACGGCGGCGGCGTTGGCGGCCGATGGGGTGCTGAGGTCCGCACCCGCTGGTAGCGTCAACGACGCCCGTGGAACGCGCCGAGGTACTGACCAGGATTCGTGATCATCTTGCGACCGAGCTCGAGGTCGACCCTGCCCAGATCCGCGAGGAGACGCGGTTCAAGGAGGACCTCGAGGCGGACTCGCTCGACCTGGTGGAGCTGACCGTCGAGCTCGAGGACCACTACGGGATCCGGATTCCCGACGACCAGGCCGCGAAGATCCTGACCGTCGGCCAGGCGGCCGACTTCGTATCTGCCCATGTCGAGCGTGCAGACGCCTGAGGCAGGAGAGACCCTCGCCGACCTGCTCGACGAGATCCCGTCGGACCTGGCGCGCCAGGCCTTCAGCCACGCGTCGTGGACGCGTCCGCGCAGCGAGTCGTACGAGCGGCTGGCCTTCCTCGGCGACGCCGTGCTGGCCCTCGCCGTCTCCTCGCACCTCTATCCGCTGCTCGCCGAGTACGGCGTCGGGCGGCTCACGAAAGTGCGGGCTCAGGCCGTGAGTGGGGCTGCGTGCGCCCAGGTGGCGCTCGATCTCGGTGTGCCCGAGCGGCTGCGCGAGCAGGCGCCGGAGGGCGACGAGCGCGGCTTCGACATGCTGATCGCCAGCGAGCGCGTGCTGTCGTCGGTCACCGAGGCGGTGATCGGGGCGGTCTATCTCGGCCTTGACTACGACCGTGTCGCGGCGCCCGTCGTCGCGGCCTTCGCCGAGCAGATCGACGACGCGCTCAACCACTCGGCCGACTTCAAGTCGGTGCTGCAGGAACGGGTCGCGCGCCGCGGCGCGGTCGTCGACTACGCCGTCGTCGAGGAGGCGGGCCCGCCGCACGACCGCCACTTCACGATCGCCGCGCGCGTCAAGGGCCGCGAGATCGGCCGTGGCGAGGGCCGCACGAAGAAGATCGCCGAGCAGGAGGCTGCCGCGCAGGGATTGGCCGAGTTCGAGGGCGAGGGCGCCTGATGCACCTGCGCTCGATATCGATGAAGGGCTTCAAGTCGTTCCCGACGCGGACGACGCTCGAGTTCGGAACCGGCGTGTCGGTCGTCGTCGGGCCGAATGGCTCCGGAAAGTCGAACATCACCGACGCCGTCCTCTGGGCGCTGGGCGAGCAGAGCCCGCTCGCCGTCCGCGGGCAGTCGATGAAGGACGTCATCTTCGCCGGCGGCCATGGCGTCAAGGGATCGAGCGCGGCCGAGGTCGAGGTGGTGATCGACAACTCGGGCGGCCGTTCGGAGTCCGACTTCTCTGACATCTCGATCGTCCGCAAGCTCGGCCGCGACGGCGACGGCGAGTATCGCCTCAACGGGGCGCGCTGCCGGTTGGCCGACATCGCCGAGGTGCTGTCGGAGACGGGGCTCGGCAAGGAGATGCACTCGGTCGTGTCGCAGGGCCGCGTCGAGTCGATCGTGCTGTCGCGGCCGCGCGAGCGGCGGATGCTGATCGAGGAGGCGGCCGGCCTCGGCAAGCACCGCCAGCGCCGCCGCCGCGCCCAGCTGAAGCTGGAGCGGACGGAGGAGAACCTTTCGCGGGCGCTCGACGTCGAGCGCGAGGCGCGCGGGCGGCTGCGTCCGTTGAAGCGCCAGGCGGAGGCCGCCGAGCTGCACGAGCGGCTCGAGCGCCAGACGGCGGAGGCGCGCTACGAGCTTGCGCGCGACGCCGTCCGCGAGGCGACGGCGAAGCTCGCCGAGGCTGAGGCGGCCGCGACGGCGGCGCGCGCCGGGCGCGACGACTCCGAGAAGCAGCTGGGCGAGGTCGCCCAGCGGCGCGAGCGCGCCGAGCAGGCCTTTGCCGAGCAGAGCCGTCTGCGCGAGGCGCTCCAGGCGCGGTTGTTCGCCGCTCGCGGCGCCGGCGAGCGGATCGCGATGCGGCTCGACCGCGCGCGGGAGCAGAGCCGGGCTGCCGTCGATGGCGCCGAGCGCCGCGCCGCACAGCTGGAGCTGCTCGAGCGCGAGATCGCCCAGGCCGGCGACCCGGCCGCCGGGACCGCCGCCAAGATCGCCGAGCTGGAGCAGGAGCTCGAGCTGCTCGAGGGCCGCCGCGTCGAGCGGCTCGAGCAGGAGCTCGCGCAACTGCGCGCCGAGCGCGATGTCGCGGCCGCGCAGCGTGTCGAGCTCGAGCAGGTCGCCCAGCAGCGCCGCGAGGCGCTCGCCGAGGCCGAGCGGGTCGCCGACGCTGCGCGCGAGGAGCGCCGGGCGGCCGAGCGCGCCGCGGAGGCTGCGCGCAACGTCGCCGCCGCGGCCGGCGCCGAGCTGGCGTCGGTCAATCAGTTCCTGCGCGCCGCCGAGGGCGCGCCCGGAGGCGCCCGCGCGTTCTCCGAGCAGTTGCGCGTCGAGCCTGGCTACGAGCTGGCGCTGGCCGCCGCGCTCGGTCCGCGCCTCGGCGCCGGAGTCGTCGACAGCGTGCTGGACGGCGAGCGTCTGCTCGACGGGGTCGGCGACGAGGGTGGCTACGTGCTGGTCGCGTCCGCCGCCGGCGCTCCGGCCAGCGGCCAGGGCCCGACGGCCGGCGCCGAGCGCCTGCTCGACCGCGTGGAGGCCGACGCTGCCGCTGTTTCGCTTGCCGAGCGCCTGCTCGCCGGCGTCTGGGTCGTCGACTCGCTGTCGGACGTTCCAAAGGACTTCGATGGCCTCGTCGTCACGCGATCTGGCCGTGTTTGGCGGCCCGGCGCCGGCGAGCTGCGCCAGGCGCCGGCGGGCGGCGCCGAGCGCGTGCTCGAGCAGCGCAACCGCCGCGTCGAGCTGGTCGCCGCGTCGGAGCAGGCCGTTCAGGCGGAGGCTGAGGCGCGGGCGACCGTCGATCGCGCCGCGGAGCAGGTGCTGACCGCCGATCGCGGCCGCGACGAGGCCGAGACCGCGCTGCGGGGGGCCGTCCGCGAGGTCGAGGCCGCCGGCGAGGCGATTCGCCGCGCCGAGTGGCTGATCGAGCAGCGCAGCGAGAGCCCCGACGAGGGCCCCGACGCGATCCGGCGCGCCGAGTTGGCCGCCGAGGTGCGCGGCGAGCGCCGGATGGCCGAGAGCGCGCTGCGCGAGCACAACGAGCGGGTCGAGCGCGCCGCCCGCCTACGCGGCCGCATCGAGCGCGACCGCGATCTCGCGGCTGCGGCCGACAGCGCCGCCGCGGCGCTCGACGAGGCCCGCGAGGCCGTCGCGACGCGGGTCGCCCTGATCGAGGCCGAGCACGCCGCCGGCGCCGAGGCCGGCGATCGCACCGCCGCCGAGCTGCGCACCTGCGCCCATCAGGAGTCCGAGCTGCAGCGTGCGCTGCGCGAGGCCAGCGAGCGGGTCACCGTCGCCGAGGTCACCGCCCAGCAGATCCGCGACCAGTCCGCCGACGCCGCCGGCGAGCTTGCCGAGGTCGCCGAGCGTCTCGGCCTGCCCGCCGAGCCCGCCGAGGAGTCGCTCGACGACGACCGCCGCACCGAGCTCGCGACGCGCATCGACCGGCTCGCCCGCCGCCGTGAGCAGCTCGGCCCGGTCAACCCGCTCGCCGCCCAGGAGTACGACGAGGCGATCGCCCACGTCGAGGAGCTCGAGGGCCAGCGCAAGGATCTCGAGAGCGCCCTCTCGGAGCTCCAGGGCCTGATCCGCGACACCGACCGGCGGATCCGCGAGAGCTTCGAGGAGACCTACGAGGCGACCGCCAAGAACTTCGAGGAGGTCGTCGCCCACCTCTTCCCGGGCGGCCGCGGCCGTCTGCGGCTCGTCCAGCCCGACCAGGGCCCGCGCCCGGTGCTCGGCGGCCAGGAGGCCGCGGGGGAAGGCCAGGACGGCGACGATGCAGCTACGGCCGACGACGGTCCCGAGGAGTCTGCCGCGAAGCCGGCCGCCTCCGAGCCGGGCGTCGAGATCGAGGTCACGCCGGCCGGCAAGTCGACCAAGCGCCTGTCGCTGATGTCAGGCGGCGAGAAGTCGCTCGTCGCGCTCGCATTCATGTTCGCGGTCTTCCTCGCCCGCCCGTGCCCCTTCTACGTCCTCGACGAGGTCGAGGCCGCGCTCGACGACCTCAACGTCGACCGCTTCCTCCAGCTCGTCCGGCGCTACTCCGACCGCGCCCAGTTCATCGTCGTCACCCACCAGAAGCGCACGATGGACGCCGCCGACCGGATCTACGGCGTCAGCATGGGCGGCGACGGCGTCTCGCGCGTCGTCTCGCGCCAGCTCAGCGGCACCGGCGAGAACCTCTTCGATCAGGCCAAGCCGGTCGTCGAGCCAGCGGCGGACGCCTCAGCCGGCGCTGCCTAGACCCAGCTAGTCGAGGATTGCGGCCGCGAAGTCGTCGGCGTCGAAGGGGCGGAGGTCCTCGATGCCCTCGCCGATGCCGATCAGCTTCACCGGCACGTTGAGCTCCTGGGCGATCGCCAGGGCGATGCCGCCCTTGGCGGTGCCGTCGAGCTTCGTCAGCACGATCCCGTCGAGGTCGACGGTCTCGCGGAAGAGCAGCGCCTGACGGAGGCCGTTCTGCCCCGTGGTCGCGTCGATCGTCAGCAGCGTGTGGTGCGGTGCGTCGGGAAGCTTCGAGGCGATCACCTTGCGCACCTTCGCCAGCTCGTCCATCAGATGCTGCTGGGTGTGGAGGCGGCCGGCCGTGTCGCACAGAACCACGTCGTGGCCGCGCGCCGTCGCCGCCTCGATCGCGTCGAACATCACCGAGCCGGGGTCTGAGCCCTCGTTGGCACGGACGATGTCGCAGCCGGCGCGCTCGGCCCAGACCTCGAGCTGCTCGGCGGCCGCGGCGCGGAAGGTGTCGCCCGCGGCGAGCAGCACCGACTGGCCGAGCTCCTGCTGCAGGTGCCAGGCGATCTTGCCGATCGTCGTGGTCTTGCCGGTTCCGTTGACGCCGACCATCAGGATCACCGTCGGCTTGGCGGAGAGGTCGATCGTGTCACCCTCGACGCGCGCGGTCTCGGCGAGCAGCTCCTTGAGCCGCCGCGTCAGGTCCTCTCCGCTCTCCAGCTCGCCGGACGCGGCCTCGCCCTCCAGCCGCTCGACGATCGACGCCGTCGTCGGCGCGCCGACGTCGGCGTAGATCAGCGCCTCCTCCAACCGCTCGAACGCCTCGTCGTCGAGCCGCTCGAACATCGTCGCCTGGATCTCGGCCCCGAGCGCCTGGCGCGTCTTCGACATGTTCTCGCGCAGCCGCTTGAAGAAGCGTCGCTTCGGCTTCTCCTCGCCCTCCTCGACCGCCGCGTCGGTGGCGGGCGCCTCGATCGGCGCCCCACCCACGACGAACAGCTCGTTCCACTCACGTGCCATCAGCGCCGAGAGGATAGGGCGCGACCCCATAGGATCAGACGCATGTCCGCCTGGGTGATCTGGATCGTGGTCGCGGGACTGCTGGCGATCGGGGAGATCCTGACGCTGTCGTTCTTCATGGGGCCGATCGCCGTGGCGGCTGTGCTGGCGGCGCTCGCCGCGCTCCTCGGGGCCGGCGTCGCGCTCCAGATGGTCGTGTTCATCGTCGCGTCGGCCGCGTCGTTGCTGGTTCTGCGACCGATCGCTCGCCGTCACCTGATGACGCCGGCGAAGATCCGCACCGGGACCGCGGCTCTGATCGGGGCGCCGGCGGTGGTGCTGGAGCGGGTCGATCGCGACGGCGGCACGGTGAAGCTGTCGGGCGAGGTCTGGACGGCGCGGACCTATGACGAGGACGAGGTGCTCGAGCCGGGCGAGCGCGTGCAGGTGATGAAGATCGAGGGCGCCACGGCGCTCGTGGCAAACGGGCTGGGAGGTTGACGTGGCGACTCTGATCGTGCTTGGCGTGGTGGCGCTGGTGGTGCTGTTCACCATCGCGCAGGGAGTTCGGATCGTGCCGCAGGCGCGGGCCGGGATCGTGGAGCGGCTCGGCCGCTATCACCGGACGCTCGACGCCGGGCTGGCGCTGGTGGTCCCCTACGTCGACCGCGTGCAGCCGCTGATCGACCTGCGCGAGACGGTCGTGTCGTTCCCGCCGCAGCCGGTGATCACCGAGGACAACCTCGTGATCAGCATCGACACCGTCATCTACTTCCAGGTGACCGACCCGAAGTCGGCCAGCTACGAGATCGCCGACTACATCGGCGCGATCGAGCAGCTGACCGTGACGACGCTGCGCAACGTGATCGGCGGGATGACGCTCGAGGACACGCTGACCTCGCGCGATCAGATCTCCTCGGCGCTGCGCGCGGTCCTCGACGAGGCGACCGGCCGCTGGGGCATCCGCGTCAACCGCGTCGAGCTCAAGGCCGTCGACCCGCCGCAGTCGATCCAGGAGGCGATGGAGAAGCAGATGCGCGCCGAGCGCGACCGCCGCGCCGCGATCCTGACCGCCGAGGGCGTCAAGCAGTCGCAGATCCTCACCGCAGAGGGCGAGAAGCAGAGCGCGATCCTGCGCGCCGAGGGCCGCCGCGAGGCGCAGATCCTCGAGGCCCAGGGCGAGGCCCAGGCGATCGAGACGGTCTTCGACGCGGTCCATCGCGGCGACGCCGACCAGAAGGTGCTCGCCTACCAGTACCTGCAGAAGCTGCCGCTGATCGCCGAGGGCGAGGCCAGCAAGCTCTGGATCGTCCCCAGCGAGCTGACCAACGCGCTCGGCAGGCTGGGCAACGTGCTCGGCCCGGCCGCGGGCGAGGGCCCGGCCGCGGGCGAGGGTCCGGACGCCGGCGCGAAGGAGCGGCCGCCGAAGCCGCCCAACCCACCGGAGCCGCCGCGGCCGGCATAGCGCGATGGAGCTGACGGAGGGACAGCGCCACGCTCTGAAGGCGATCTGCGACACCGTCTGTCCCGGCGGCGACGGCCTGCCGTCGGCGAGCGAGCTGGGTGTGCCGGAGGCGCTGCTGGAGGCGATCGACCGCAACCCGCGCGCGGCCGAGCGGCGCCAGCTCGCCCAGCTGCTCTCGCTCTGGGACAGCCAGCCGCTGACCGCATTCGGCGGCGGTGGCTGGAAGCGGTTCTCCGAGCTTCCTCAGGACGCGCGCGAGCGGGTGCTGCTGTCGTGGTGCGACTCGCGGCTGCCGCAGCGGCGGGCGGCGTTCCGGGCGCTCTGCACAGGGACGCGACTCTTCTACTGGATGCTCCCGGCGCCGGACGGGAGCCCGAGCCCGGCCTGGGCCGACATCGGCTATCCGGGGCCGCTGGGCCCCAACGAGCAGGCGCCGCCGAAGGCGATCGCGCCGTTGACGATCGACGATGACACCGACCTGGACTGCGATGTCGTGGTCGTCGGCTCGGGCGCCGGTGGCGGGACGGCCGCCGGCGTGCTGGCAGCCGCCGGGCTCGACGTCGTCGTGCTCGAGGCCGGCGGCTTCTACGACGACGCCGACTTCGACGGCTCCGAGCGCAACGCGATCCGCACGATGTACGCCGGTGCGCCGACCGCGAGCGCCGACCAGAGCCTGTCGCTGCTCGCCGGCGCCTGTCTCGGCGGCGGCACCGTGATCAACTACTCGACCTCGTTCCGCACGCCCGACGCGATTCGCGAGGAGTGGGCTGGCCACGGCGTCCACGCCTTCGCCGACCGCGACTTCGAGGCCAGCCTCGACGCCGTCTGCGATCGGCTCGGCGTCAACCACGAGCACTCCGCGCCGTCGTCGCGCGACCGCGCGCTGCGCGACGGCTGCATGGCCCTCGGCTGGCACGTCGACGCGATGCCGCGCGACGTGCGCGGCTGCGACCAGGGCGAGATCTGCGGCTACTGCCCGTTCGGCTGCCGGCTCGGCGCGAAGCAGTCGACGGTCAAGACATGGCTCGCCGACGCCCACGCAGCCGGCACGCGGATCCTCGTCGGGACCAAGGCGCGCAGCGTGATCGTCGAGAGCGGCGCCGCGCGCGGGGTGGAGGCCGTCACCGACGCCGGCCACCGCGTCACGGTCCGCGCACGCGCTGTCGTCGCGGCCTGCGGCGCGATCCAGACCCCGGCGTTGCTGCGCCGCTCGGCGCTGCGCAACCGCAACATCGGCCAGCACCTCCACCTTCACCCGGTGACGGTCGCCTGGGGGCTGTTCGACGACGAGCTGCGGCCCTGGGAGGGCGCGATGCAGGCGCTCTACTCCGATCAGCACGCCGGCCTTGAGGACGGCTTCGGCGTCAAGTACGAGACGGCGGCGATGCACCCGCACGTCGTCAACGGCTTCTGGCCCTGGCGCGGCGGTCGCGCTCACCACGAGCTGATGCGGGCGCTGCCGAACGCCGCCGGGATCGGAGCGCTGCTGCGCGACCGCGACGCGGGTGAGGTGCGTGTCGGCCGCGACGGCGAGCCCGTCGTGCGCTATCGGCTGTCGAGCTTCGACCGCGACAACCTGCGCACCGGCCTCGACGGCGCGGCCCAGATCCTCGAGGCCGCCGGCGCGAAGCGGATCTTCAGCTCGCACGCGGCCTGGGTCTCCTACGACCCCGGCGTCGACGGCGACCGGAACCGCTTCATGCGCGACGCCGACCGCTGCGGCTGGGGCTCCGGGCAGGTCTCGCTGGCCTCGTTCCACATCATGGGGAGCGCGCGGATGGGCGGCACGCCCTCGACCTCGGCCTGCACGCCCGCGGGCGAGGCCTGGGACGTACGCGACCTCGTCGTCTGCGACGCGTCCGCCTTCCCGAGCGCCTCGGGCGTCAACCCGATGGTCTCGATCGAGGCGATCGCACACATGAACGCCTCGGCGCTTGCTGCGCGACTCTCCTGAACGCGCCTGCCGGCGTCATCGCCCTCTCGTGTGCTGACGCACACGTCGAGGGCTGCTTCCTTGGCAGCCACGCTCAGTAGAGCCGCTCGCAGAGCGCCGCCGCGCTAGCCTGCCTCGCGATGTTCGACACGCTGGCAGATCGACTCCAGGGCGCCCTCGGTGACGTCCGCTCGCGCGGCGCGCTGACCGAGGACGACGTCGCCAAGGCGATGCGCCAGGTGCGCCTGGCGCTGCTCGAGGCCGACGTCAACTTCAAGGTCGTCAAGCAGTTCACCAACGCGGTCAAGGAGCGGGCGACCGGCGCCGACGTGCTCGACTCGCTGAACCCCGGCCAGCAGGTCGTGAAGGTCGTCGCCGAGGAGCTGACCGAGCTGATGGGCGGCTCCGGCCGCGAGCTCGTCTTCTCGAAGAGCGGTCCGACGGTGATCCTGATGGCCGGCCTGCAGGGCTCCGGCAAGACGACGGCCTGCGGCAAGCTCGCGCGCCAGCTGAAGGAGGACAAGGGCCTCGACGTCGCGCTCGCGGCCTGCGACCTGCAGCGGCCGGCCGCGGTCGACCAGCTGATCAAGGTCGGCGAGCGCGCCGGCGCGACGGTCTACGAGCAGGGCACGGGCCGCGACCCGGTCGATGTGGCGGAGTGGGCGCTCGGCCAGGCGCGCGCCGAGAAGCGCGACGTGCTGATCGTCGACACCGCGGGCCGCCTGCACGTCGACGCCGAGCTGATGGACCAGCTCAGCCAGATCAAGAAGCGCACCAAGCCGCACGACGTGCTGCTGGTCGTCGACGCGATGACCGGCCAGGACGCGGTCAACGTAGCCGAGGCGTTCGCCGAGGCGACCGCCTTCGACGGGGTGATCCTCAGCAAGCTCGACGGCGACGCCCGCGGCGGCGCCGCGCTGTCGGTCAAGGCGATCACCGGCAAGCCGATCCTCTACGCCTCGACCGGCGAGAAGCTCGACGCCTTCGAGCGCTTCCACCCCGACCGGATGGCCCAGCGGATCCTCGGCATGGGCGACGTGATGACGCTGATCGAGAAGGCCGAGGCGCGGATCGACGAGCGCCAGGCGCAGGACCTCGAGCGCAAGATCCGCAAGAACCAGTTCACGCTCGACGACTTCCTCGAGCAGATGCAGCAGGTGCGCAGCATGGGCCCGCTGCAGAGCATCCTCAAGATGCTGCCGGGAGTGGGGCAGCAGCTCAACGGGCTGAAGGTCGACGACAAGGAGCTCGACCGCCTCCAGGCGATCATCACGTCGATGACTCCGGCCGAGCGCGCGAACCCGAAGATCATCGACGGATCGCGCCGCCGGCGGATCGCCCAGGGGTCGGGAACCAACGTCCAGGCGGTCTCGAATCTCGTCAAGCAGTTCGCCCAGATGCAGAAGCTGATGCGCCAGATGGCACGCGGCAAGATGCCCTCGCTGGCGCAGATCGCCTCGGGCCGCTAACGTTCCCGGGCCGCAGCAGACCGTCTAGTTCCCGATTAGAGAGAGACCTTGGCCGTAAAAGTCAGGCTGACCCGCGTCGGCTCCAAGAAGAACCCGATCTGGCGAGTAGTCGTCGCCGACGGCCGCTCGCCGCGTGACGGCCGCTCGATCGAGACGATCGGGCACTACAACCCGCAGACGCAGCCGTCGCGGATCGAGATCGATCGTGAGCGTCTCCAGCACTGGCTCGACCGCGGCGCTCAGCCGAGCAACACGGTCAAGAAGCTGATCCGCGCCGAGAACACCGGCTACGAGATGCCGGCCTCTGCGGCGCCCACGCCGGTCGCGACGCCGCCCAAGCCGAAGGCCGAGCCGGCCGCCGAGGCCGCCCCGGCGGAGGCTGCCGAGGCGCCTGCGCCAGACGCCGAGGCGCCCGCCGACGCCGAGGCTGCCGCCGAGGAGGTCGCCGCCGAGCAGGATGCTTCCGAGCAGCCGGCACCCGAGCCCGCGGCGGATGCCGAGGCCGACGCCGATGCGGCGGCCGAGGCCGCAGCGCCCGCCGAGGGCGACTCGAGCGACGACTCCTAGCCGTTCGCGTGGAGGAGCTGCTCGCCTACCTGGCTCGCGCTCTCGTCGACGACCCCGACTCGGTGTCCGTCGACTCGTTCGAAGAGGAGGACGGCACGATCGTCCTCGAGCTGCACGCCCCGCCCGACGAGGCCGGTCGGCTGATCGGCCGCCGCGGGCGAACGATCTCAGCGCTGCGCACCGTCCTCAAGGCCAGCGCCACGCGGCGCGAGAAGCGCGTGCTGATCGACGTCGTCGACGCCGCCTGATCCCTGTGACGGCCAATACGCGCCTGGTGACGGCCGGAGTCGTCGGCCGGACGCACAGCCTCGACGGCAGCTTCTACGTCGATCGCCCGGACCACTTGTTCGAGCTTGGGACGGTCGTCTTGGTAGACGGCCACGAGCGAGCCGTCGATCGCCGCGCCGGCACCGACGACAAGCCGCTCGTGCGACTCGTCGGCATCGGCAGCCGCGAGGCGGCGAGGGCGCTGCGCGGCACGCTGCTGCTCGTCGAGGCGTCGCTCGGCGAGGGGGAGTGGCTCGCCGAGGACCTCGTCGGCTGTCGCGTCGAAGGGCTCGGCGCCGTCGTCCGGGTGATCGACGCGCCGTCCTGCGACCTGCTCGAGCTGGAGGGCGGCGAGCTGGTGCCGCTGATCTCCGACGCCGTCCACAGCGTCGACCTCGACGCGCGGACGATCGAGATCGATCGCCGCTTCCTCCGCCTCGACGGCGAGCAGGCGCAGTGAACATCGACGTCTTCACGCTCTTCCCGTCCTGGTTCGACTGGTTCCTCGAGCAGCGCCACGTGCGCAACGCGCTCGATCTCGGCCACCGTCTCGAGACCGTCGACCTGCGCGCCACGACGCCGCTGAACGCCGGGCAGGTCGACGACACCCCCTACGGCGGTGGCGCCGGGATGGTGATCCGCGTCGACGTCGTCGAGGCGGCGCTGGCGGCCCGCTGGGACTCCGATCCGGTCGATGGCCGCGGCGGCCGCCGCGTGATCGCGCTCGCGGCGGGCGGCCGCCAGCTCGACGAGCAGCTCGTCAACGAGCTCGCCGCCGAAGAGGAGATCGCGCTGCTCTGCGGTCGCTACGAGGGCTTCGACGAGCGCGTCAACGAGCACCTGGCGACCGACGTCGTGTCGATCGGCCCCTACGTGCTCGCCGGCGGCGAGCTGGCGGCGATGGTCGTCTGCGACACGATCCTGCGCAAGCTGCCCGGCGCGCTTGGCCACGCCGACAGCGCGCTCGAGGAGTCGTTCTCCGCGGCACTTGGCGGCGCGCCGGAGTATCCGCACTACACGCGGCCCGCCGAATGGCGCGGCCACGATGTCCCTGAGGTGCTGCGTTCGGGCGACCACGGGAAGGTCCGAGAGTGGCGCGCAGAGCAGAGCCGGCTACGCCTCCGCTAGGATTCGCCGTCGCGCGAAGCACCCCGTGGTGCTCGCGCCTTTTCATGCCATGAGCGGAGTCATCGAAACCATCGAGCGAGCGCAGCTGCGGCGCGTCCCCAAGTTCCAGGCGGGCGACCGTCTGCGCGTCCACTTCCAGGTCGTCGAGGGCGCCCGCAAGCGCACCCAGGTCTTCGAGGGCGTCGTCATCAAGCGCCAGGGCAGCGGCGCACGCGAGACGTTCACCGTGCGCAAGCAGTCGTTCGGCGTCGGCGTGGAGCGGACGTTCCCGGTCCACTCGCCGAAGATCGAGCAGATCGAGGTCGCCGGTCGCGGCGACGTCCGGCGCGCCAAGCTCTACTACCTGCGCGACCGCATCGGCCGCAGCGCCCGCGTCCGCGAGCGCCGTTTCGGCCGCGACGACGACGAGCTCGAGGGCGTCATGCCGCCGCCCGAGACCGACGCCGTCGTCGACGCGCCGGAGCCCGATGCTCCGGAGGCCGCCGAGGAGCAGGCGCCGGAGGCTGAGGCCAGTGCCAAGCCCGAGGCCACAGAGGCTGAGCCGACCGAGGCCGAGGCCCCGGAGGCAGAGGCTGAGGAGCCGGCCGCAGAGGGCGAGCCGGAGCCCGCCGCTGACGCCGAGGCCGACGAGAAGGCCGCCGGCGACGACGCCGAGTCCGGCGCCAAGTCGGACTCCTGACGGACGACGGGCCTGAGGGTTAGTGGCTCGGGACGGAAAGCAGAGCGCCGGCGGCTCGCTGATCGAGCTGGTCGTGATCGTCGCCGTCGCGCTCGGCGTCGCGCTCGGAATCCAGGCCTTTCTCGTCAAGCCGTTCCGCATCCCGAGCGAGTCGATGGTGCCGACGCTCGAGATCGGCCAGCGCGTGCTCGTCAACCGCGTCGGCGAGCACTTCGGCGATCCCGAGCGCGGCGACGTGATGGTCTTCAAGCCGCCGAAGGGCGCCGACGACAACATGTGCGGCGTTAGCCACCCGGCCGAGCAGCCGTGCCCGCGCTCGACCCCCGGCAAGTCCGACACCAACTTCATCAAGCGCGTCGTCGGCCTGCCCGGCGAGCGGCTGTCGATCAAGCGCGGCCGCGTATACATCGACGGCAAGCTCCAGCAGGAGCCGTTCATCGAGCCCGACGCGCAGTGCGCGCTCTGCAACATGCCCGACGAGATCGTGATCCCCGCGGGCCAGTACTACATGATGGGCGACAACCGCGGCGCGAGCGCGGACAGCCGTGAGTGGGGCCCGGTGCCGAAGGACAACATGATCGGCAACGCCTTCGCGACGTACTGGCCCCCAAGTAAGTGGGGCGGCCTCTAGCGGGCTGCCGAGCGGCGCCTGGCGGCATCGTCAGAGCCCTCGCGTGCGGAGCACGCCACGGACTCAGCCGGTGCCCCCATGCTTGCTCGTCGTACCGCTAGGGCGTCGGTGGCAGGACGTAAGATCGCCGGCGTGGGCGATGTGAGCACAGCGCAGCCGCAGAGCAAGGCGGCGCGACGGCGGAGGAGGAAGGCGGCGCACAGCGGGCGCCGGCTGTTCGCGTTCGACCAGGAGCTGGGCTCGCGGTTCGTGGCAGGGGCGGACGAGGCCGGGCGCGGATGTCTGGCTGGTCCGCTGGTCGCGGCGGCTGTGCTGTTCGACTTGGAACGTCTGACGCTCGCGGATCGTCGGGCGTTGACGAAGCTCAACGACTCCAAGCAGCACAGCGAGAAGACGCGTGAGGAGCTGTATCCGCGCGTGATGCGCGCCTGCGTGCGGACGGCGGTCGTCTCACGCTCGGTGCGGGCGATCGACTCGCGTGGGCTGCACGTCAGCAACCTCGACGCGCTGCGGGCGGCCTTGCGGCGGGTCGCGGTCCCAGGGACGATCTGCCTCGTCGACGGCTTCCGCGTGCCGCCGTTCGAGCACGAGCAGCAGGCCGTCGTCGACGGCGACGCGCGCAGCGCGGCGATCGCCGCAGCATCGGTGCTGGCCAAGGTCACCCGCGATCGCTACATGCGCCGCGCCGCCGAGCGCCACCCCGAGTGGGACTTCGCCGCCCACGTCGGCTACTCGACGCCCGACCACCGTGCCGCGATCGCCGCCCACGGCGTCTCGCCGCTGCACCGCATGTCGTTCAACTCAACCGCGTACCAGCAGCTGACCCTGGGTTAGAAGGCGTCCTCGACGTGATCGAGGGACAACAGGCGCCCTTGGCGGTCGACGACGATGCCGATCGCGTCGAAGCGGATCCAGTCCGGGGAGGGGGATGGCTTGGAACGGGTGCGTAGCCACTCGGCGGCGAGCCGTCGGATGCGCCGGCGCTTGACCGGGCCGATCGCGTCGAGCGGTCCGGCGGGACCGGCGGAACCGCCGGCGATCCGCGTCTTGACCTCGCAGAAGACGAGGCAGCGTCCGTCACGCGCGACGACGTCGAGCTCGCCGGTCCGGCCGCAACGGCCGTTGCGCTCGATCAGCGTGTAGCCGGCCCGCTCGAGATGGGCGCAGGCGAGGTCCTCGCCGTGGGCGCCGAGACGGATGCGGGTGTTGCCGGCGGTCATCGCCGAGACGCTAGGTGGGGCTCCGCAACGGCCGGGGCCAGTTCCGTGACAGCTGTGCGACGGCTTGGCTGATGGCTGTGACTCAGCTGTGGCTGGACTGCTGTCACCGGGACCAAAGCTCCACCTAGCGTGCTGTCCGTGCTTGCCAGCGTTCCCACATTCGCCCTCGAGGGGGTCGATGCCCGCGAGGTGACCGTCGAGGTCGATGCCCGCCGCGGGTTGCCGGCGTTCACCGTCGTCGGGCTGCCGGACACAGCCGTCCGCGAGGCGCGCGAACGCGTCCGCTCGGCGTTGCTGAACAGCGCACTCGAGTTCCCGCTCCAGCGTTTGACCGTCAATCTCGCGCCGGCCTGGGTGCGCAAGGCTGGCGCGAGCTTCGACCTGGCGATCGCCGTCGGCGTGCTCGCCGCCAGCGGGCAGATCCCGGTCGAGGCGCTCGACGGGATCGCCGTGTCGGGCGAGCTGTCGCTCGGTGGCGCCCTGCGTCCGGTTCGCGGCGCTCTGCCGATCGCCCTCGGCTGCCGCGCGGCCGGCCTGCGCCGGCTAGTTGTGTCGCCGGAGATCGGTCCAGAGGCGGCCCTGGTCGACGAGGTCGAGGTATGCCCGGCGCCCAATCTCGGGCGCCTTGTCGACCTGTTCCATGGCCGCTGGGCGCCTGACCCGCCGGCGCGTCAGCCGGCTAGCAAGGTGGCTCGACCGGTCGAGCTGCCCGATCTCGCCGACGTGCGCGGGCAGGCCGACGCCCGCCGTGCGCTGGAGATCGCGGCGGCCGGCGGCCACAGCCTGCTGATGGTCGGGCCGCCTGGGGCGGGCAAGACGATGCTCGCGAGGCGCCTGCCGGGCATCCTGCCGTCGCCGTCGCTCGAGGAGGCGCTCGACATCACGCGTGTCCAGAGCGTCACCGGCAGCTGCGGCGACGGTCTGGCGCGCGAGCGCCCGTTCCGCGCCCCGCACCACACGATCTCGGCGCAGGGACTGGTCGGCGGCGGCGCCCGACCGCGGCCCGGCGAAGTGACGCTCGCCCACCGCGGCGTGCTGTTCCTCGACGAGCTGGCGGAGTTCGCGCGGCCGGCGCTCGAGGCGCTGCGCCAGCCGCTGGAGCATGGAAGCGTCGACATCGTCCGCGGCCAGGTCGCGCTGAGCTTCCCGGCACGGGTGCTGCTCGTGGCCGCCGCCAACCCCTGTCCGTGCGGTATCGGCGGTGAGCGCTGCGAGTGCGGGGTCCTAACGCGAGAGCGCTACCGAGCGCGGCTCAGCGGACCGCTGATCGACCGGATCGACCTCGTCTGCCAGCTTGCTCCGCTGCCGGCGCTGGCGCTCGCGGCGGACGGTGTGGCCGGCGAGGGATCCGCGGCGGTGCGGACACGGGTCGCGGATGCCCGCGAGCGGCAGGCTGCGCGGCTGGGGGCTTCGTCGGCGAGCTGCAACGCCGAGCTGACCGCTGGCGCTACCCGGGCGCTGATGCCACTCGGGGAGCGGGCCGCTCGGCCGCTCGCCGCGGCGGTCGACGCCGGCGTGCTGACCGGGCGCGGTCATGACCGTGTGCTGCGCGTCGCGCGTACGATCGCCGATCTGGCTGGCCGGCAGCGTGTCGGCCGCGACGACGTCGCGGAAGCGCTCGGCTACCGCGCCGTGGCGCCGGGAAGGACCGCGGCGGCGTGAACGGAACCTGCGACAGCTGCCTGCGGCGCGGCTACCTGATCGGGCTGCTGTCGGCGCGGATCGCCGGACTCGTCGGGCGCCCCGGCGTGCCCTCCAAGCTGCTGGCGCTCGACGACGCGGCACTGGCGGAGGCCGTCGGAGGCGAGGGCCGGCAGGAGGCGCTCGCCTTCCTCGGCCGGTTCGAGCCGCGGCGGGCACGTGCCGATCTGCGTCACGCCGGCGTGACGGCGGTTTGTCGGCACCACGAGGGCTATCCGGTCGTGCTCGAGGATCTGGAGGACCAGCCGGCCGTCCTCTTCTGTCGCGGCCGTGTCGAGCTGCTGTCGGCCGTCGAAGCGGAGCCGGCGGTGACGGTGGTCGGGACGCGAGATGCTTCGCCGTACGCGATCGACGTCGCGCACGATGTCGGCCGCGGGCTCGGCGTGGCCGGGATCACGACGATCAGCGGGATGGCGCTCGGCGTCGACGGCTCTGCCCATCGCGGCGCGCTCGGCGCGTGCGGGGCGACGATCGCCGTGCTGGCCGGCGGGCCGGACGTGGCATACCCGCGCCGTCACCGCGACCTCCACCGCCAGATCGTCGAGAGCGGGCTGGTGGTCGCGGAGCTGCCGCCCGGTCAACGGCCGTATCGATGGAGCTTTCCGGCGCGCAACCGCGTGATGGCCGCGCTGGCGCGGATGACCGTCGTCGTCGAGGCGGGCGAGGCGTCCGGCACGCTGATCACCGCCGACTTCGCCCAAGACCTCGGTCGTACGCTCGGCGCCGTTCCGGGGCTGGTAACCACCCGCGCGGCTGCCGGCAGCAACCGGCTGCTGCGCGAGGGCGCCGCCGTCGTCCGTGACGCCTCCGACGTGCTCGACGAGCTGTTCGGCATCGGCGCCAATGGCTCCGGGCCCATCGTGGCGGCAGATACCGCGTTGGACAGCGGTACGCCGCCGACGATCCCGGTCGAGCCCGAGGTCGATCCCGTCAAGCGGCGGCTGCTCGACGCGGTTGAATCGCGCTTGGACATCGATGGGATCTCGACGTTCGCCGGCCTGCCGGTCAACGAGACACGCGCGGCGCTCGCGCGGCTCGAGACGCGCGGGCTGATTCGCCGCGACGGGCTGTTCGGCTGGGAGCGCGCGCGGGCGACGCGCTGAGCTTCGAGTGCGCTCGGCGGCTTTCAACGGGGCGCGGGACGGCCTGGAGACTCCGCGCCTATGCTGGCCCGCGATGGCCGCCCCAACGCCGCCCCGCCTGCTGTCGATCGCCGGCTCGGACTCCGGTGGCGGCGCCGGCATCCAGGCGGACCTCAAGGCGTTCGCGCGCTGCGGCGCCCACGGCATGACGGCGATCACGGCGATCACGGCGCAGAACACGGTCGCGGTCGAGGCCGTCTACCCGGTCGCGCCGGAGGCGATCGTCGCGCAGGTGCGCGCCGTCGCCGAGGACATCGGCGTCGACGCGGTCAAGGTCGGCATGCTCGGCTCGGCCGAGACGATCGCGGCCGTCGTCGCGGCGCTCGACCTGATCGGCGACGCGCCGATCGTCGTCGATCCGGTGATGGTCGCGGAGAGCGGCGCGACGCTGCTCGACCCCGACGCGGTCGACGCGCTGCAGCGGTCGATCCTGCCGCGCGCCGCCGTCGTCACGCCCAACCTGCCCGAGGCGCGCGTCCTGCCTGGCCTCGGGGAGGAGGCGTCCGCGCCGGAGCTCGCCCGCGCCGTCCACGCGCTCGGCCCGCGCGCGGTCGTCGTCACCGGCGGCCACGCCGACGAGATCGCCGACGTCTTCTTCGACGGCGACGAGCCGGTCGCGATCCCCGGCGAGCGCCACCCCGACGGCGCCGCCCACGGCTCCGGGTGCACCCATTCGTCGGCGCTCGCCGCGCGGCTCGCCTTCGGCGACGCGCCGCTCGAGGCCGCCCGTGCCGCGCGCGCCGTCGCCGCGGCCGCGGTCCGCGACGGTTTGCGCGGCATCGGCCGCGGCGCCGGTCCCGTCGACGTCTTCGGCCTCGCCAAGACGCCGGCCCATTAGGATTGACCCATCAAGTTCCTGCGCATGAAGCCCGGTCACGGTGAGGTCCTCTTGGCCGAGGGCGACCTCGACGTGCGCGAGGACGAGCAGCTGCTGATCGAGGAGTTCCGCCGCCAGCTCGACGAGGGCATGTGGGCCGCGGCGCCGACCGAGCGCCCCGGAAGCGGCCGGCGCGAGGCCCAGATGGTGCGCGACTTCGCCGACATCCCGGCCGACGCGCAGCGGGTCATCTTCTTCCCGCGGGCGTCCGGAGGCTGAGCCGACCGATGCTCCTACTGCTGACCACCAGCCTGATTGCGGCTGCGCTTGCGGCCTTCGTCCTCACGCCGCCCACGATCGCCCGCCTGCGCGCGCGCCGGCAGCGTCGTGTCGTGGCCGCCCCGCAGCCGTTCGACCCGGGCCGCGAGCGGCGCGCCGAGCAGCGCGCCCGCCAGCTGCTGCGCTCCTGCGTCAACGACGCCGAGTGGGCGATGTACCGCGACCTCGGCTTCATCCGCGTCGACGGCCGGCGACTGCCCGACTCGCCCGTGGACGAGGGCGCGCCCGCTCCGTACGCCTACCTGATCTACCCGCACAAGCCGATCGTCGCCTACGTCCCCGAGGACGGCCGGCTGCTGAGCGAGTACTGCGTCGAGTTTCCCGACCTCACTGGCGGCGGGCGCACCCGCCTGCCGGCCTCCGACGACGTGCTCGCCAAGTGGATGGCGATCACCTCCGACGAGGCGCGCGTGATCGGCCGCGCCAACATGCACCTCGTCGGCCGCCAGCACGACCCCGGCCACGTCCGGCGCGACATCTGGCGGCTGTCCGAGTGGGAGCGCCTCGGCGCCGGCGACGTCGGAGCGCGAGCCGCGTGAGCAGAGACCTCCGCGAGCGCAGCCGGGCCCAACTCGACGGCCCGGACCGGGCCGCCACGCGCGCCTACCTGAAGGGCATCGGCCACGACGACGAGTCGCTGCGCCGGCCGATCATCGGCATCGCCAACACCTGGACCGAGGTGATGCCGTGCAACTTCCACCTGCGCCGGCTCGCCGAGAAGGTCAAGGAGGGCGTGCGCGCCGCCGGCGGGACGCCGATGGAGTTCAACACCGTCGCCGTGTCCGACGGCATCACGATGGGCACCGAGGGGATGAAGACCTCGCTCGTCAGCCGCGAGGTGATCGCCGACTCGATCGAGCTCGTCGCGCGCGGCCACCTCTTCGACGGCGTGATCGCGCTGTCCGGCTGCGACAAGACGATTCCCGGCTGCGTGATGGCCCTAGCGCGGCTCGACCTGCCGAGCATCATGCTCTACGGCGGGTCGATCGCCCCCGGCAACTTCCGCGGTGAGCGCGTCACGATCCAGGAGGTCTTCGAGGCGGTCGGAGCGCACGCCGCCGGCAAGATCTCCGACGCCGACCTGCACGAGCTCGAGGGAGTCGCCTCGCCGGGCGCCGGCGCCTGCGGCGGCCAGTTCACTGCCAACACGATGGCGCTCGCCTTCGAGACGCTCGGCATCTCGCCGATGGGCAGCTCGATGGTGCCGGCCGAGGAGGGCAAGAAGGGACAGGTCGCCGAGGACGTCGGCAAGCTGATCATGGACGTGCTCGAGCGCGATCTGCGCCCCAGCAGGATCATCACGCCGAAGTCGCTCGAGAACGCGATCGCCGCCGTGGCGATGACCGGCGGCTCGACGAACGCCGTCCTGCACCTGCTCGCGGTCGCCAACGAGGCGGGCGTCGCGCTGGACATCGACGACTTCGACCGCATCGCGTCCAAGACGCCGCTGCTCGCCGACCTCAAGCCGTTCGGCACCTACGTCGCTCCCGATCTCTGGCGCGCCGGCGGCATGCCGCTCGTCGCCAAGCGGCTCGACGAGGCCGGGCTGCTGCACCGCGAGGCGCTCAACGTGACCGGCCTGACGATCGGCGAGGAGGTCGACGCCGCCGAGGAGGCCGAGGGCCAGCCGGTCGTGCGACCGCTGTCGAACCCGCTCGCGACCAGCGGCGGCTTCGCGATCCTGCGCGGCAACCTCGCGCCCGACGGCTGCGTCGTCAAGCTCGCCGGCCACGGCCGCCGCGAGCACCGCGGCCCGGCGCGCGTCTTCGAGTGCGAGGAGGACGCCTTTGCGGCCGTCAAGGCGAGCTCGATCCAACCCGGCGACGTCGTCGTGATCCGCAACGAGGGCCCCTCCGGTGGCCCTGGGATGCGCGAGATGCTCGCCGTCACCGCGGCGCTGCAGGGCGAGGGTCTCGGCGACTCGGTCGCGCTGCTGACCGACGGCCGCTTCTCCGGCGCCACGCACGGCTTCATGGCCGGCCACGTCGCCCCCGAGGCGCCGCGCGGCGGTCCGATCGCCGCCGTCCAGGACGGCGACACAGTGATCTTCGACGTCGACAAGCGCGAGCTCAACGTCGACCTGCCGGCCGACGAGATCGCCCACCGCGTCGCCGCCTACGAGGCGCCGGCGCCGAAGTACACGACCGGCGTGCTCGGCAAGTACGCGCGTCACGTCGGCTCAGCCGCCGAGGGCGCGCTGACTTCGTAGCGCTTACGCGGCGGTCGCGGAGTCGCGCTCGAGCTCGTCCGGGCTCACCTCGTAGCTGAGGAACCGCTCCAGCTCGTCGTTGAACGCCACCGGCCGCTCGACCATCGCGACGTGGCCGGTGTCCTCGAAGACCAGCTTGCGCGCGCCGGGGATCAGCTCGACGTACTTGTTCGCGTCCTCGACCGGGATGATCGCGTCGTCCTCGCCCCAGACGACCAGCGTCGGGCAGGCGATCTCCGGCAGCCGATCGCGGAAGTCGTAGTCGATGCAGGCGCCGAGCGCGTCGACGAATCCGGGCTTGTTGGCGCCCTTGACGAGCCCCTCGAACGCGATGTCTGGACGCAGGCGCGTCGGGTGTCGGACGATCAGGCTGAGGATCCAGTGGCGCAGCGCCGGACGCGCCATCTGGCGCCGTCGCTGGGCTGTCGACGCGCGAGTCGCCAGCGCGAAGATCTTGCCGACGCGCAGAACCTGTGCGACCGACAGCTCGCTCTGGGAGATGCCCGCTGCCGCGACCAGCATCAGCCGCTCGACCGCCTCCGGGGCGTCGATCGCCGCCTCCGCCGCGACATAGCCGCCCATCGAGTTGCCGACCAGGACGGCCGGGGCGAGGTCGAGCCGGTCGCACAGCTCGGCGACGACGCGGCCGTAGTAGTCGATCGAGATCTGCTCGTCCGGCAGCGGTGAGACGCCGAAGCCCGGCAGGTCGAGCGCGACCACGCGCCGCTGCTCGGCGAAGCGCGGGATGTTCTCGAGCCAGTTCTGCCACTGGCCGCTCAACCCGTGGACGAAGACGATCGGACGGTGGTCGCCCTGCTCGCCGACGTCGACGTAGTTGACCGGCGTGCCGCCGATCTCCATCGTCTTCAGGTGGCTGGGCCAGTCGATGTCGCGCCAGTTCGGCCGGTCGCTGACCCCGTAGCCCTCCTCGGCGCGGGCGGCGTCGCGCCGGCGGGCCGGGGGAGGCGGGATGTGCGGGCGCGCCATCTCAGACACAACGTATCCAACGCCTCGAGGAGTGAACCGTCGGCGCCCGGCGCGCGCAAGGGAGGTTGCAGGACGGGCGACGCCCTATGCGCGGGCCGACACCCTGCTTACACTGAGTGAGTCGGCCCTCCGGGCCGGAGGGGATCCCACATCTTGAAGAGCAAGGCATTCACGTTCGTCGCTGTCCTGGTGGTCCTGCTGATCGCCGGATCGGTGGCGGTCTATGCCTACGACTCGTCGCGCAGCGACCGGATCGCCGAGGGAGTGACGGTCGGCGGTGTCGCCGTCGGCGGTCTCAGCGCCGATCAGGCGCGCGTCAAGGTGCGCCGCCAGGTCGCCCGCGGCCTCAAGCAGCCGATCGCCGTCACCTACGGCAAGACGCGCTTCACGCTCTCCGCGGAGGACGCCGGCGTGCAAGCCGACGTCGGCGGGATGGTCGACGACGCCGTCGCCGCGAGCCGCGAAGGCAACGTCTTCGCCCGCGTCTCGCGCGATCTGCGCGGCGGCGAGGAGGACGTCGAGGTCAGCGTCAGCGCCACCTACTCGCCGCAGGCGGCGAAGCAGCTCGTCGCCCGCGTCGGCGACAAGCTCGACCGCGAGCCCGAGGACGCCACGCTCGACTTCCCGTCGCTCGACGCGGTCAAGGAGCAGGACGGCATCGCAGTCAAACGCGGCCAGCTGCGCCAAGACGTCGGCGCCGCGCTGCTGTCGCCCTCAGACCGCACCGTCGAGGCGCCGGTCAAGACGACCAAGCCGAAGGTCACCCGCGACGAGCTCGCCAAGGAGTACCCGACCGTCATCGTCGCCGACCACGCAAGCTTCCAGCTGCGCGTCTACAAGAACCTCAAGCTCGCCAAGACCTACACCGTCGCCTTCGGCGCCGCCGGCTACGACACCCCGCGCGGCCTGTTCAACATCCAGAACAAGCAGGTCGACCCGGTCTGGAGCGTGCCGAACAGCGACTGGGCCGGCGACCTCGCCGGCACGACGGTTCCCGGCGGAACGCCGGAGAACCCGCTCAAGGCACGCTGGATGGGAATCTCCGACGGCGCCGGCATCCACGGGACCGACGACGTCGGATCGCTCGGCAGCGCGGCTTCGCACGGCTGTATCCGGATGGGGATCTCCGACGTGATCGACCTCTACGACAGGGTCGAGGTCGGAGACCCGATCTACATCGGCTAGGCGGCGGCCGCAGGGCCGTCAGGGCCTATCTGGTCGACCGGGACCTCGCTCCAGCCGGCGGCCTCCAAAGAGGCTTGGCGCTCTGTATGCCGAAAGCACAGAGTGCCGATGAAGACGTCACGCTCACGCTTGCGCATGACCGCGTACCAGAGGGTCGACTCCTCGCCCGGGCCCTGGACCGGATGCCAGGGGGCGACCGGCTTGTCGTCGTCGTCGGTCAATCCGGCGGCGACGAGCTGGGAGCGGGCCGCGACCCGCCCGTCCTGAGTGTTGACGAAGAACCTCGACACGGCGTCGAACCCTAGTTGGGCACGCTCCCTGCGCGCGTTCGACACCGCCCTGCGCACACGCGGCCTCGGCGAGCAGACGCGCCGCGCCTACGGCGCCGACCTCGGCCAGCTCGCCGAATGGGCGAGCGCACAGGGGATCGAGCCGCAGGCCGTCGACACCCGCGTCCTGCGCCGCTTCGCCGGCGTGCTGTCGGAGCGCGGCAACTCGCGCTCCACCGTCGCGCGCAAGCTGGCGGCGTTCCGCGCCTTCTACCGCGTGCTCGTCGAGCGCGGCGACCTCGACGCGAGCCCCGCCGACCTCGTCGCCAGCCCGAAGCGCGACAGCAACCTCCCGACCGTGCTGAGCCGCGGCGAGATCGATCAGCTGCTCGACGCGCTGCCGGTCGCGACGCCGCTCGATCTGCGCGACCGCGCGCTGTTCGAGCTCGCCTACGCGTCCGGCCTGCGTGCCGCCGAGCTGGTCGACCTCGACGTCGAGAGCCTCGACCGCGACGGCGAGCAGCTGCGCGTCGAGGGCAAGGGCGGCAAGACGCGCGTCGTTCCGGCCGGTGAGCACGCCTGGCGGGCGATCGACGCCTATCTCGAGCGCGGACGGCCCGAGCTGGTGGCCTCAGGCGAGCATCGCGACCGGGCGCTGTTCCTCTCGCGGACCGGCCGCAGGCTCGCCACGACCGACGTTCGCCGTCGCCTGCGGACCGCTCTGCGCCACGCCGGAGTGCAGGCCGCGGCGTCGCCACACGCGCTCCGGCACTCGTTCGCCACCCACCTGCTGGACGGCGGCGCCGACCTGCGGTCGATCCAGGAGCTGCTCGGACACAGCTCCCTGAGCACGACCCAAACGTACACTCGGGTAGAGTCGAAGCGGCTCAGGAAGGCATATGCGCAGGCCCATCCGCGCGCGTGAGGGGTACTAGGTAAGAGGTGGAGACAAACCTCAAAGCGATCGAGCTCAAGGATCTGTGGAGCCGATACAAGGAAGACGGAGATCAGCAGGCGCGTGAGCGCCTCGTCCTCGCGTACTCGCCGCTCGTCAAGTACGTCGCCGGCCGCATGTCGAGCGGCCTGCCGGCGCACGTCGAGGAGGCAGACCTCATCTCCTACGGCCTGCTCGGCCTGATCTCGGCGATCGAGCGCTTCGACCTCGAGCGCGAGATCCGCTTCGAGACCTTCGCGGTGACCCGCATCAAGGGGTCGATCATCGACGAGCTGCGCTCGCTCGACTGGGTCCCGCGCTCGGTCCGAGCGAAGGCGCGTGAGATCGAGCAAACCAACGCGAAGCTCGAGAACAAGCTCCAGCGCGCCCCGACCGACGCCGAGATGTCGCAGGCGATGGGCGTGACCGAAGACGAGTTCCAGACGTCGCTGGTCAAGATCGCCAACTCCTCGGTCGTCGCGCTCGACGAGCTGTGGACGGTCTCGGACTCCTCCGGCGACCAGGTCTCGCTGCTCGACACGATCCCCGACCCGCACGCCGCCGATCCGGCGCGCGAGCTCGACCTGACGGACATGAAGGACAGCCTCGCCGACGCGATCGCGCGGCTGCCCGAGCGCGAGAAGTTGGTGATCGCCCTCTACTACTACGAGAACCTGACCCTGCGCGAGATCGGCGAGGTTCTGGGCGTGACCGAGTCGCGGGTCTCGCAGCTGCACACCAAGGCCGTTCTAAGACTCAAGTCGAAGCTTCAGGGGGACACCCTCGCCGACGTGGTCGACTAGCGCGCCTCTCGCGTGAGCACGACAGCGAACATCGCGATCGAGCGGCTCGGGGAGTGGGTCGTCGCGCACGTCGAGGGCGAGCTCGACATGAGCAACTGCAGCTACGTCCGCGACGAGCTGACGCGCTCGATACCCGGCGACGCCGGCGGGATGGTCATCGACCTCGGCGAGACCGTCTACCTCGACTCCGCCGCGATCGAGCTGCTGTTCGAGCTGGCGCGCCGCCTGGGGCGCCGCCGCCAGGACCTGCGCATCGCGATGCCCGACGACTCGCCGCTGCGGCGCGTGCTCGAGCTGACCGACGTGCGGGCTGTCGCCCCGGTACATCCGACCGTCGAGGCCGCGGTCGCGTAGTCGCATGCCGTGGCCGTGCCGCCCGCTGTCAGTACCATCGGGCCGGTGAAGAAGGAGCTGCGGCCGTTCCACGACAACGTCTCCTGCGACGTCTGCGGTCGGACCATTCTCAAGGGCGAGCGCACCGAGACCTTCCTCGCGCCGGGCGGGCACCGCAACCTGGTCTGCGAGCTCTGCTTCGTGCGCGCCGAGCACGCCGGCTGGATCCGCGAGTCGGCCGCCGACCAGATCCCGACGCGCGCCGGCCGCCCGCAGGAGCGCCGCCAGATCTTCGGCCGGCTGCGCCGCCGTCGCGACGTCCCGCTCAACGGCCAGCGCGTCGAGCCCGGGTCGGCCAGTGGCTTCGAGGACCTAGACGCGGCGCCCGAGCTGGACGATCACGCCACGCCGTTCGACGTCCCGGCCGAGGAGCCCGCCGCGCCGCCGCGCCGCCGCGAGCCGCCGCAGGATCCGCGCCACGTGCGCGCCGTGCCGACGACCGCCGAAGTAAAGGTCGAGCGGGCGCTCGAGCTGTTCAACGGCTCCGAGCACCAGCGCACCGTCGCCGGCCTGACGCGGACGCTCGGCTTCCCGTGGGCGACGGCGGTGCCCGACGGCTCGGCGCCGAGCGCGGTGACGCTGGTGGTCGCCTGGGAGCTGTCCTGGTACCGCTACCGGATCGATCTCGGCGACACGGCCGATCCGGTCGCGCTGCAGGAGAAGGGCGACGAGCTGAACGACATCGACGAGGCGCTGCGGCGCTGGAACGCCGGGCTCGACGAGGAGGGCCGGCTGGTGGTGGAAGGAGGAGCTGTCTCATGATCTATTGCGTCGTCCCACGAGCGCTGGAGGGCGAGCTGTACGACAAGCTCGTCGAGCACTACAGCGAGGAGCCGAACGTCGAGGTGATCGTCGACCGGCGCGCCCAGGGCGGTGAGCCGGGCACCCACGATCCGATGACCGATCGCCGCCGCGTGCGTCCGAAGGGCAGCTTCCCGCCGATCGACGCGCCGACCGCCGGGTGATGGGCAAGGTCGTCGTCAACGTCGACGGCGGCGCCCGCGGCAACCCGGGCCCGGCCGCCGTGGGCGCGGTCGCCGCAGATCCCGACGGCAACGTGCTCGCCGAGCGCGGCGCCTACATCGGCGAGACGACCAACAACGTCGCCGAGTACCGCGCGCTGCTGCTCGGGCTCGAGCTGGCACGTGAGCTGGGCGCCGCCGAGGTAGAGGTCGTCAACGACTCCGAGCTGGTGGCGAAGCAGATCTCGGGCGCCTACCGCGTCAAGCACGCCGGCCTGAAGCCGCTCTACCTGGAGTCGATGGAGGCGCTGCGCGGCTTCGATCGCTGGCAGGTTCGCAGCGTCCGGCGCGAGTCGAACACCCGCGCCGACGCGCTCGTCAACGCGGCGCTCGACGCCGAGCTGCAGGCTCGCTGACGCGCGGCGGCGCGGCCCGCCCGCCCGCCTCACTAATCTCGTTGGGTTGATGCAGTCACCTGTCGACAGCGAGCCGGGACCTGCGCAGGGAAGAGTGTGGCTGCTGGCCGAGGAGCGGTCGAAGCGCGAGCTGGTGTTCGACTTCCCCTTCGACGAGGATCTCAACGAGGCGGTCAAGGAGTTGCCGGGGCGCTGGTTCGACTGGCGTCGCAAGCACTGGCGCGTGCCGGCGGACACCGGTTCGGCCAAGGCGGTCGGGGACCTGCTCGCGCAGTTCCCGGAGCTGGTCGTCGAGCCCGACGTCGTCGCCTGGCTGACCGACTCGGACCGCTGGCAGGCGCTCGTCTCGGTCGTGATCCACGCGGGGGCGGGGGCGTTCGTCGTCCGCACGGTCGCGGGCGATCCGCCGGCTAGCGGCCTCGAGGGCGGGATCGCGACCGGCGAGGACCGGCTCGTGTTTCCGTTCGACCCGGCCAGCGCGGCCCGCCTGTCGCGGCTCGACGGCGCGCGGATCGATGACCTCGCCCAGGCATGTATTCGCCAGCTCGCCGCCGGCGGCACGCCCGCGCCGGCCGAGCTGGGCGTCGAGATCGGCGAGGACGGCGAGCCCGAGCTGACGCTCTTCACGGTCTGGGACCCAACCGTCGCGCGCGACTTCAAGCGGCTGCCCGAGGCGAAGCCCGTTCCGCGCAGCGCGCGCGTCTTCAACCGCGACGCGGCCTGGGGCGTCGCGGTCCCGGCCGATCCCGCGCTCGCCCAGGATCTCGCCGGCTTTGTCGCCGGCCACCCCGGCGTGCGGCTCGACGAGCGCGCCCGCGATCTGCTCGACGAGATCGTCGCCGAGCACGAGCGCGCGTCGGAGACCGTCGCGCTCTCCTACGCCGACGACGCCGAGCTGCGCGACCTCTCGCTCGGCGGCGAGCTGCACCCGTTCCAGCGGGCCGGCGTCCGCTATGCGCTCGCGCGGCGGCGCACGTTCATCGCCGACGAGCAGGGGCTCGGCAAGACGGTCCAGGCGCTCGCCACGCTCGAGGCCGACAACGCTTTCCCGGCGATCGTCGTCTGCCCGGCGAGCATGAAGCTGACCTGGGAGCGCGAGGCCGGCATCTGGCTGCCCGAGCGCCGCGTCGCGGTGCTCGACGGGCGCACCGACTCGACGTGGGGCGGGGAGACGGCCGACGCCGAGATCGTCGTGCTCAACTACGACATTCTCGAGGCCCATCTGCGCCGGCTGCTCGACCACGCGCCGCGTGCTTTGATCCTCGACGAGTCGCACTACGTCAAGAACCCGCGCGCCGGCCGTACCAAGGCGGCGCTCGAGCTGGCCGCCGGATTGCCCGACGACGCGCTGCGCCTCGCGCTGACCGGCACGCCGATCCTCAACCGCCCCGACGAGCTGATCGCCCAGCTGCGCGTGCTCGGCCGGCTGCGCGAGTTCGGCAGCGGCGCGCGGCTGTCGCGCCGCTTCCGCGCCGCCGGCGCCGACGACCGCCTGCACTGGAACCTGCGCGCGGTCTGCTACGTCCGCCGCACCAAGCAGCAGGTGCTGCCGCAGCTGCCGTCCAAGCGTCAGGACACGGTGCCGGTGCTGCTCTCCAACGAGCACGAGTACCGGCTCGCCGAGGAGGACGTGATCGCCTGGCTGCAGACGCTGCCGCTCGACCTCGGCACGCTCGACGCGAAGATCGCCGCCGCGCTGCGCGCCGAGCAGCTGGTGCGGCTGAACAACCTGCGCCAGCTCGCCGCGCGCGGCAAGCTGCCGACCGCGCTCGCCTGGATCGCCGACTTCCTCGAGTCGGGCGAGCCGCTGGTCGTCTTCGCCGAGCACATCGCGACCCAGAAGGCGGTGCTCGAGCGCTTCCCCGACGCCGTCCACATTCTCGGCGCCGACTCGACCCAGGCCCGCCAGCGCGCCGTCGACGCCTTCCAGGAGGAGGACGGCCCGCAGCTGATCGTCTGCTCGATGCGCGCCGCCTCGCAGGGCATCACCCTGACCCGTGCCTCGAACGTCGCCTTCCTCGAGCTCGACTGGACCCCCGCCCGCCACGACCAGGCCGAGGACCGCCTCCACCGCATCGGCCAGGACAGCGCCGTCACCGCCTGGTACCTGCTCGCCCCGAACACGATCGACGAGACGATGGCCGAGCTCCTGCAGCGCAAGCGCAGCCTGATCGACGCCGTCACCGACGGCCGGGTCCAGAACGAGGAGCGCCTCGTCGACGCCGTCGTGCGCGAGCTGCGCGGCCGGCCGTTCAGGCACCTGCGCGTCGTCGCCTGAGGCCTTCTACTCCGCGCAGTGCTTGGCGGCGATCAGGTCGACGGTGCCCTTGGTGCGCATCGTCGACAGGCCGCCGATCAGCTTGGCGATCGTCTTTAGGTCGAGCTCGGAGTCGAGCGTGCCGCCGCTCGGCAGCCAGTAGAGCTCGCTGCCCTCGATCGCCAGCCGGTCCTTGTCGCTGGAGTGGGCGAGGACCTCCGCGACGGTCTTCGCCTTCGGCTTCGAGGCGAGCAGGATCACCTGGAGCTTGCCCTTCGAAGCCTCGACCTGCTTGGCGGGAAACGGCTCGTGGGCGGCGATCGCGCATGTCTCGGCGGCGTCGCGCAGGAAGACCGGCACGGCGTAGCCGAGCGCCTGCTCGAGGCCCTGCTCGATCTTCGCGGCGATCTCGGCTCGCCTGTCGCCGTCGGGCGCGTCGAAGATCACGTTGCCGCTGGCGCGGAACGTCGCGGCGTCGGGCAGGCCGATCTCGTCGAAGGCGGCGCAGAGCTCGGCGTTCGTGATGCGGTGCCCGCCGACGTTCATCCCGCGCAGGAAGGCGACGTAGCGAGTCATGACGCGAGGAACCGTGCCAGATCGGCGGCGTCGGCCTCGAGCGCCTCGCGGTCGGCGGCGCGTAGGCGGCCGAACGGCGCCAGCTCGACTCTGCCCTTCGGCATCGTCCAGGTCGCGACGGCGCGGCCACCGACGAGCGCGATCGCCTTGAAGATGCCGTTGACGGTGACGACCGAGACGTTGTCGCCGAGGATCGGCTCGCGCGACGTCCAGCCGAGCAGCAACGGCTCGAACGGGCCGAGCAGCCTTGGCGGGGGAAGCTCGGCAGCGGCCTGGGGACGCTTGGCGAGGTCGACGAGGCCGTCGTCGCGCTGTGTCAGCTGCGGCGCGATCGTCTCCAGCCCGGCCCGTGCGTCGCGTAGCGGCAGGCCTGCCCAGCGGGCGAGGTCGCGGTCGCTCGCCGGGCCGTGGCCGGCGAGGTAGCGGCGCGCCAGCTGTGCGAGCGCGCGATCGCGATCGACCGGCGGCGGCTCGCCGAGCCAGTCGGTCACCAGCACGTGTGCCTGCTGCTTGCCGACCATCGGACCGCGCACCGTCAGGCCGCGCAGGCTGGCGAGCAGCAGCACGTGGAGCAGCGCCTGTCCGGCGGTCGCGCCGGCCGCGGACGCCACGTGCTCGCGCAGCTGGTCGCGTGTCTGCGGGCCGTTCTCGGCCAGCGCGCGCTCGATCGCCGCCACGCCGCGCTCGGCGGCCGCCGGGCTGACGCCCTCCTGCTCGAGTCGCCGCGCGTTGGATGTCAGCAGCGTCGGCGCCGTCAGCGCATGCAGCCACGGGTAGTCCGCGGCGCGGATCAGATGCAGCGTGCCGCGGTTGACCCAGGTGATCAGCAGCGAGCGGTCGGCCAGGGCACGGTCGACGTCCGAAACCGCCAGGCCGCTCGTGCGCGCTCGCACGGCGAGCCGCGCCCCACGCAGATCCTGACCCTGGATCGCGAGCAGTCGCTCGGCGACCGCCACCGGATCGCGTGCCGGTGGCCCGGCGAGCAGCTGCGCGGTCAGGCGTTCGGCGATCACGGGCTGATCATCGCCCAGCAGGTGCGCGGTCAACCGTCGAGGATCGCCACAGCGCGGGTCGGCCCGGCGCTGCCGCCGACGACCTTCAGGGGGAAGCAGGCGACGGTGAAGCCGGTCGGCGGCAGCTCGCCGAGGTTGAACAGCCGCTCGATCTGCGAATAGGCGAGCCCGGCCTGATGCGCGGCCCAGAAGATCCCCGGCTCGCCACGCCGCTTGGCCTCCTCGGCCTGCATCCACAGCGGCGCGTCCCAACCCCATGCGTCGATCCCCATCACCCGTACGCCGCGGTCGTAGAGCCACTGCGTCGCCTCGGCGGTCACTCCTGGCCCGAGCGCCATGTAGCCCGGCTCGTCGTAGAAGGCGTCGCGGCCGGTCCACACGAGCACGATGTCGAACGGCTCCAGCTCGTGGCCGATCCGCTCCAGCTCGGTCTCGACCTCAGACGCGGTGACCGCGTCGCCATCGGCCTTCGCCGTCATGTCGAGCACCACGCCCGGTCGGTAGAACCAGTCGAGCGGCAGCTCGTCGATCGACTGCGCCCGCCTGCCGTCGATCGTCGAGTTGTAGTGCCACGGCGCGTCGACGTGGGTCGAGCTGTGGGTGCCGAAGTTCGTGAACGTCTCGACGGTCCAGCCCTCGCCATCGCGCAGCAGGTCCGGCGTGACGCCCGTCAGCGTCTCGATGTCGCGCGCTCCGCCGGCATGGTCGGTGTAGGCGATGTCGGTCCGCAGCTGCTCCGGCAGCTCGGCTGGATCCTGGCGGATCGGGGCGGACAGGTCGACGATGCGCGGCATCAGGCCGGGATCTCGTCCGGCAGGCCGAAGCGGCGGAAGGCGCTCGGCTCCACGAAGCCCATGATCTCGACGATCTCCGACCCACGCAACGTCAGCACCTGGAGGACCGTGGGCAGGTGCGTCTCCTGCTCGATGTCCCAGCTGTAGGTCCCGAACGCGATCTGGCCGTTGGCGCGCGTTGGGATCACCTTCACGCGTCGGCGGCCGATCGCCTCGTACACGCGGCCGGAGAACGCCCAGTCGCGGATGAAGACGAGCACGTCGTCGATGCCGCGGAACCAGGTCGGCATCGGCGGCATCGCGAGCACCGCGTCCTCGGCGAGCATCGCCGCCACGGCGTCGACGTCGCCGCGCTCCCAGGCGTCGGCGTAGGCCTCGACGATCTCACGCAGCCGATCGTCGCCGAGCGTGCGCAGCGTCTCCTGCTGGCTCTGCTCGGGCAGAGCCAGCTCGTCGACGGCCTTGCGCGCCCGCTGCAGCGCGCTGTTGACGGCCGCCTCCGTGGTCTCGAGCGTCGCCGCCACCTCGCGCGCCGAGAAGCCGAGCACCTCGCGCAGGATCAGCACCGCTCGCTGGCTCGGCGGCAGGTGCTGCAGCACGGCGATGAACGCGAGCTCGACGCCCTCGCGCTGCTCGTAGCGCGCCTCCGGCGACGCGAGTCCGTCGGCCATCCCGAGCTGGGCGTCCGGATAGGGCTCGACCCAGATCGACTCGACCAGCGGCGCGCCCGGACCATCGTGCGGATCGGTCGCCGGCCCGTGATCGAGCGGCAGCACCTTCTTCTCCGGCCGTCGGTCGATGATGTCCAGCGACGTGTTCGTCGCGATCCGGTAGAGCCACGATCGCAGCGAGCTGCGCCGCTCGAACTTCGCCATCCCGCGCCAGGCGCGCAGCAACGCCTCCTGCAGCGCCTCCTCGGCGTCATGCGCCGATCCGAGCATCCGGTAGCAGTGCGCCAGCAGCTCCGGTCGATGAGGCTCCACCAAGCGCCGGTACGCGCTCTCGTCGGTTGGCGCGTCAGCCATGCCGGTCAGACTAGAGCGCGATGGCAGGCGAACGCCCGCGCGGCGGCGAAGCTTTCGGGATGGCCTACGTTTACCTGCTGCGCTGCGCCGACGACAGCCTCTACTGCGGCTGGACGACCGACGTCGAGCGGAGGGTGGGGGAGCACGGCGCGGGCACGGCGAGCCGCTACACGCGCAGCCGTCGCCCGGTGGCGCTGGCGGCGGTGTTCGAGGCCCCAGATCGCTCGGCGGCGCTGCGCGAGGAGGCGCGGATCAAGCGGTTGCCGCGCGCCGAGAAGCTGGCGCTGATCGCCGCGTCGGCGGCCTAGCGACCGAGTCGGCGAAGCAGATCGCGGGCGACGTGGGAGAGGGGATCGATCAGCTCCCGTGTCTCGGCCACGCCCTGACGCAGCTCGATGTCGCCGACCTCGATCAGCATCGGCGAGTCCTGCAGCGTCGCGAGCTTGCCGCCGGCGGCGGCGATCGCGTTGACCGCCTCGCCGATGAATCCGATCGCGCCGGTCGAGGGACGCCCGGGCTCCTGAGGCTCGAAGGACTCCGCCTCCAATCCGGCCCGTTCCGCGAACGCGGCATAGGTCCGCTTCGCCCGGCCGTAAGCCCGCTGAACCGGTCCGAACAGCTCCTCCTCGAGCTTGTCCGCCGACATCACGTCGAGCTGCTCGTAGGCGGCGCCCAGAGCCGCCAGCGCAAACCCCAGCTCGTCGATCGCGTCGGCGAGCGCCTCCAGCAGCTCCTGACGTCCCTCGGCGGTGGTGTAGGCCATACGGCGGACAATATGCCTAGCCCGTCGGTGGTGCGAGGTTGAACATCGCACCGAACGGTCATTGAGCTTGGAGGCATGGGGTTCAACGGGACAGCTGGAAGGGCGATCGCGCCGCTGCTCGGCGCGTTGCTGTTGTCCATCGCGGCATGTGGCGATCGGGACGGTGGGGGAAAGAGCATCGAGGTCGTCGGCGAGGGATGCCGGGACGAGGATGGGCGCGAGGCCCTGAAGCCCTATTCGCTCGGCGGGGAGTTCGAGGGCCTGGCGCTCGAGACGGTGCTGCTGCACTGCAACGGTCGCGCTCGGGGCGACACCATCTCCTTCATCTACGGAGACTGCGAGCTTCCAGAGGGCGGCGAGGGCGGCTGCGCGACACCGCTGCAGGTCCAGGTCTGGCGAGCCTGCGCGCGAACGTACCGCGACTATGAGCCCGGCAACCGCCCGCCCCTGTCGAGGCGGAGAGGCGTTCCGGTCGCCGACTCCGGTCGCCAGATCGAGGTCTACACCGACTCGACGATCGTGATCTTCGCCGACGACCCGAGTCTCGCACGGCGGGCTGTATCCGGTCTCCGGCCGATGCGGCGGGGTGGCGATCCAACTCGCGTGCCCGCAGCCGTAACGCCGGACCAGAAGCTTCCACGACCACCGCCTGGCGCGCTCGAGAACACGCTGAAGTGCACCTGACGGACTGTTAGCGCAACGAGAAAACCCCGCCGGAGCGGGGTTTTCGGAGGAGCGGCTGATGGGATTCGAACCCACGACCTTCTGCATGGCAAGCAGACGCTCTAGCCAGCTGAGCTACAGCCGCGCGAGCGGCGAGTATAGCCACGGGGACCCGAGATGGGATGGGTCGCAATTCGCGGCGCGGCGGCGCCTCGTGTTAGTTGTATAGGGCGTTTGCCGCGAACCGCGCACGGGCGCCGAACCGTCGGCCGCCCAGCCGCCTGACGGTCCGGTACCGTCTTCGGTCCCCCGTAGCGCCGCAGCGCCAGGAATGCCAGCCACCGAGGAGCAGACCCCCGTCGTGAGCCCCATGAGCGAGATGACCGCGCCCCCCACTCAGAACAAGAAGCTCGTCGCCTGGGTGGAGGAGATCGCCGCCCTCACCAAGCCGGACGCGATCCACTGGTGCGACGGCAGCGCCGAGGAGTACGACTCGCTCTGTCAGACGCTCGTCGACGCGGGGACCTTCGAGCGGCTCTCCGACGCCAAGCGTCCCAACTCCTACCTCGCCCTCTCCGATCCGGGCGACGTGGCGCGCGTCGAGGACCGCACCTTCATCTGCTCCGAGGACGAGGCCGACGCCGGCCCGACGAACAACTGGCGCGCGCCCGCTGAGATGCGCGAGAGCCTCAACGAGCTCTTCGACGGCTGCATGGAGGGGCGGACGATGTACGTCGTGCCCTTCTCGATGGGGCCGCTTGGCTCTCCGATCGCCCACATCGGCATCGAGCTGACCGACTCGCCCTACGTAGCCGTCTCGATGCGCGTCATGACCCGCATGGGCCAGGGCGCGCTCGACGCGCTCGGCGAGACCGGTGAGTTCGTCCCGTGCGTGCACTCGGTCGGCATGCCGCTGGCCGACGGCGTCGAGGACGTCACCTGGCCGTGCAACGCGGACAACAAGTACATCGTCCACTACCCGGAGACGCGCGAGATCTGGTCGTTCGGGTCGGGCTACGGCGGCAACGCGCTGCTCGGCAAGAAGTGCTTCGCGCTGCGGATCGCCTCGGTGATGGCGCGCGACGAGGGCTGGATGGCCGAGCACATGCTGATCCTCAAGCTGACGTCGCCGGCGGGGGAGAGCAAGTACATCGCCGCCGCTTTCCCGTCGGCCTGCGGCAAGACGAACCTCGCGATGCTGATCCCGACGCTCGAGGGCTGGACCGTCGAGACTGTCGGCGACGACATCGCGTGGATGAAGTTCGGCGCCGACGGCCGCCTCTACGCGATCAACCCGGAGGCCGGCTTCTTCGGCGTGGCGCCGGGCACGGGCGAGAAGACGAACCCGAACGCGATGGCGACGATCGAGAGCAACACGGTCTTCACCAACTGCGCCAAGACCGACGACGGCGACGTCTGGTGGGAGGGGATGACCGACGAGGCGCCCGCCCACCTGATCGACTGGCACGGCAACGACTGGACGCCGGACTCCGAGACTCCGTCCGCCCATCCGAACGCCCGTTTCGCGGCGCCGGCCGCCCAGGACCCGGCGATCGCCCCGGAGTGGGAGGACCCCGCCGGCGTGCCGATCGACGCGATCCTGTTCGGCGGTCGACGCTCGACCGTCGTGCCGCTCGTCACCGAGGCGCGCGACTGGGAGCACGGCGTCTTCCTCGGCGCGACGATGTCGTCGGAGACGACCGCCGCCGCTGCCGGCCAGGTCGGCCAGCTGCGCTTCGACCCGTTCGCGATGCTGCCGTTCTGCGGCTACAACATGGCCGACTACATGGCCCACTGGCTGAAGGTCGGCGAGCGCGAGGGCGCCCAGCTGCCGAAGGTCTTCTACGTCAACTGGTTCCGCAAGGACGAGGGCGGCCGCTTCCTGTGGCCGGGCTTCGGCGAGAACAGCCGCGTGCTGGAGTGGGTCTTCCGCCGCGTCGGCGGCGAGGGCACGGCCAACGACACGCCGTTCGGCCTGATCCCCCCGGCGTCGGACCTGAACACCGACGGCCTCGACATCGACGCCGCCGACCTCGACGAGCTGCTGCGCGTCGACCCCGACGCGCTGAAGGCCCAGCTCCCGCAGGTCAAGGAGCACCTCGCCAAGTTCGGCGACCAGCTCCCCGCCGGCATCCGCGCCCAGCTCGAGGACCTCGAGCGGCGCCTGAGCGCCTAGCGCCGTTATTGAGCTTGGCCGGGGCGGTCTGCCCCGGCCAAGTGGTCGCCCGCTGCTGCACCAGAATCGAACCGGTTTGGCATCCGCGTCGCGTCGTTGCGGTTCCCGCTTCTGCGCCGCATGCCGCTAGTCGCGGTCTTACCTCGGCTCCACGGGCCTTGAGCATGTCCGTGTGCCCCACGGTCACGTAGTAGCCGCTCTCCTTCCCGCCGGATGTTGCGTGCGGCGTTGAGGTCTCGGTCATGGGTATGGCCGCAGCTTCCACAGCGCCATTGCCGCGTAGAGAGGGGAAGTGGAGCGGGAGACGACTCAGCGCAGAGTGAGCAGAGTCTGGTCGACGGAAAGAACCGATCGACGGTCACGACGTGCTTCCCCTGCCAGAGTGCCTTGTAGCGGAGCTGATGGAGCAGCTCCCCTAGTGCGGCGTCGCCGAAGCTCTTGCCCAGCTTGGTTCTCGCGAGGGCAGCGATCGTGATGTCCTCGACGACGATTACGTCATAGCGGTCGACGATCGCGGTGGTGAGCTTGTGCAGAAAGTCGTGACGTCTGGCTGCGACGCGCTGGTGCTGACGGGCGAGGCGGTGTCGGGCCTGCTCGCGTCTGTGGCTTCGGGGTTGCGTCCGCGAGTACCGGCGCTGTGCCCGTGCGAGCGCTCTCGAGGAGCGCCGCGCGAATCTGGGTGCGGTGACCTTAAGCCCGGAGTCGCAGACGACGAGGTTCGCCAAGCCGACGTCGATGCCGACGACCGTTCTGGGAGCTTTCTGAGGAAAGGGGGCGTCGAACCGCTCGTTGATAGAGATGAACCAGCGTCCGTCGGGAGTGCATGACACCGTCGCGCTTCCCAGATCACTGCCGGGGTGGCGAGAGATGCGAGCC
>DASTKX010000033.1:0-5478 GCA_035715585.1 Thermoleophilaceae bacterium
GTCGCGATGGAGCTGGCGCTGACCGGCGACCCGATCCCGGCCGAGCGCGGCTACGAGCTCGGCCTGGTCAACCGCCTCGCCGAGCCGGGGGCGGCGCTCGACACGGCGCTCGAGCTGGCCGACGCGGTCGCCGCCAACGCGCCGCTGGCGCTCGCCGCGTCGAAGCGGATCCTGCTCGAGTCGCCGGCCTGGGACCCCAACGAGGCCTGGCTCAAGCAGGGCGAGATCTCCGGCCCGGTGTTCGTCTCCGAGGACGCGCGCGAGGGCGCGACCGCCTTCGCGGAGAAGCGCGAGCCGGTCTGGCGCGGCCGCTAGCCGGCGCGTCGCGAGCGCGCGGCGCCGCTCAGGTCGCGAGCCCGACCGGGCACGCGACGCCGGTCCCGCCGAGCCCGCAGTAGCCGGCGGGATTCTTCGCCAGGTACTGCTGGTGGTAGTCCTCGGCGTAGAAGAAGTCGCCGGCGGGCTCGATCTCGGTCGTTATCTCGGCGCTGTGACCGGCGGCGCCGAGCGCGTCGGCGTAGCTCGCGGCCGACGCCGTAGCCGCCTCGCGCTGGGCGTCCGAGGTCGTGTAGATCGCCGAGCGGTACTGGGTGCCGACGTCGTTGCCCTGGCGCATCCCCTGCGTCGGGTCGTGGTTCTCCCAGAACGCCTTGAGGATCTGCTCGTAGGCGATCTCGTCCGGCCGGAAGACGACCAGCACCGCCTCGTTCTGGCCGGTCCGCCCGCCGCAGACCTCCTCGTAGGTGGGGTTCGGCGTGATTCCGCCGGCGTAGCCGACCGCCGTCGTGTAGACGCCGGGGAGCTGCCAGAAGACCTTCTCGGCGCCCCAGAAGCAGCCCATCCCGACGATCGCCCGCTCGGTCCCCTCCGGGAACGGCGGCCCGATCGGCGTGCCGAGGACGAAGTGCTCGCCCGGCGTGACGATCGGTGTGTCGCGGCCGGGTAGCGCGTCTGCCGCACTCGGCATCTCGGGCTCACGGCGGGACAAGAACTCGAACACGCCTTCCAGGCTAGCGGGGGCGCTAACCCGATCTACTAGAACAACGTTCTAGAACGTTGTTCTAGTCAGGGGGCGAGCCGCTCGACGACCCAGGCCCCGCCGGTCGTCCGGCGGAAGCGCAGCCGGTCGTGCATCCGGTTGCGGCGGCCCTGCCAGAACTCGACGCTGCGCGGCTCGACGAGATAGCCGCCCCAGTGCTCGGGCCGTGGCGGGTCCTCGACGCCCTCGTACTCGGCCTCGAGCGCGGCGAAGCGCTGCTCGATCGCCTCGCGCGACTCGATCACCTCGGACTGCGGGCTAGCCGCGGCCGCGATCCGCGAGGCGCGCGGGCGCTTGGCGAACGAGGCGTCGGACTCCTCGGCGCAGAGCTGCACGACGTCGCCGTCGACGATCACCTGGCGCTGCTGCTGGTACCACGGGAACAGCAGCGTCGCGCGCGGGTTCTCCCCTAGCTCGCGCCCCTTGCGTGAGCGGTAGTTGGTGTTGAAGCGGAAGCCGCGCGCGTCGAGCCGCCGCAGCAGGACGGTCCGCGCGCCCGGCGCGCCGTCGCCGCCGGCGGTCGCGAGCACCATCGCGTTCGGCTCGGGAATACCCGCGACGAGCGCGGCCTCGAACCAGACCTCGAACTGCTCGAGCCAGGTAGCGGCGAGATCGTCCTCGGACAGGCTGCCGAGCTCGTAGGACTCGCGCATGTCCTCGATCCGCTCACCGGCCACAGGTCCAGGGTAAGGGGTAGGCTGCCGCCTCGTGACCGGCGCCCTGTACCGAATCGGTCGCGGCTGTGCCAAGCACCACTGGCCGGTGATCGCGATCTGGGTCGTCCTGACCGTCGCGCTCGCGGTGGCCGGCCGCATCGTCGGCGACGCCAACAACGACAACCTGTCGCTGCCCGGCACCGGCTCGACCGAGGCGCAGGACCTGCTGCAGGACAACCTGCCCGCGCAGGCGAACGGGACCAACCCGATCGTCATGCAGGCGCACAAGGGCAAGCTGACCGACAGCGCCAACAGCAAGGCGGTCAAGCAGACCGTCGACTCGCTGAAGCAGCAGCCCGAGGTGCGCAGCGCGATCAGCCCGCTCAGCGATGCGGGCTCATACGCGCTGAGCAAGGACAAGACGATCGGCTACGTCATCGTCACGCTCTACGACGGCCCGAGCGACCTCAGCGAGAGCGACGCCGAGGACGTCTTCGACGCCGCCTCGCCCGCCTCGGATGCCGGCCTGAAGGTGGCGGCCGGCGGCTATCTCGGCCAGGCGCTGTCGGAGACCGACACCGAGAGCAGCGAGGCGATCGGCATCGCCGCGGCGATCGTCATCCTGCTGTTCGCCTTCGGCACCGTGACCGCGATGGCGCTGCCGATCGTCACGGCGGTGCTCGGCCTGGTCAGCACGCTGGCGATCCTCAAGCTGCTCAGCCACCTCGTCGACATCCCGACCGTCGCGCCGACGCTGGCGACGATGATCGGCCTCGGCGTCGGGATCGACTACGCGCTGTTCCTCGTCACGCGCCACAAGCAGCAGCTGCGCGAGGGGATGGAGATGGGCGAGTCGATCGCGCGCTCGACCGCGACGGCCGGCGGCGCGGTCGTCTTCGCCGGCGGCACGGTGATCGTCGCGCTCGTCTCGCTGCTCGCCGCCGGGATCCCGCTCGTCGGAGCGATGGGCTGCAGCGCCGCGGTCGCGGTCGTCGTCTCGGTGCTGGCTGCGACCACGCTGCTGCCGGCGCTGCTCGGCGCGCTCGGACCGCGGATCGACTCGCTGAAGGTCAAGCTCGGCCGCACCCATCCCGACGACCACGAGCCCCACGGCTGGCGGCGTTGGGCCGAGGGCGTTGCAAACCGACCGTGGCGGTCGTTGCTCGCCAGCTCCTTCGTGCTGCTGTTCATCGCGATCCCGACGCTCAACCTCGAGCTCGGCGCCTCCGACAACGGCGAGCTGCCGAAGGACACGACGGCCCGCCAGGCCTACGACCTGATCTCCGAGGGCTTCGGCCCGGGCTGGAACGGCCCGCTGCTGATCGGGGTCGAGCTGGGCTCGCCTGCGAAGCCCGACCAGAGCGACGTCAACAAGGCCAAGAGCCAGCAACAGCAGCTCGCCCAGCAGCAACAGGAGCAGGAGCAGCAGCTCGAGGCCGAGGGCGTGCCGCCCGACCAGGCGCAGCAGCAGGTCCAGCAGCAGACCTCGTCGCAGCAGCAGAAGCTCGACCAGCAGACCAAGGCGGCCGAGAGCCCGGCCAACGACCCGCGCCTGACCAACCTCGAGGACGCGATCAAGAAGACGCCCGGGATCGACTCGGTCTCGCCGGCGACGGTCGACAAGGCGGGCACGGTCGCCGTCTTCACCGCGATCGCCACCACGGCGCCGTCCGACCCGAAGACCGGCGACCTCGTCGAGAACCTGCGCGACAACGTCGTGCCGAAGGCGATCAAGGGCACCGACCTGACCGTCTTCGCAGGCGGCCAGACGGCTGGCTACATCGATCTCGCGGCGCGGATCGCCGACAAGCTGCCGCAGATGATCGCGCTGGTCGTGATCCTCAGCTTCTTCCTACTGCTGCTCGCCTTCCGCTCAGTGCTGCTGCCGATCAAGGCGGCGGTCGCGAACCTGCTCTCGGTTGGCGCCGCCTACGGCGTCGTCACCTTCGTCTTCCAGGAGGGTCACGGCGCAACGCTGATCGGTCTCGACGGCGCCGTGCCGATCGCGAGCTACGTGCCGCTGCTGATGTTCACGATCCTCTTCGGCCTCTCGATGGACTACGAGGTCTTCCTGCTCTCGCAGATCCAGGAGCACTACCTAGAGGACGGCGACACGCGCAAGGCGATCGTCGACGGCCTCGCCAACACCGGCCGCGTGATCACCTCCGCCGCGCTGATCATGGTCTGCGTCTTCTCGAGCTTCGTGCTCAGCGGCGACGCCGTCGTCAAGCAGTTCGGCGTCGGCCTCGCCGTCGCGATCGCGATCGACGCCACCCTTGTCAGATGCCTATTCGTCCCCGCCGCGATGACCCTGATGGGCGACAAGTGCTGGTGGATCCCCAAGTGGCTCGACAAGATCCTCCCCCACGTCAACATCGAGGGCGGCGACTTCTTCGAGAAGCGCGCGGCCCGGGCCGCCAAGGCCGAGTCGGTCGCCAGCTCTTAGGCCGCAAGTGCTGCAGCGAGCGATGCTCGCGCCAGGTGGTGCTCTTCAGGACAGGTCAATTTGACCTCGCCATCCCGCTCGAGCGCCCAGCGAACGTTGACGAGCTCGAGCGCAACAACCGCCCCGGGCTCGTCGTACTCGACGATATGTCCCTCTGGCGTCTCATAGGCGCTCGCGGGCAGAGCATCCCGCGGCCCGCCGACACCTAGGAACAACGTATCCCCCCGGGGGTCGTAGTCGTGATAGTCGAAGTCTGTACCCGCGATCGTGATGTTCATCGGCGTCGTCTCGGATCGTTTGCCTGAATGGTCACGGTGACTATCCAGCCTGGCACGTCACCAAAGTCTACGACGACCCGAAGCCAGCGCCGACCATCTATATGCCTACGGTAATACCGCTCCCTCCCCGGCAACGGGTCGTCCGCACGGAAGTCTGGATGGCCGACCGTCGCAAGGACCGCACCGAGATGGTCCAGCAGCACCGGGCGACGTAGCGCGAGATGCAAATGAGACCCGGAATCGAATACGACGGTGCGGCCATCGGGGTCCTCGATCTCTCGCCTGATAGCCACGCGCCCAAGCTAGGCGTGGTCGCCGCTCGGTTGGGATCGCTTGCGTGCCGACTTCGCATCGCCCTGAGTACCAAGAGGGGAGCTACAGAGCTGTTCAGCCGCCGCGCAGCCTGACCTTCTCGGGCTGGATGCGGACCAGGAGCCGCGCCACGCTCTCGTCGTGGGCGGGATAGACATCCTTGCCGAGATACTTCTTGGCGAGCTTGTCGATGTGGGCGGCGCCGCCCTCGGGCGTGACCTCGACCGCCTTGCCGCGGATCGTGACGTACTCGTAGGGGTCGTCGAGGTTGACGACGGTCACGAGGACGTCCGGACGGCTACGGAGACGGGTGGACCATTCCCGGTCCTCAGCCCCGTTCAGCAGGATCTCGTCACCCTCGACGTCGGCCCAGACGACAGCGACGTGTGGCTTCCCATCGCCCGAGGTCGTCACGACGTGGGCGAAGTTCTTGCCATCGAGCAGCTCGCGGCTGCGTCCGTCGATCGAGTCGCTCATCGCATCGACGTTAGCGGCGGGTGGCCGGGGCCCGCTCCCGCTAGGCCCCGACCTCACCCGGTGCGATCCAGCCGGCGCACCGGCCTTCGCACTTTCCTGCCCGTCCTACGTCCCCCTGGAATCCCGGGAAGCGAAGCGATCCGCCGGCGGGTTGTGCGCTAACCAACCGGCCGACCGCCCCTTCTACTTCCCGACCCCCCACTTGGGGGGTTGATGGGGCCATCGTAGACGCACCCATTCCTGGAGTCAATGGGCCACTAAGCCCCAATA
>DASTKX010000034.1:0-6893 GCA_035715585.1 Thermoleophilaceae bacterium
CCGGAGCAGGCGAACTCGCTGACCGACATCACCGTCGCGGTGTCCGACTTGGTGACGATCGCCTCGCCGACCCGCGTGTCGACGTCGCCCGGCCAGAGCAGCGCCATCCCCACGACCGCGGCCAGGGCAAGCGCGGCAACGACGGCCGCGAACACGCGAGTTACCTTGCTCTGGCCGATTCGCGGAATGGAAGCAGCGGGGGCGGACCGACGCGAAAGCGCCGGCTCTGTACCCTTACCGGCCGATGGCACGAAGCAACACCAAGGATCGCAAGCGCGGCAAGCCCTCCCTGAAGGGCGAGGCCCGGCGCTACTCGAAGCTCCCGCGCGAGGAGATCGACAAGATCGACTACAAGAACATCGCGCTGCTGCAGCGGTTCATCACCGAGCGCGGCAAGATCCGCTCGCGCCGTGTCACCGGTCTCAGCCGTCGCGACCAGTCGAAGATGGCGCGTGCCGTCAAGCGCGCCCGCGAGGTCGGTCTGCTGCCTTACGTCGACGCCAGCAAGGCCGTCGAGCGCGTCGGTGGCGGCGGTCGCCGCCGCGAGCGCGAGTAGCTCTCCCTAGCCGTTCCGCTCCAGCGCGATCGGACCCTGCTCCCTGTGGGCGTGGTCGACCTGGATCGTCGTGTGGTCGATCCCGAAGCGGTCGTGCAGCAGCAGCTCGAAGTCGCGCCGTCGCTGGTGGCAGTCGCAGTCGGGCTCGAGCAGGACGTGCGCGGTCAGCGCAGGGAAGCCCGAGGTGACCTCCCAGACGTGCAGGTCGTGGACCTCGACGACGTCGGGCTCGGCGGCCAGCGCGGCGGCGACCTCGCCCGGGTCGATCCCGCGCGGCGCGCCCTCGAGCAGGATCCGCCCGGAGTCGCGCAGCAGGCCCCAGCCGGCGCGGGTCATCAGCGCGGCGACGATCAGCGCCGCGATGCCGTCGGCCTGACCGAAGCCGGTCAGCAGGATCGCGGCGCCCGCGACGGCGGTCGCGACGAACGCGAACAGGTCGGTGAGGATGTGCTGGTAGGCGCCCTCGACGTTGAGGCTGTCGCGGTTCGCGCCGGCGAGCACCCAGGTCGCGGCGACGTTGACGGCGACGCCGATCAGCGCGACGACGAGCACCAGCCCGCCCTCGACCGATGGCGGGTCGACGATCCGACGGATCGCCTCGAAGCCGATCACGGCGGCGAGCGCCAGCAGCGTCGCGCCGTTGGCCTGCGCAGAGAGGATCTCGGCGCGGCGCAGGCCGTAGGTGTAGCCGCCGCGCGGCGGTCGCTTGGCGAGGTGGCCGGCAAACAGCGCGAGCGCGATCGCCGCGGCGTCGGTGAGCATGTGCGCGGCGTCGGAGAGCAACGCGAGCGATCCGGCGACGATGCCGGCGACGACCTCGCCGGCCATCAGGGCGAGGATCAGGCCGAGCGCGATCCAGAGGCGGTTGCGGTCGCCCGCCTGCGCAGCGGCGCGATGGTGGTGTGAGTGGTCGTGGCCCATGCCCTGTGGCTCAGGCTACGCGGGAGGGCAAGGAAGCGGGACTCACTATGGCCACGGGCGTCGAGGCGACAAACGAGAATCATTCTCATTAAGCTTCTCGGCATGCGAACCGCTCGATCGATCTCCGCCGCGTCCGCCCTCGTCGCGCTGCTCGCGCTGGCCGTGAGCGGATGTGGCGACGACTCGTCGCCGGGGCCGGGGAACGCGGACGTGACGGCGGTCGCGACGACCACCCAGGTGGGCGACCTCGTCCGCGAGGTCGGGGGCGACCGCGTCGCCGTCGAGCAGATCCTGCAGCCGAACTCCGATCCCCACGGCTACGAGCCGCGGCCGAGCGACGTCAAGGCGCTCGCCGCGGCCGACGCGATCGTCCAGTCCGGCGGCGAGCTCGACGAGTGGCTCGGCGACGTGATCGACAACTCGGGCGCCGACGCCCCGCGGGTCGAGCTGATCCAGGCGGTCGAGCGGATCGACGGCGAGCCGGGGGCCGCCGGCGAGGGCGAGCACGCCGGCGAGGAGGAGCACGACCACGGCGACAGCGCCGATCCGCACTGGTGGCAGGATCCGCGCAACGCGATCGCCGCCGTCGCGGCGATCCGCGACGCGCTGATCGCCGCCGATCCCGGCGGCCGCGCCGAGTACGAGGCCAACGCCCGCGCATACACGGAGCGGCTGAGGCGGCTCGATCGCAACGTCGCCGCCTGCATCGACGCGATCCCGGCGCCGCAGCGCAAGCTCGTCACGACCCACGACGCGCTCGGCTACTACGCCCACCGCTACGACCTCGACGTCGTGGGGGCGCTGATCCCGTCGCAGTCGACGGCGGCCCAGCCGTCCGCGGGCGACACGCAGAGGCTCGTCGAGCAGATCGAGCGGGAGAACGTCAGGGCCATCTTCCCCGAGAGCTCGCTCGACCCGAAGCTCGAGCGCGCCGTCGCACGCGAGACCGGCGCGACGGTCGGCCGGGCTCTGTGGGCCGACACGTTGGGGTCAGAGGACTCCGACGGCGCGACCTACGTCGAGTCGATCCAGGCGAACACGGCGGCGCTGGTCGACGGCCTGACTGGCGGCGCCAAGCAGTGCCGGCCGGAGGCCTAGCGGCGGCTAGTCGCTGCTCGCGCGGCAGGCCGGGCACTCGCCGCGCAGCGTGACGTCGTGGGCGGCGATCGCGAAGGCGGTCTTGTCGGACAGGCCGTGGATCGCGTCCTCGAGCGCCTCGTCCTCGAACGGCTCGACGGTGCCGCAGCTGTCGCAGACGAGATGGTGGTGGTGATCGCCGCCCGGCAGGGCCGCCTCGTAGCGGGCGACGCCCTCGCCGACGTCGAAGCGCTGCACCAGGCCGAGGCGGTCGAGCAGGTCGAGCGCGCGGTAGATGCTCGCCAGGCCGACGCCGCTGCCACGCTCGCGCAGCAGGTCGGCGATCTCGCGCGCGGTGATGCTGCAGCCGAGCTCGGCGATCGCGCCGATCACCTCCTCTCGCGGCGCGCTGGAGCGGTAACCCGCGTCGGAGAGCGCCGTGGTCGTGTGCTCGGTCCAGCCGTTGGCGGTCGTGGAGGCCATCGCTGAGAAGAGTACCCGCGGCCCCGTCCGGCCTTGTAGGCTCAGGCCCATGCCCCGTCGTGACCGGCGCGCCCTCGTGGCGCTGACGCTGCTCTCGTCGCTCTGCCTGTTGGCCGAGGCGGCGGGTGTGCTCGCGCCCGCGCTGCTCTATGCGGCGCCGCTGCTGCTGGTCGCGCTGCCGCTGATCGCGGGGCGCTATCTCGGTGAAGAGCGGATCGTCGGGCTGACCCGTGCCGCCGGACATCGGCGTCGTCGGCAGACACAACGGCTGTCCGGTCCTGCCGGCGCTCGCTGGGCGCTGCGTGCCGTCCCGCGTGGCGGTCGCTTGATTGCCCACTCGCTCGCCGTGCGCCCGCCTCCTGCGGCGTTGCTCGCCCGCTAGCTCTCCCGGCCGCAGCGCGATCGCGCTCCCGGGCGGGAGCGCGATCCACGAAGCTGCCCGAGGAGGCACACATTGCGCCGCATCCGCGGCGCGGCCGCGGTGGCGCTGTTGGCGTTCGCCACGGCCGCGACAGCCGCCCACGCCCACGGCGGGGGCGGCGCCGACTACACATCTGAGATTCGCGCCGTCAGCCCGGCGGGCGCCGGCCTGACCGTCGACGTCCTCGACCGCGACGACCGGCTCGCGCTGCGCAACGACAGCGGGAAGACGGTCGTCGTCGAGGGCTACAACGGGGAGCCCTACGCCCGTCTGATGCCAGACGGGACGGTCGAGGTCAACCTCAACTCGCCGGCGCTCTACCTCAACGAGGACCGCTTCGCCAAGGTCGATCTGCCGGCGCGCGCCGACGAGGACGCCGCGCCGGAGTGGAAGGTCGTCGACCGGTCGGGGCGGTTCGAGTGGCACGACCACCGCATCCACTGGATGGGCGCCGGGCGTCCAGACGCCGTCAGCGACCCGCAACGGAGGACGAAGGTCTTCGACTGGGAGGCGCCGATTCGCGTCGGCGATCGGCAGGGAGGCGTAACGGGGACGCTCACCTGGAACGGACGGCCCGACGACGGCTTCCCGATCCCGGCCGCGGTCGTTTTCGCGGTGGTGGCGATAGGTGGGCTGCTGCTGGTGGCGATCGTCCGGCGGCGAAGGCAACGCGATGGCGGCGACGTGGCCGAGGCGAAGGACGCGTGGTGAAGACGTCGCGCCGATCTGTGTCGCGATGGCGCGTCTCGTTGGCTTTCTGCTTGGCCCTGGTCGCGTTGACGGCGCTGCCTGCCGGCGCCTTCGCGCACGCCGTGGTCGAGCAGACCCAGCCGACGCGCGGCGCCGCGCTCGAGCGCTCGCCCGAGCTGGTGACGGTGACCTTCGACGAGCCGGTCGAGTCGAGCTTCGGCGCGCTGCGGGTGTTCGCCGCCGACGGTGCGCGCGTCGACGTCGGTGAGGTGCAACGGCCGTCCGGCGACGCGGTCGCGGTGCGCGTCGAGGACGACCTGCCGGACGGCGCCTACACCGTCACCTACCGCGTCGTGTCGGCGGACTCGCATCCGGTGACAGGCGGCTACGTGTTCACCGTCGGCAAGGCGGGGGGTACGCCGGCGGCGGCGGTCGCCGACCTGCTCGAGGAGGGGACGGGTTCGGTCACCGAGGTCGCGTTCGGCGCCGTGCGCGCTGTCAGCTACGCGGCGATCGCGCTGCTCGCGGGCGGCTTCGTCTTTCTCCTGCTGGTCTGGCTGCCGGCGCTGCGGCGGCTGCCGGACGGCGACAGCTGGGCCGGCGCGGGGTCCGCGTTCCAGGCGCGCGCGACCAGGCTGCTCGTTGGGGCGGCGTTCGCGGGCCTCGCTGCCACGGTGCTCGGGATCGTCCTCCAAGCCGCGACCGCGACCGGCGGCTCGTTCTGGTCGGCGCTCGACTCGGGCCTGGTCCACGACGTGCTGAACACCCGCTTCGGCGAGGTCTGGAAGCTGCGCTTCACGGCGTTCGGCGTGCTCGCGGCGCTGCTGCTGTTCCTGCCGCCGGCCACGGGCCGGCGCTGGGCGAGCGGGAACGCGGCCGGCACGGCGGGACCGGCGATCTGGCTCGTCGCGTTCGCGGCCGCTTGTGCCTACCTGATCGTCTCACCGGCGCTCGGCGGTCATGCCGGGGCTGCTGACGACTCCGCCCTGGTGGTCCCGCTCGACGTCGTCCACGTTGCCGCGATGAGCGCCTGGGTCGGCGGTGTGGCGCTACTGCTGCTCGTCGTGCCGGCAGCGACGCGGAGGCTCGACCCTCCCGATCGCACGCGGCTGCTCGCGCTGCTCGTGACGCGCTTCTCGACACTCGCGCTGACGGCGGTCGCGGCGCTGTTGGCGACCGGCATCGCGCAGTCGATCCTGCATCTCGACGAGCTGTCCGACCTCGTCGACACGGCCTTCGGCCGGGCGATCCTGGTCAAGGCGGCGCTGTTCGTCGCGTTGATCGCGCTCGGCGCGTACAACCGCCGCCGCTCGCAGCCTGCGCTCGCCCGTCTAGCCGCCGGTGGGGAGGCGCCCGGGCACGCTGGAGGCGTTCTGCGCCGCACGCTGCGGGCCGAGATCGTGTTGATGGGCGTCGTGCTTGCGGTCACGGCCGCGCTCGTCGCCTACTCGCCGTCGGCCGCCACCCCGGGCGGCCCGTTCAGCGACTCGGCCGACTTCGGCCCGGCGCGGATCGAGCTGACCGTCGACCCGGCGCGTGCCGGCAGCAATGAGATCCACGTGTACCTGTTCGACAAACGCAACGGGGCCCAGTACGACCGGCCGCGCCGGCTGACGATCGCGGCCGTCGAGCCCGAGCTCGACATCGGGCCGATCGCGCTCGACGTGCGCAAGGCGGGCCCGGGCCACTACACGGTCGCGCGCGCCGACCTCGCCCCGGCCGGCGCCTGGTCGCTGGTAGTGCGCGCGCCTCTGTCGGACTTCCAGGAGCTGCGGACCGCGATCGAGGTCCCGATCAGGTGACCGCGGAGAACTTGACGATGGCAACCAGGACAAGGAGAGCTGAATGAGGTTCAAGACGACGTTCGCCGCCGCGTTGGCGGCTTCGCTGACCGCTGCGGCGCCCGCCGCCGCGCACGTCACGATCGCGCCCGGCGAGGGGCCGGCCGATGGCTACGCGACGGTGCAGGTGCAGGTGCCGCACGGCTGCGACGGGTCGCCGACGAAGGCGGTCCGCGTGCAGATCCCCGCGTCGGTGCCGAGCGTGACGCCGCAGGTCCATCCCGGCTGGGACGTCTCGACGAAGGAGGGACCCAAGGACGCGGTCGAGCTGCACGGCGAGACGGTCACGACCGGCGTCGAGGAGGTCGTCTGGACCGCCGCCGACGCCGGTCCGCTGCCCGACGGACGGCTCGACATATTCGGGATGAGCGTCAAGCTGCCGGCGGGCAAGGCCGGCGATGCCGTCTACTTCCCGACCGTCCAGCAGTGCGTGAAGGGCAAGGAGGCCTGGATCCAGATCCCGCAGCAGGGCGAGAGCCCGGACGACCTCGAGTCGCCGGCGCCGGCGGTGGTCTTGACGGCGAGCGAGGACGAGCACGGCAGTTCGGCCTCCGCCGAGCACGAGGCGGGCTCGACGGCCGAGGCCTCCGACGACGACGGTCCGTCGGCCGGTCTGGCGATCGCCGCGCTGGTGCTCGGCGGTTTCGGGCTGCTGACCGGAGTGGTGGCGCTGTCGCTCATACTGAGGAAGCGGACATGAGCCCGAACGGAGGCAAGCTGCGGCAGCGGCTCTGGCTGCTCGTCGGCGTGGTGGTCGCCGCGGCGGCGATCGTCGGCGCGCTGGCGTTGGCGAGCGGTGGCGACGACGGTCCGCAGGGGCTCGGCGACGGCAGCTCGTTGCAGGGCCAGGCCGAGGTCAATCGCCTGTTCGCGGGCATTCCCCAGCAGGGGATCGCCCTCGGCG
>DASTKX010000035.1:0-8241 GCA_035715585.1 Thermoleophilaceae bacterium
CTGCTCTCCTTCTGTCGAGAGCGGCTCGCTGGCTACCAGGTGCCGAAACGGGTGGTTCGCGTCTCGTCGTTGCCGCGCAACGCTGGTGGAAAGCTGCTCAGGAACTCCCTCGGCTAGAGTCCTCCGCCGTGATCTACGACAACGACGCAGACCTCTCGCAGCTCGACGGCAAGACCGTCGCAATCCTCGGCTACGGCTCGCAGGGCCACGCGCATGCGCTGAACCTGCACGAGTCCGGCGTGAGCGTGGTCGTAGGACTGCGCGAGGGCTCCGAGTCGGTCGCGAAGGCAAAGTCCGACGGCCTCGAGGTCACCAGCGTCGCCGACGCCGCCAGCCGCGGCGACGTCGTGATGGTCCTGCTGCCCGATGAGCAGCAGGCGAAGATCTGGGACGCCGACATCAAGGACGGCATCGCGCCCGGCAACCTGCTGCTGTTCGCGCACGGCTTTGCGATCCACTTCGACCAGATCGACCCCGGCCCCGGCGTCGACGTCGCGCTGGTCGCCCCGAAGGGCCCCGGCCACCTCGTGCGGCGTCAGTTCACCGAGGGCGCCGGCGTTCCCGGTCTGCTGGCGGTCCATCAGGACGCTACGGGCAACGCCCGCGATCTCGCGCTCGCCTACGCCAAGGGCATCGGCTGCACGCGCGGCGGCGTGATCGAGACCTCTTTCAAGGAGGAGACCGAGACCGACCTCTTCGGCGAGCAGGCCGTCCTCTGCGGCGGCGTCTCCGAGCTCGTGCAGGCCGGCTACGAGACGCTCGTCGACGCCGGCTACGACCCGCGCCTCGCCTACTTCGAGTGTCTCCACGAGCTCAAGCTGATCGTCGACTTGATGTACGAGAAGGGCATCGGCGGGATGCGCTATTCGATCTCGAACACGGCCGAGTACGGCGACCTGACCCGCGGCAAGCGCGTCATCACCGACGACACCCGCGCGGCGATGAAGGAGATCCTCGGCGAGATCCAGTCCGGCCAGTTCGCGCGCGAGTGGATCGCCGAGAACAACGCCGGCCAGGAGAACTTCAAGCGCATGCGCGAGGAGCAGGCCTCGAAGCAGATCGAGACCGAGGGCGCGAAGCTGCGCGACAAGATGTCCTGGATCGACACCGAGTTCTGATCTCGGAGCGGGTGTGTACACTCGCTCGACCGTCGCGACTGGCGTCTTCGAGGTGGGCTCAACCACCGGGGAGCGATGGGTGAACCGCCGTACGCCTGGGCACAGCACCGCTGAAACTCGATAGCCGCGGAGGCAGCCCGTGACGACGCCACAGATACCCGCCGACCTCAAGCCCGCCGACGGCCGTTTCGGCTGCGGCCCGTCGAAGGTGCGGCCGGAGCAGCTCGGCTGCCTGGCCGACATCGGCGACAGCGTGATGGGCACCTCGCACCGCCAGAAGCCGGTCAAGGCGGTCGTCGGCCGCGTTCGCTCCGGTTTGCGCGATCTCTTCTCGCTGCCCGACGGCTATGAGGTCGCGCTCGGCAACGGCGGTACGACGGCCTTCTGGGACGCCGCGACCGCCGGGCTCGTCCGCCGCCGCGCGCTCGCGCTGACCTATGGCGAGTTCTCGGGCAAGTTCGCCAAGGCGACGACGGGCGCGCCGTTCCTCGAGGACCCGATCGTCGTCTCGGCCGAGCCGGGCGACGCGCCCATCCCGGTCGGCGTCCCCGGAGTCGACGTGATCGGCTGGGCGCACAACGAGACCTCTACCGGCGTGATGGTTCCCGTCGAGCGACCCGCCGACGCCGGCGACGCGCTCGTGCTGATCGACGCGACCTCGGGCGCCGGCGGCCTGCCGGTCGACGTCGCCGAGTCCGACGTCTACTACTTCGCTCCGCAGAAGGGCTTCGCGTCCGACGGCGGCCTCTGGCTCGCGCTGCTCAGCCCGGCGGCGATCGCCCGCATCGAGGAGCTCGGCTCGGCGACCGACCGTTGGCGCCCCGAGTTCCTGTCGCTGACTACGGCGCTCGACAACTCGCGCAAGGACCAGACCTACAACACGCCGGCGCTCGCCACGCTGCTGCTGCTCGCCGACCAGGTCGAGTGGATGAACAGCGGCGGCGGCCTCGACTGGTGCGTCCAGCGCACCAGCGCGTCATCGCGCCACCTCTACGAGTGGGCCGAGGCGTCCGAGCACGCGTCGCCGTTCGTCGCCGATCCCGCGAAGCGCTCGCTGGTCGTCGGCACGGTCGACTTTGGCGACCACATCGACGCGGCCGCGATCGCCGCGACGCTGCGCGCCAACGGCATCGTCGACACCGAGCCGTACCGCAAACTCGGCCGCAATCAGCTGCGAATCGGCATGTTCCCGGCGATCGAGCCGGCGGACGTCGAGGCGCTGACGGCCTGCATCGACTGGACCATCGAGAACGTGGGGGAGGTCACCCGATGAAGGTGCTCGTCAAGGAGAAGATCGGGGACTCCGGCGTCCAGTTGCTGCGCGACGCCGGTCTCGAGGTGGAGTTGGGCGCCGACTGGGAGGACGGCGAGCTCGAGCGCAGGATCGGCGAGTTCGACGGCATCCTGATCCGCTCGGCGACCAAGCTGACGCCGGAGCTGCTCGAGCGGGCCGACAACCTCAAGGCCGTCGGCCGCGCCGGCGTCGGGGTCGACAACGTCGACATTCCCGCTGCTACGCGGCGCGGCATCGTCGTCGCCAACGCGCCGCAGTCGAACGTCGTGACCGCGGCCGAGCACACGATGGCGCTGCTGCTGGCGCTCGCGCGCAACGTCCCGCAGGCCCACGCCTCGCTGGTCGGCGGCGCCTGGGACCGCTCGAAGTACAGCGGCACCGAGCTCTACGAGAAGACGCTCGGGATCATCGGCTTCGGCCGCATCGGGCAGCTCGTCGCACAGCGGGCGCGCGGCTTCGGCATGCGCGTGCTGGCCTTCGACACGTTCATCGCCGAGGAGCGCTTCCGCGAGCTCGGCGTCGACCGCGCCGCCAGCGCCGACGAGGTCTACGCCGAGGCCGACTTCCTGACGATTCATCTGCCGAAGACGCCCGAGACCGAGGGTTGGCTCAACGCCGAGGCGTTCGCGAAGATGAAGGACGGCGTGCGGATTCTCAACGTCGCCCGCGGTCCGTTGCTGGTCGACGCCGATCTCCAGGCGGCGCTCGACTCCGGCAAGGTGGGCGGCGCCGCGCTCGATGTCTTCCAGTCAGAGCCGATCACCGAGCACCCGCTGTTCGGCTACCCCAACGTCGTCGTGACGCCGCACCTCGGCGCGTCGACGGCCGAGGCGACCGACCGCGCCGGCTACCAGGCGGCAGAGCAGGTGATCGCGGCGCTGACCGGCGGGACCGTCACCAGCGCCGTCAACGCTCCCGCCGTCGCCGGCGAGGACCTCGAGGCGCTCGGTCCGTTCCTCCCGCTCGCCGCCAACCTCGGCAAGATCGCCGCGACGCTCAGCGAAGGGACGTCGGTCGACGCGATCGAGGTCGAGGTTCTCGGCCGGCTCGCCGAGCGCGACACCCGCCTGATCACCATCCAGGTGTTGAAGGGAGTGCTCGCCGGTCACACCGAGGAGGAGGTCAACGACGTCAACGCGCCGACCCTCGCCGAGGAGCGCGGCATCGTCGTCAGCTCGACGACCAGCGAGCGCGCACGTGACTTCACCGACCTCGTCAGGGTCACCGTGGTCAGCGGTTCCGACCGCTCACGCGTCGTCGGCACCGTGCTCGGCAACCGCGACCGTCCGCACCTGCTCGAGGCATGGGGCTCGCGCTTCAACGTCCAGCTCGAGCCGTGCCTGGCGATCTTCCGCTACCGCGACCAGCCGGGGATGATCGGCCGCGTCGGGACCGCCCTCGGCGAGGCCGGCGTCAACATCGTCTCGGCCGCCGTGGGCCGGCAGCCTGACGGGGACGCCGATAACGGCGAGGCCGTGATGGTCGTGACCGCCGACTCGAAGGTGCCCCAGGAGGTCGTCGACACGATCGTCGCCTCCGACGGCTTCATCGCCGGGCGCAGCGTCACGCTGTAGCGCTTGACCGCGGAGAACGGTTCTGTACCCTGAGGGACAGATGTCGTTCACGCTCGACCTGCGCCTTCTCCTGCTTCTCCCCCCTCGGGGGGACTAATGCGTGGCGGCCGCTAAGCCGCAAGCACAGGAGAACCGGGACGAGTTAGAGAATCAGGAGCGAACGACATGGCTGGATCCGACACACGTGACGAGGCGAACCGCGTACGTATCTTCGATACGACGCTGCGCGACGGCGAGCAGTCGCCGGGCATCTCCCTGAACACCCAGGAGAAGCTCGAGATCGCCCACCAGCTCGGCCGTCTCGGTGTCGACATCGTCGAGGCCGGCTTCCCGATCGCGTCGCCCGGCGACTTCGAGGCCGTCCAGGCGATCGCCCGCGAGGTCCACGGACCGATCATCTGCGGCCTGGCACGTACCGGCGTGCAGGACATCGATGCCGCCTGGAACGCGGTCAAGGATTCCGAGCGACCGCGCATCCACACGTTCATCTCGACCAGCGACATCCACATCGAGCACCAGCTGCAGACGACGCGCGAGGACGTCAAGGGCCAGGCCCGTGCCGCCGTCGCCCACGCCAAGGGCTACACCGACGACGTCGAGTTCTCGCCGATGGACGCGACCCGCGCCGACCTGGAGTTCACCGCTGAGGTCCTGCAGATCGCCCTCGACGAGGGCGCGACGACGATCAACGTCCCCGACACCGTCGGCTACTCGATGCCTGAGGAGTACGCGGCGATGTGGCGCGAGCTCTACCGGCTGGTACCCGACTTGGCGAACGTCGTCACCTCGGTCCACTGTCACGACGACCTCGGGCTGGCGGTCGCCAATTCGTTCGCCGGCGTCCAGGCCGGCTGTCGCCAGGTCGAGTGCGCGATCAACGGCCTGGGCGAGCGCGCCGGCAACGCCTCGCTGGAGGAGATCGTCATGCTGCTCGCCGTCCGCGAGGCCGAGCACGGGCTGTGGACGGGCGTCGAGACGACCGAGATCGCCCGCACCAGCCGCCTGGTCTCGCGCCTGACCGGCTACCAGGTGCAGCCGAACAAGGCGATCGTCGGCCGCAACGCCTTCGCGCACGAGTCCGGGATTCACCAGGACGGCGTGCTCAAGGAGCGCTCGACCTACGAGATCATGGACGCCAAGACGATCGGCCTGGAGTCGAACTCGATCGTGCTGGGCAAGCACTCCGGCCGCCACGCGCTGCGCAAGGCGCTCGAGGAGCTGGGCTTCACCGTCGACGGCGCCGCCCTGAACACCGCCTTCAAGCGCTTCAAGGAGATCGCCGACCGCAAGAAGAACGTGACCGCGCTCGACCTGGAGGCGATCGTCTCCGACGAGATGCGCCAGTCCGAGAGCGCCTACGTGCTCGAGTCGTTCGACATCGAGGCCGGCTCAGACCGCTCGCCGTTCGCGCGCGTCCGTGTCCGGATGCCCGCCGGCGAGGTCGCCGAGGGCGAGTTCACCGGCGACGGTCCCGTCGACGCGTTCTTCAGCGCGCTCAACGTCGCCACCAACCGCGAGGCGCGGCTCAAGGAGTACCACGTGTCCGCCGTCACGGCCGGTCGCGACGCGCTGGCCGAGGTGACGGTGCTGCTGGAGCTCGACGGGGTCACGGCCCAGGGCCAAGGCGTGTCGCCCGACACGATGGAGGCCTCCGGCCGCGCCTATCTGCGCGCGATCACAAACGCGCTGGCGGACTCGCCGGTCGCGGAGGCGGAGCACCACATCGACGCTGCCGTGAAGAGCGCGACGCCGTAGGCCAGCGATGTCCGGGCCGTTCACCTGGATCGACGGCGAGCGGCTGGTGCGGTTCGGCTCGGGCGTGCTCGACGAGGCGCCGCGACTGCTCGCCCAGCGGGGCTTCGAGGGCTATGCGCTGTTGACCACCGAACGGGCGGAGGCGACAGCGCTGGATCTCGTGGGGGGCGCCGACGTCGTCCTGCACGTGCCCCCGGGGTCGGTGCCCGACGGAGCGGCGGCTGTGCTTCCCGGGGTGCGGGACAGGCCCTTGGTGGCGCTCGGCGGCGGGCGAGTGGTCGACGTGGCGAAGGCCGTCGCGGGGGTCGAGGCGCTGCCATGTGCTGCGATCCCGACGACGCTCGCCGGCTCGCCGATGACGCCGTTCCACCGTTTGCCGGCCGGAACGCGCGGTGGGCAGCTGGTGCGACCGTCGCTCGTCGTGTGGGACCCCGCGCTGGCCGCGGGCTTGGGGCGGGCCCAGCTTGTCGCCACGGCGATGAACGCGCTCGCGCACGCCTTCGAGTCGCTCTACGTGCCGCACGCCAATCCGGTGGCGGAGATGGCGGCGCTGCGTGCCGCGGAGCTGTTCGGCAAGCAGCTTCCGCTCGAGGCGCCGGCGATCGAGGAGGTCGCGCTCGCCTCGCTGCTGGCCGGCTACGCCGTCGGCACGACCGGCTTCGCAGCTCACCACGCTCTCTGCCAGACCACTGTGCGGGTTGCGGGCCTCCCGCATGCCCAGGTCAACGCCGTGATGCTCCCGCACACGGCCGGTCTGATGGTCACGCGCGCGCCGGCCGCGGTCGGCCGCCTCGCCGCGGCGCTTGGCGACCCCAACGGCGATCCCGTCAATGCTCCGGGGCGGATCGCCCGGCTGACGGCCGAGACCGGCGTCGACGGTCTCGCCGAGCTGGGGCTCGATCCGGACTCGATCCCCCAGATCGCCCACGCCGCCGTCGGCCATCCCGCGCTCGGCAACACTCCGGGCGGCGCGCCCAGCGAGGCCGAGTTGGCGGGATTGCTGCGCGCTGCGCTCTAGGCGGCCCGGCGGATCTGCCGCGCCGGTCCCTCGGCGAGCCGCTGCCGCTGACGCTCCGGCGAGATCGTGATCACGTTCCACGCCAGGCCGAGCTTCTCCAGCGCGCGGATCGTCAGGCCGGAGATGTCGAGCTCCCACCAGCGCAGGCCCTGGACGGCGGCGCGCGGAAAGGCGTGGTGGTTGTGGTGCCAGGCCTCGCCGAGCGATGGGACCGCGAGCCAGGCGACGTTGGTCGAGCGGTCGTCGGTCGCGAAGCGGCGGCTGCCGAAGAAGTGGCAGATCGAGTTGATGCTCCACGTGATGTGGTGGACGAAGAAGACGCGTACGAAGCCGCCCCAGAACAGGGCCAGCAGCGCGCCCGTGAGCGTCCCGCCAATCGCGTAGCCGAGCCCAAACGGGACGGCCAACCCGAGCACTACCCACCAGAGGAAGTGGCGGCTGATGAAGCGCATCCCCGCGTCCTCGAGCAGATCGGGCGCGTAGCGCTTGGCGTCGGCGGTCCCGTTCTCCTCGAACAGCCAGCCGATGTGGGCGTGATAGAGCCCGCGTAGCCCGCTGCCGTCGCCGACGTGCGGGCTGTGCGGGTCGCCCTCCTCGTCGGTGTGGGCGTGGTGTTTGCGGTGGTCGGCGACCCAGCCGATCACCGGACCCTGGACGGCCATCGACCCGAGGATCGCGAACAGGTATCTGAGTGGCCGGTAGGTCTCGAAGGCGCGGTGGGTGAGCAGGCGGTGGAAGCCGATCGTGATCCCGAACGCGGTCGCCAGGTAGACGCCGACCATGATCCCGACGTCGGTCCAGCCGACGAGTTGGTTCCAGAGCAGCGGAATCGCCGCGAGCACGGCGACGAAGGGGACGATGACGGCGGCGATGTTGGCGTTGCGCTGGAGGCGGGTCATGAATTTGACTTTACGACCAACATACGACCACTTCTGACCCCATCCACAACGATCGGAGCGACAGAAGTTGTAGATTTCACATAATGGCCGTCGCGCTTGATGAGCGACCCTGGGCCGCGCTTCCGCTCGCGACCGCCGAAGCGCTGCGCCCGGAGCTGCCCGCCGTCGCCGAGGAGATCATCGCGGAGATCAGCGTCGGCGTGCCCGCGTACGCGCTGCCGCTCGAGGGACGCTTCGGCGAGGGCCTGCGGATGGGCGTCGAGCGTGCCCTCGAGCGCTTCCTAGACCTCGTCGGTGAGGTCGAGGCGGGGCCCGAGCCAGCGCGCCAGATCTACGTCGACCTTGGCCGCGGCGAGCTGCGCGCCGGGCGTCCACTCGAGGCGCTGCTCGCGGCCTACCGGCTCGGCGCTCGCGTAGCCTGGCGCCGACTCGCGGCGGCCGGCGAGCGTGCGGGACTCGAGCCCCGCACGCTCTACCTGCTCGCCGAGTCGATCTTCGCCTACATCGACGAGCTGTCCGCCGAGTCGGTCGAGGGCTATGCGAGGGAGCAGGCTGCGGTTGCCGGGGCGCTGCAGCGCCGGCG
>DASTKX010000036.1:0-10136 GCA_035715585.1 Thermoleophilaceae bacterium
TCCGGCATCAACAACACCTTCCGCCAGCTCGGCATCGCCGCCGGGATCGCCGGCCTCGGGGCGATCTTCACCCACCACGCCAGCGACCATCTCGACCCCCGCGTCGCGATCGTCGACGGCCTCGACGCCGTCCTCGCCGTAGCCGCCGCGATCGCCCTCGTCGCCGCCGTCATCTGCTGGCCGCTGCTCGGCCGCCAGCGCTCCACGCCGCCTGGGCTAGACCCGTAGCCGGGTCGGCGTCAGAGCCCGGCGATGCCGTCGCCGATCAGCTTGGCGCCGAGCAGGAGCAGCACGACCATCATGATCGTCGCGTTGTTGTGACTCATGAACCACTTGACGGCGTCGAGCGGGCGGGCGGAGCGGGCGCCGCCGAGCTGGTGGAAGAGGACCGCTCCGGCGACGGAGAGCGAGCCGATGGCGACGAAGGCGGCGATCGCGATCGCCTCGTCGGCGGTGTCGAGCCCCACCTCGGCGATCGACGCGACAGCGGCCAGCGTGAGCGCGAGGTTCTTCGGATTGGCCGCGGAGAGCACGAGGCCGAGCAGCGCCGCGCGCGCCGGCGTCGCGCGGTCGACGGTCGCCATCCAGGCGGGCGCATCGGGCTCGGCGCCGTCGCGCGGGCGCTTGGACCACTGCCTGGCGGCCATGAACAGGAACATGACTCCGATGGCGAGCTTGAGCCAGGCGAGGCCCGGGTCGTCGCTGTCGGAGTCGCTCCCGGGCGCGACGAGCGCCAGCACCGCGACGCTGACCGCGACCAGCCCGACGATCCAGCCCGTGGCGAACGCCGGGCCGGCCGTGCGGGCGCGCGGGGCGCCGAGGACCAGCACGACGGCGACGATCGGGATCGGGCTGAGCGCCACCGCCAGCGCGGCGGGAATCAGGTCGCCGATCGCCTGGCCCAGCACGGCCGGGGATTCTTGCGTAGCCTCAGTGGCGGTGCGCCGGGAAGGCTGGTCGGCAGCCCGTCGTCGACCCCGAGGAGGCCTTCCCTGTGACTGAGACGGACGCCGGCAAGGCGGTTCGCGAGAAGCTGAGCGCCGCGGCGGAGTTCGTCCGCGACGAGACCGTCGGCGGGGCGATCCTCCTGGTCGCGACGGTAGTGGCGCTGATCTGGGCGAACGTCGGCGACAGCTACGCGTCGCTGTGGTCGACCAAGCTGACGCTCGGCGTCGGCGAGCTGTCGATCACCGAGGACCTCCAGCACTGGGTCAACGACGGGCTGATGGCGCTGTTCTTCTTCGTCGTCGCGCTGGAGGTCAAGCGCGAGCTGGTGACCGGCGAGCTGGCGGACCGCAGGACGGCCGCAGTGCCCGTGCTGGCGGCGGTCGGCGGGGCGGCGCTGCCGGCGCTCGTGTTCGCGGCGATCACGTTCGGCGGCGAGGGGGCGGCCGGCTGGGCGATCCCGACGGCGACCGACATCGCGTTCGCGGTCGGCGTCCTGGCGCTGCTCGGCGACCGCATCCCGCCGGGGGTGAAGCTGCTGCTGTTGACGATCGCGGTCGTCGACGACGTCGTCGCGATCGCCGTGATCGCGCTCTTCTACAGCTCGGGGATCTCGCTCGCCTGGCTGGCGGCCGTCGTGGCGGGACTGGGCGCGATCGTCGCGCTGCGGGCGCTCGGCGTCGCGCGCGTGCTCGCCTACGTGCCGTTGGGCGTCTTCGTCTGGGTCGCGATGCTCGAGTCGGGCGTTCACGCGACGATCGCCGGCGTCGCCGTCGGGCTGCTGATGCCGGCGCGTCCGATCGGCGGCCGGCAGGTGCTCGAGGAGGTCGAGGACCGGCTGCACCCGTTCAGCAGCCTGCTCGTCGTGCCGCTGTTCGCGCTCGCCAACGCCGGCATCGTGCTCGACGGCGCGACGGTCTCGGCCGCCGTCGAGAGCCGGATCGCCTGGGCGATCGCGATCGGGCTGGTCGTCGGCAAGCTGCTCGGGATCGCCGGGACGGTGCTGCTCGTCGCACGGCTCGGCATCGGCAAGCTCCCCGCAGGCGTGGGAATCCGGCACGTCTGGGGGGTCGCTGCGCTCGGCGGCATCGGCTTCACGGTCTCGCTGTTCATCGCCCAGCTCGCCTACAGCGATCAGTCGACGATCGACACCGCCAAGTTCGGCATCTTCGCCGGGTCGATCGTCAGCGCCCTGATCGGGGTGGCGATCCTGCGCCGGAGCGCTCGGCAGTCCTGAAGGTCGTCCAGCCGGCTACGACGCGCGCCCGCCGAGGCCCATGTGGTCGGCGGTCAGGGCAAGCGCCCGCTCGCCGGGGTCGGGGTGGGCGCGAATCACCGCCGCGTCGAGCAGCGCGACCTGGGCCTCGATCGCCGGCCGGCGGGCGGCCGGCACAGCGGCAAAGAGCTCGGCCAGCAGCGCTCGCATCCTGCGCGTGACCTGGTGCGAGGGCGCGCCGTAGAAGCGGATCTCGGTCAGCGCGAGGTCGAGCAGGTCGGGCCAGTCGGGCGCGGGATGGAGGACGCGCGGGGCGCCGTCGGCGTCGCGGATCAGGCCTGCGCCGAGGTCGCGGCGGGCGAGCAGCTGGAGGATCGCCTCGAGCACGTCGAGGCCCTGGACGGCCGTCGTCGGGTCGTTGACCGCCGGCGACAGCGCGCGAATCGCGATGTCGACGATTGCGCGGATCGCGAACGCCGGGTCCTGGGTCAGCGTCCGCTCCTCGGCGACGATCGCGGCGCGCTCGAGCGCGCGGTGCGGCAGCTCGGCCGCGGCCGAGCCGCGTAGCCGGAACAGCGGACAGCCGTGGTGGACGTAGCTGCCGACCGGCAGCAGGACCTCGATCGTCGTATCGGCGGCGGTCGCCAGCTCGACCAGCGCCTGCCGGTCGAGCGCGGACAGCACGCCGCTGCGGCCGTGGAAGGAGATCGTGTCGCCGGGCGGCGGCAGGGCCGTCGCGGGATCGGCCGCGGTGTCGTCGAACGGCGCCGGGTAGACCTGGTCGATCGCCCGCTCGCAGCCGGCGCGCAGCTGGTCGTAGAGGCGGCGCGGGCGCAGCAGGTCGAGCAGCCGCGCGACCAGCGTGAAGAAGGCGAACACGGCGCTGACGAGCAGCAGCACCGCGACCGCCACGGTCAGGTTCGGCACGTCCCCGTCGCCGACGTCGATCAGCGACACGAGCGCGTAGAGCGCCGGCGCGATGAAGATCCCGAGCGCGTTCTTGACGACCGTGTCGCGGCGGAAGCGCAGCACCAGGCGCGGCGTGTACTGGCTCGCGCCGAACTGGACGACGACGACCGCGACCGAGACGACGAGGCCGGTGAAGGCGATCATCCCGCCGGCGACCGCCTCGAGGATCGAGCGCGCGCTGTCGCGGTCGAGGCTGAGCCCGAACGGCCCGACGTCGCCGCTCTCCAGCGACGGGATCAGCTTGCCGAGCGCGAGCGCCGCGACGATGTAGATCGCCGGCACGACGATCCAGCTGCGGTCGAGCCACTCGCGGGCGCGGAAGCGGAGTCCCCAGCTCATCCGGGCCCAGACTACGTCGCGAGTCGGCCGCGCGTCGATCGCGCGCAGAGTGGGAAGGAAGCTCTTATGCCTGCGCCGACGGTCGAGCTGCTCGATGGGGCGAAGATCCCGCGGCTCGGCCTGGGAACCTGGCCGCTCGACGACGACGAGGCCTACGCCGCGGTCGGCACGGCGCTCGAGCACGGCTACCGGCTGATCGACAGCGCAGCGCGCTACGACAACGAGGTCGGGGTCGGCCGGGCGGTGGCCGACTCGGAGGCGCCGCGCGAGGAGATCGTCGTGACCACCAAGCTGCCCGGCGCCGATCACGGCTACGAGGAGGCGTTGGCCGGCTTCGAGGAGAGCCGCCGCCGGCTCGGCCTGGACTACGTCGACCTCTACCTGATCCACTGGCCGCTGCCGGCGATCGACCGCTACGTCGACACCTGGCGCGCCTTTGTCGAGCTGCGCGAGCAGGGGCTGGCACGGTCGATCGGCGTGTCGAACTTCACGCCGGAGCAGATCGAGCGGATCGTCACGGCGACCGGCGTCTGGCCCGCCGTCAACCAGATCGAGCTGCACCCCGACTTCTCCCAGCCCGGCGTCCGCGCGTGGCACGCCGAGCACGGCGTCGCGATCGAGTCGTGGCGGCCGCTCGGCCGCGGACTGCTCGGCCATCCGAAGCTCGCCGCGATCGGCGAGGCGCACGGCAAGACGCCGGCGCAGGTCGTCCTGCGCTGGCACATGCAGCTCGGCCTCGTCGCGATCCCGAAGTCGGGCGACCCCGAGCGGATCGCCCAGAACATCGACCTCTTCGACTTCGAGCTGAGCGACGACGAGCTCGCGCTGCTGGCCGAGTTCGACCGCGACAACCGCCTCGGCGGCGACCCCGAGTCTCACGTCGAGCTCTGACGCGCGGCGACGCTACGCCAGGACGATCGCGGCGAAGGTGCCGAGCGCGAGCAGCGCGCCGGCGGTCGTCAGGCCGAGCACCCAGCGGCTGCTGACCGGCTCGTAGTCGCCCTCGCCGAGCGTCTCGACGAGCCGCGCCTGGCGCCGGCCGGCGCCGACGAAGACGGCGATCGCCAGCGCCGCGTAGCCGGCGCCGAGCACCACGTAGGGGGTGCGGGAGCCGTCGACCAGCTGCGGGACGACCCCTCCGACGGCCACCGCCGCGGCCGCCGCGGCGATCGCCGAGCGCCACCAGGCGAGCCACGTCCGCTCCGCGGCGAGCAGCGTCCGCCGCGTCACGTCCCGGTCGCTCGCGTCCGACATGGGCAGACCGTATTCGATCGCCTCGTAGTCTCCTGCGGGAATGGCGCCCTCCGCGACCCTCGGCGACTCGTTCCGCTCGTTCTTCGACGCGGTCGACCAGTTCTTCCAGGGACTGGCGGACGTGCGGCCCGTGCCGCTGCTGCTCGCGCTGCTGGCGTTCGGGATCTACCTGACGTTCCGCGCGCGCGCCTCGTTCAACATCCTGCGCGCCGCCTACCCGACCGAGCCGATCGCCTTCCGCGACATCTGGGGCGCCTACTTCGCCGGCTACGGCTTCAACGCGGTGGTCCCGGCGCGCGGCGGCGACGTCGTGCGGCTGTTCCTGACCAAGACCGCGATCCCGAACTCGAGCTATCCGGCGGTCGCGTCGAGCTTCGTCGTCGAGCTCGGCTTCGACGTTGCGATGGGCAGCCTGATCCTGCTGTTCGCGTTCACCCAGGGCGTCTTCCCGAAGCCGCCGGACTTCGCCAACCTGAACGCCTTCGACCTCTCCTACCTCGCCGCCCACCCGCATTTCACGCTCTTCCTGATCACGGCGATCGCGGTCGCCGTGCTGTTCTCGTTCGCGTACTTCTCGGTGCGCGTGCGGGCCTTCTGGGAGCGGGTCCGCCAGGGCCTGACGATCGTCTTCGACCGCGAGCGCTACTTCCGCGAGGTCTTCGCGCTCCAGCTCATCGGCTGGCTGTTCCGCTTCACGGCGTTCTGGTTCCTGCTCGAGGCGTTCAACGTCGGCGGCTCGGTCAACAACGTGCTGCTGGTGCTCGGCGTCAACGCCGTCGCCGCCGCGGTTCCGTTCACGCCTCAGGGCGCGGGCGTCGCCCAGGCGCTGCTGGTCAAGGTCTTCGCCGGCACGGCCCCCGCCGCGACCGTCGCCGCCTACTCGGTTGGCCAGCAGATCGCGATCGCCGCCTTCGTCTTCGGCGTCGGCTTCGCCGCGCTCGCCTTCATCTTCCGCCTGCGCAGCTTCAAGGAGGTCATCGCCCGTGGCCGCGAGGATAGAGCGACCGAATCCTCTACCTGACTAGGTCAGGTTCCGAAGCCCTCTCTTGCCTCTCTGATCAGGGCGACGGCCTCGGGGAAGATGCGCGTCATCGCCGTGCGGACCTCGTCGGCCTGCTGCTCGGCGTTGCCCTGGAGGTTGATCCGGTCGATGCCGGCGACGGTCATGTCGACGGCGAGCTTGATCGCGTTGTCGGCCCAGGCGACCTTCTGCGCCCCCTGCATCTGCTCGGCCATCTCGGCCATCCGCCGCCGCAGCTCGTCGGGGTCGCCGAACAGTCCGCCGAAGGGATCCTCTGATGACATGGGTTCGATTCTAGGGACCGTGGCCAGGCTGCCCGGCTAGGCTGCCCGGATGGCCATTCCAGACCCATCGAAGGACTCCACCGCCCTCGTCACCGGCGCGTCGTCGGGCATCGGCGCCGACATCGCCCGCTCGCTGGCAAAGCGCGGCCACAACGTCGTGCTGGTCGCCCGCCGCGAGGAGCGGCTCGTCGAGCTGGCCAAGGAGCTCGTGGACGCCCACCGGGTGCGCGCCGAGGTCGTCGCCGTCGACCTCCAGACCAAGGCGGGCCGCAAGCGGATGCTGAAGGCGATCGACGAGCTCGGCCTGCGCGTCGACGTCCTGGTCAACAACGCCGGCTTCGGATCCGCGGGCCTGTTCCAGCGACTCGACGGCGCGCGCGAGGCGGAGCTGGTGCGGCTCAACTGCGAGGTCGTCGTGGCGCTCTGCGGCGAGTTCGTTCCGAAGATGGTCGATCGCGGCGCCGGCGCGGTGCTCAACGTGGCGTCGACCGCAGGTTTCCAGCCGCTGCCGACCCAGGCGACCTACAGCGCCAGCAAGGCGTTCGTGCTCACCTTCACGCAGGCGCTCGGCGCGGACCTGCACGGGACCGGCGTGACGGCGACGACGCTCTGCCCGGGTCCGGTCAAGACGGAGTTCGGCGAGGTGGCCGGGTTGTCGCTGGAGTCGGTGATGCCGGAGTTCGCCTGGGTCGATTCGGCGGACGTCGCCGAGGCGGCGGTGGACGGCCTGGAGCGCGGCAAGGGCGTCGTGATCCCCGGTCTGCTCAACAAGGCGACCGCGGTCGGCGGCCAGTTCACGCCGCGCAGCCTGCTGCTCGGCCTCGGCCGGCGCGTCTACCGGCTCGGCGACAGCTAGCCGCCCCGCGCCGGCAGCCGCCGCGTGAGAGCATCCCCGGCCGTGTCCGTGAGAGAGCAGCTCGACTGGGAGGCCCGCTGGGCGAAGCTCGTGGCCGCCGCGGCGTTCCTGTCGGTCGGCTTCAGCGTCGCCGCCAGCCTCTACGTCAGCGCGTCGATCGACACGACGCCCGACGCCGACAACACCCGCGAGCTGCTGCGGACCGTCGACGCGCAGGGCGGCGTCTTCATCACCGGCGCGGTGTTGAGCGGGATCGGAACGCTCCTGCTCGCGGTGGTCCTCTGGTACCTCTTCAACGCGATCAAGGCACGCCGGCCCGAGTTTCAGAAGACCGCGCTGGTGCTGGCGATCGTCGGTCCAATCCTGCTCGCCGTCGCGGCGATCCTGGTCCAGCTGAACCTGATCGACCGCGCCGGGGAGTTCCTCGCCAGCGGTCCTCAGAAGGAGGCCCGCGCCGACGATCTCGTCGCCGACCGTCCGGCGCTGGTCCAGTCGCTCGGCCTGTCGGGCGCGCTGGCGCTCGCGTTCGCGACGATCATGATCGCCCAGAACGCGATGCGTGTCGGGCTGCTGACCCGCTTCCTCGGCATCCTCGGGATCGTCGTCGGCGCGCTCTATGTGCTGGGGATGATCTTCCCGCTCGGCACCGATGTGATCCGGCTGTTCTGGCTGATCGCCGTCGGTCTGGTGATCCTCGGCTGGTGGCCCGGCGGGCGCGGTCCCGCCTGGGAGAGCGGCGAGGCCGAGGAGTGGCTGTCGCCGGCCCAGCGGCGAGCGATCGAAGAGGCCGAGGCCGAGCAGGCACAGGCCGAGGCGACGCCGGCGAACGGCGGGGGCGCGGCAGACGAGCCGACCCGCACGCGCAAGCGCAAGAAGAAGCGCCGCTAGCGGCAGGGCCTTGCGGGACTAGCCACCCATACGGTGGGTAGTTCCACGAAGCCGACTTCAGATTGCTCCGGCCCCCTCGGCCACGGCGCGGTAGGCGGCGGCGGGGTCCGGTTTGCCGAAGACCGAGGAGCCAGCGACGAAGAGCGTCGCGCCGGCGGCTGCGGCTGGACCGGCGGTGGTGGCGTCGATGCCGCCATCGACCTCGATCGGCGTACCGTCCGGGATCCGCTCGCGTAGCGCGGCGATCTTCGCGTCCGACGCCGGGATGTACGGCTGGCCGCCCCAGCCGGGATTGACGGTCATGCAGAGCAGTAGGTCGTAGGCGCCGGCGAGCGCGTCGACCGCGCTGACCGGTGTGCCGGGGTTGAGCGCCAGCCCGGCATTGCAGCCCGCCTCGCGGATCGCGTGCAGCGCGTAGTGGATGTTCGGCGTCGCCTCGACGTGGACGCTGATCGAGTCGGCCCCGGCGGCGACGAAGTCGGCGACATGGCGCTCCGGACGCTCGATCATCAGGTGGACGTCGAGCGCGCCGCCCGCGCCGTGCACCTGCTCGCGCAGCGCGTCGACGATCAGCGGCCCGATCGAGATCGGTGGCACGAAGTGTCCGTCCATCACGTCGACGTGGATCACCCGCGCGCCGGCGTCCATCACCGTCGCCACCTGCTCGCCGAGGCGGGCGAAGTCGGAGGCGAGGATCGACGGGGCGACGCGACGGTCGCGGAGCAGTTGCTCGTTCACGGCTGCCGCGACGCTACCGGACGCACAGGTCGCAACAGCATCCGCGGGCAGGGCCTCCCATGACCCCGCCCGCGGATTGGTTCTCCCCCAGGAGAAGGTTGAGCGGAGGAGCGCAGACGGACCGGTCCCCGGACCCGGCTCCAAAACTGGTTGGAGCGAGGTCCGGTGAGCACCGCAGCAGGGTTCAGCGTTGGCGACGATCCTCCGGCGGCGACTGAACCTGGTTCTCCGGCGAGTCGGAGTCGAGCTTCGAGCTGCGCTTGACGACCTCGCAGGAGCCATTGGCGTTCTCGGCCGTCGCGTCGACGATCACGTCGAACTGGTCGGCGCGCACCTTGTCGCGGCCCTCGCCGCAGGTGACGCGGTCGGCCTCGCCGTCGCGGACGTTGAAGCGGTCGTCGCCGTTGCCGCCGTCGAGCGTGTCGCCCTCCTGGTCGCCGAGCGCGGTCACGTCGACGCGGGCGAGCGCCCACAGCACGTCGTCGCCCTCGCCGCCGGTGACGGTGTCGCGACCGATGTTCGCGAACACGCGGTCGTCGCCGTTGCCGCCGTTGACGCTGTCGTCGCCGATCCCGCCGGAGACGAGGTCGCGGCCACGGTCGCCGTTGAGCGTGTCGTTGCCCGCGCCGCCGTGGAGGCGGTCGCCGAGCGGGCCGGGACCGGCGAGGTGGTCGCGGACGCCGTGGCGCCGCGCGGGCTGCGCGCCCGAGCCGCCGTTGACGGTGTCGTCGCCGGGGCCGGCGAAGACGTGGTCGCGGCCGTGGTTGCCGCTCAGCAGGTCGTTGCCGTCGTTGCCGAGGATCAGGTCGGCGCCGTGGTTGCCCGTGATGGTGTCGTTGCCGAGGTTGCCGATCAGCAGATCCGGTCCCCAACCGCCGCGGATCGCGTCGTCGCCGGCGAGGCCGCGGACGAAGTCGGGTCCGCCCTTGGCGTTGATCGTGTCGGCGTCGGGGGTCCCCGTGAGTCGGTCAGGGCGCCAGGTGCCGTCGATCACGGCTGCTGCCGCGAGCGAGGCGGTTGCGCATACGACCGCGGTGGTAACTGCCACTGCGGCGCTGAGTCTGTTGGTACGGTGATTCACGGGGGCATCCTCCTGGGTGGGTGGGTGCCCCCCTAACCGTTCCAGCCGGCCCAAGTTGCGAAGCGCCGCTGGATTCAGACTTTGCGGTACTCAGGCGCCCAGGAGCCGTCGTCCTGCTGGGCGAAGTCCTGGAACAGGCCGGGCGCCTCAGCCTGCATGATCCGCGCGACCTGGTCGAAGACGAGCCGCAGCTCCTCCTCTGCCCCCTCGGCCGTGCGCATCTCGATCACGTGGCGCAGCGTGCGAGCGTTGGCGGTCCACATGATGTCGGTGCTGAGCCCGATCGGCGCGAGCCGGCGCAGCGCGGAGGTGACCTCCTTCTTGACGTGGAAGGGGACGCCCTCCTCGTCGATGCCCAGCTCGCTCGCGGCGCTGACCTGGAACTCCTCGAGCTGCTCGACGATCGAGACGACCTGGTCGCGGACCGGCTCGAGCGCCGGCGGCACGCGGAAGCCGATCTCGGTCAGCCGCACGTAGCGCAGGCTCTCCTGGCTGAACGCCGAGCCGGCGCGGTGGCGGACCAGCTCGTGGGTGAAGACGCGCGA
>DASTKX010000037.1:0-6496 GCA_035715585.1 Thermoleophilaceae bacterium
CGCAAGCGGGGGTCGAGCGTCTGCAGCGCGAACGCCGCGCCGATGCCGAGCACCGCGCCGCCGATCAGCCCGACGAAGATCGTCAGCACCGGGCGCGGCGACGCCTGGTTGTCGGGCGGCGTCGCCTCGGTCTCGAGCCGCAGCGTCGGGTCCTGGCCGGCGCGGAGGGTCTCGAGCCGTGACAGCTCCTGCGCGGCCGAGTTTGGATCGCTCGAGTCGAGCGGCGGCTCGTTCTCGACCCGCTGGCGCAGCTGCACGATCAGCTCGTCGATCTGCTGCTGCAGCTGCTCGGTGCGGTTGGCCACGACTCCGGCGCCGAACGCGTTGGCGATGTCGGCGGCCTCCTCGGCGCTGCCTCCCTTCGCGGTCACGGCGACCAGGTTGCTCTGCGCGATCGGCGCCGCCTCGACCTTCTTCAGCAGCTCGTCGACCGAGAGATCGGTCTCCAGCTCGGCCTTCGCCCGCTCGGCCACCTCGCGGGTCGTGACGAGCCGGGCGACGGTCTCGACGTCGCGCGTCGGGTCGCTCGACTCGCGGATCAACGGCAGCCCGGTGAAGGCCTCGTCGCTCGAGACGGGGGTGACGAGCAGATCGGCCTCGGCCTCGTAGGTCTTGCTGGCGACCACGAGGTAGAGCAGCGCGACGACGGTCGTCACGGCGATCGTGGTCAGGATCAGCGGCAGCCGCTCGCGCACCGTCTGCACATAGCGGGCGAGTCCCGACTCCTGGGGGCGTGGGCTGCGCCACTCGGCTCGTGCCCGGGGGGCGGTCCGCCTGGGCTCGCCGTCCGGCTGGCGCGAAGACATGAGCCGTACTATGACAAAGCTATCGACGTCAAGAGCCCCGCTCCCACAACGCACCCTCGATGAGCTTGGCCGCGTTCAATGCATCTCTTCAGATCGCGACCCTAGCTGCCGATGCCATGCCCATCGCCGGAGTAGTGACATTCCTCGGCATCGCCGCGGCCATCGCTGCCGTCGAGCTCGGCCTGCGCCGCTTGGCGCACCGGCCGCCTGACGCCGCTCCGCCCGCGTCCAGCCGCCAGCCGTCGATGACGGCGTCGCGCGCGCAAGGCATCTACGAGCGCGTCCTCTACGTGGTCGCTCCCGCGGCCGTCGCCGGAGCGATCGTCGCGATCAGGCTCGAGGACCTGCCGCTCGGCCTCTTCGTCGCCGCGACGGTGGTCGCCACGACGACGCTGCTCTGGCCCGGGCGCTTCCCGCTTCACCTGATGGGGATCGCCCAGACCCTGCTGCGCTTCGCGCTGCCGATCCTCGGCGTCGTGATCGCTCTGCTGCCGCTGATGATCGTCGGCAACTGGGACGTCACGCCCGAGGCCGCCGTCTCGGCGATCATCGGAACCTCGATCGTCGTCGTGTTCGGGCTCTGGCTCGAGGCCGCGTTCGACGCGGACCGGCCGGTCCGGCTGGCCGTCATCGGCTCGCACAGCCTCGCGCGGAAGCTGGCGACGGAGATGCGCCAGACCGAGATCCGCGGCTACGTCGTCGTCGGCCACATCGGTCCCGAGCCCGAGCCGCAGAAGGACCGCTCCCCCGAGGACGTCCTGCCGACGCTCGGCGACATGAGCGAGGTGCGGACGATCGTCCAGCTGTTCTCGATCGACCTGCTCGCGGTCGGGCCGGACGCCCCGCGGCTCGAAGTCTTCGAGGAGACCGCGAACGCCTGCCTCGACCTCCCGGTGCGGATGATCGAGGCGAGCGCCTTCTACGAGGACGTCCTCGGCCATGTCCCGATCGGCCAGATCAACTCGGCGTGGTTCCAGTCGATCATGCATCCGCGCTACTCGCCGACCTCGCCGGTCTCGAAGCGGATCTTCGACCTCGTGATCGCCGTGCCGCTGGCGATCGTCACGCTGATCCTGCTGCCGTTCCTCGCGTTCGCGGTGAAGCTCGGCGGCGGCGAGGTCTTCTACCGCCAGCGCCGCGTCGGCGAGCAGGGACGGGAGTTCGACATCCTCAAGCTCAGGACGATGCGCCCCGACGCGGCGGAGCTCGCCGGCAGGGTGCCGAAGGACGACCTGATCACCCCGGTCGGCCGGATCCTGCGCAAGACCCACCTCGACGAGCTGCCGCAGGTGCTCAACGTCGTCCGCGGCGACATGACGATCGTCGGACCGCGCCCCGAGCAGCCTCAGCTGGTCAAGGAGCTCGCCGAAGTCGTGCCCTACTACGAGCGACGCTCGCTGGTCAAGCCGGGCGTCACCGGCTGGGCGCAGCTGCGCTGCGGCTACGCCGGCAGCAAGACCGGCACCGCGTGGAAGATCTGCCACGACCTCAACTACGTCAAGCGGCGCTCGATCGCGTTCGACCTGCTGATCGTGCTGCAGACCTTCCAGCTGTTCTTCGCACGCGACGCCGAGGACGTCGAGATGGAGGCCCCGGCCGAGGACTTCATCCTCGGCGAGACCGCAAGCCTGATTGGACGCTGACGATGACCACAACCACACCACAACTGGGCGCCAGCGTCCTGATCCCGGTCCTGAACGAGGCCGCGCACCTCGAGGACGCGGTCGAGGCGATGCGCGCGCAGAGCTTCGACGGAACCTACGAGCTGATCTTCATCGACGGCGGGTCGACCGACGGCTCGCGGGAGATCCTCGAGCGCCTGGCGGCCGAGGACGAGCGCGTTCGCGTCTTCGAGAACCCTCAGCGGCGCACTCCGCAGGCGCTCAACATCGGCCTGCGCGAGTCGCGCGGCGCGGTGATCGTCCGCATGGACGCCCACACCCACTATCCGCCGAACTACATCGCCGACGCGGTCGAGCGCCTGGAGCGCGGCGACGTCGCCCACGTCAGCGGCCCGGCGCTCCCCTACGAGGAGGGGACGCCATGGTCGCGGCGGGTCGCCCTCGCGACGACCACCAGCCTCGGGACCGGCGGCGCCAGCTTCCGCCATCCCGTCGACGGCGACGAGATCGAGGTGCAGAGCGGATTCGCCGGCGCCTGGCGGCGCGAGACGCTGGAGCGCCACGGCGGCTGGGACGAGGGCTGGCCGATCAACCAGGACGCCGAGCTGGCGGCGCGGATCCGCGCCGAGGGCGGGCGGCTGGTCTGCCTGCCGTCGATGGCGGCCAGCTACATCCCCCGCGACAGCCTGCGCGCGCTGGCGCGCCAGTACTTCCGCTACGGCCTCTACCGCGCCAAGACCTCGCAGCGGCACGGCGGCAGCATGCGGCCGGTGCTGCTGTTCCCGCCGCTGCTGTTCCTCGTCACGCTGCTGAGCGTGCTCCCGCACAACCTCGCGCGCGCCCCGCGGGTAGGGGTCGCCGGGTACGCGGTCACCACCCTCGTCGTCGCGCTGGGCGCCGCCACGCCGGGCCGCCACCTCGACGCGCTGATGCTCCCCGCGGTCTTCGCGACCATGCACCTTGCCTGGGGCTGCGGCTTCCTGGTCGGCTGCCTGCGCTTCGGCCTACCGCGCTGGGCGTAGCGGCAGTTGCGCCTGGCGGTCTACACCGACTACGCGTACGGGCGCGCCGACGGCGCCGTCTTCGCCGAGCGCGCGTTCGTCCGCTTCCTCGAGGGGGTGGCGAGCCACGTCGACGCGATGGTCCTGATCGGCCGGCTGAACCCCGAGCTCGGGCAGTCCCACTACCGCGTCGACGACGCGATCGACTTCCGGCCGCTGCCGTTCTACCCCTCGCTCGCCCAACCGGTCGAGGCGATCGGCGCGATGGCGCGTTCGCTCGGGCGCTTCTGGAACGCGATCGACGACGTCGACTGCGTCTGGCTGCTGGGCCCGCATCCGCTCGAGCTGCTGTTCGCGGCGCTCGCGGTCGCGCGCGGCAAGCGCGTGACGCTCGGCGTCCGTCAGGACCTGCCGGCCTACAGCCGCGCGCGCCATCCCGAGCGCAGCGGCTTCCACCGGATCGCCGACCTGCTCGACTGGAGCTGGCGACTGCTCGCGCGGCGCTGCCGGACCGTGGTCGTCGGCCCCGAGCTCGCCAAGCGCTACGCGGCCGCGCGCGAGCTGCTTCCGATCGCCGTCTCGCTGGTCCGCGACTCCGACCTCGTCGACCCCGACGCCGCCGCACGGCGCGACTGGAGCGGCGAGCGCCAGGTGCTCAGCGTCGGCCGGCTCGAGGCGGAGAAGAACCCGCTGCTGCTCGCCGACATCCTCGCCGCGCTGGTGGCCGACGACCAGCGCTGGCGGCTCGTGGTGTGCGGCGAGGGACCGCTCGCCGCGGACCTCGCGGCGCGGCTGGAGGAGCTCGGCGTGGCCGAGCACGCGGAACTCGCCGGCTACATGCCGATCGATGGCGGTCTCGGCGATCTCTACCGCCAGAGCCAGGCGCTGCTGCACGTCTCCTGGACCGAGGGGATGCCGCAGGTGCTGCTCGAGGCGTTCGCCGCGGGCACGCCGATCGTCGGCACCGCTGTCGGGGGCGTGCCGGGCGCGGTCGGCGACGACGCGCTGCTCGTCCCGCCGGGAGACGTCACAGCGCCCGTCGAGGCCCTACGTAGGCTCGCGGCCGAGCCGGAGCTGCGCGAGCGGCTGGTGCGCGGTGGTATCGAACGGGTCCGGCGCCAGACGCTGGACGCCGAGTCCAAGCGCGTCGCCGACTTCCTCGGCGACGGCCTGGCCTGAGCCGACCGCAGCCGCAAACCGCGGCTGACCTCCGGCGGCGACCTCAGCCGCGTGCGAGCAACGTGCGGCGCAAGCGCTGATAGGCCGGCCCGCCGGCCCGCTTCGCCACTCCGCGCAGCTCCCAGGCCGCCCGCTGCCGCGTCCAGGCGCGCCAGTCGAGCGCCGCGGCGGCCGCCGCCTGGGCCGGCGTGGTCGAGCGGCGGATCGCGTAGCGGCCGATCAGCGCGCAGCCCGCGACCCGGCCCGGCGTGCGCTCGGGCAGCGACGTGAAGAGCGTCGTTATCCCAGCCGCCGCCGCAGCCTCGCCGACCGCCTGCGAGTAGTACCCGCCGGGCACGCTCGCGGTCGTGACCGGGGCGCCGAGCGCCTCCGCGAGGATCGCCACGCTGCGCGACCACTGCTCGCGCAGCTCGGCGGCCGACAGCGCCGACATCAGCTTGGGGTGGGTGTGCGAGTGCGAGCCGATCACGTGGCCCTGCCGCGCAAGGGCGCGAATGCCGTCCCAGTCGAGGAAGCCCGGCTTGCCGACGTAGTCGGTGACGATGAAGAAGTGGGCGGGCCACGAGCGCTCGGCAAGCGCGGCGCCGGCCTGGGCGTTGCTGTCGCCGCCGTCGTCGAAGGTGAGCAGCCAGCCGCCGTCGGCTGCCGGCAGCTCCGCGGCGCGGACCGGCGACACGCCGACGCGCGCGGCGATCGCATCGAGCTGGGCCGTGAAACGCTCGCCGGTCACCGCATAGACGTCGGCGCCGCTGCTGTCGATGCCCCCGGCCGAGTGGCCAGGCCAGATCACGTCGTGGTACATCAGCGCGCCGACGTCCGGCTGCTCGCGTCCCGATCTCGGCGGCATAGGCGCGACACCCTATCTGACCCCCTTCGGCGGATCCGAAACCCGGAAACCCCGCAATTTGCAAGTTTTCGTTCATCCGTTCCGACCGCAGCCTCCGGTACGGTGCCGCAGACCGCATACGCCGAGTCGCTCCCCCAACGGGGCGCGAGCGGGGGAACCACTTACTTGGGGCTAATCGCGCCCCGATCGCCGAGGCGATCGACCGCGACGCGCTGCTCTTTCTGCGCGAGCCCGACAGCTAACCCCGTAGGCCGACGAAAGAGAGGCACTGGCCCGCGATGAAAGCGCTGCGCACGTTCGTCCTTACCCTAGGACTGCTGATCGCCCTGACCGCCCCCACGGCGGCCGCTGCGACCAAGCAGGAAGAGGCGTCGGAAAGGTTGATCCAGAAGATCAACCAGGTCCGCGCGAAACACGGGCTGGCGGGGTTGCGCGAAGCGCCGAAGCTCGCGCGCACCGCGCTCGCCTACGCGCGCCGCCTGATCCGGGTCGACGGCTTCGGCCACGGCTCCACCTACGCCGGAGCGGGCTTCCGCCGCTCGGGTGAGATCCTCGCCCTGCAGCGAGGCTGGAGCCTGAAGGCGAGCGGACCGCTCCATCAGTGGCTCGGATCCAGCGTTCACCGCACCCTGATGCTCGATCCCGGCTTCCGCTACCTCGGCGCCGCGCCGGCGCGAGGCAACTTCGGCGGCGCCACGACGACCATCTGGGTCGTCCACTTCGGCGCTCATTGAAATAGCTACGGTGCTCACCGGACCTCGCTCCCGCTAGCTACGACGCGTCGCAGTGGGACCGGTCCGTCTGCGCTCCTCCGCTTGACTCAGCTGCGGTACTCGCCGGACCTCGCACGTGCGAGGTCCGGCGGGATCCGTCTACTCGCCCGGGGTCTTGCGCGGGACGAGGACGGTCCGCTTGAACTCGGCGACCAGGACGCCGTCCTGGTTGAGCACGCGGGTGTGGACGCGGACTACGCCGCGGTCGGGCTTCGAGCCGGAAGGACGGACCTCGAGGACCTCGGACTCGCAGAACAGCGTGTCGCCG
>DASTKX010000038.1:0-15134 GCA_035715585.1 Thermoleophilaceae bacterium
GGGGTCGATGGAGAAGCGATGGTGGCCACGGGCTTCGATGAACCAGCGGATCAGGAGGCGGAGCGCGTCTGCGCCGAGGCCTTGGCGTTGAAATTCGGGGCGGAGGAGGATGTCGAAGCCGACCTCGCGATAGTCGGGCTCAGGCTCCTCGTCGAAGCTGAGCCAGCCGGCGACCTCGTCGCCGACGACGATCGCAAAGGCGTTGCCCTTGTTGCGCAACCCCTCGCGCTGGTAGTCGGCGTCGCTCGTGTCGCCCCACCACTCGACAGTGCCCGGCTCGTAGATCGCGGGGAGCAGGATCTCGACGTCGTCGTCGGTCAGTGGACGGAGCGTCAGGCGCTCGCCTGCAAGGACCGGTAGCTCCATACGGTTGAGTTTGGCAGTCGACTTCGTGGTAGCTGCCGAGGGGTTCGAGGGTGGGCCATATATCGCTACGAGGACGAACATGGCGCCCATGCCCAGCAGCGTCAGAAGGACAGCCCCCCGGAGCAACAGCGGGTCGTCTCCATACGCGATCACTGCCAGGCAGATCGCCTCTCCTATGACTGCGACGATCAGAAGCGCGCGACGACCAAATTGAATATCCGGGTCTGCGGAAGGGTCGTCGCGGAATACCTGCTGCTCGACGGCCACGGCCAGTAGGAACACCGGTATCACCTGCGCGACCGTCTCGTAGAAGGCGTTCGAGAATTGGGCGCTCCTCGTGAGGAAGCCGAGCGCGAGGGCCATCGCCGGGATGCCGATGAGCAACCACGCGGTATCCCAACGCTGCTTGCGCGTCATCCGATCGATGCCCATATCGCGCAGCGCACGCTGATGCCAACCCTCAGTTCCCCCGCCCACGGCGCTCATTCTGCCGCCGCGCCAAGACGGCAGACCAACGCGGCCAATAGCGAGCGTCAACGCCGCTTCCGCGGGTGGCGACGGTGGCGGGATTGCGCGCGCAGGCGCAGCAGGCGCGGAGCCTGTGCCGTCGAACCCCGCCAGTCCCACCGATCCAACCCGCGCCAGGCAGCAGGCGCAGTCGCCGCGGAGCCGAGCACGGAAACCGCCACCGGAGACGGGACCCGCGGCCACCGACGCCGATCCCTAGCCCGACAGCCACCAACGCCCGTCCCTGTCCAGGAGTAGCTTTCCCGCGTCATGGCCGAGTGGAGACCGAAGGCTGCGGGGCTCGAGCGGGTGCTGGGCGCGGGGGCGCTGTTCAGCACCGCGTACGGCAACGTCGGCAGCTCGATCTACTACGCGCTCGGCCTGGTGGCCGTGTTCGCGCTCGGCCTCACGCCGGTCGTGTTCGCGATCGCCGGGCTGATCTTCATCGCTACGGCGGCGACGTACACCGAGGCCACGACGATGTATCCCGAGGCCGGCGGGTCGTCGTCGTTCGCGCGGCGGGCGTTCAACGAGTTCTGGTCGTCGCTGACGGCCTGGGGCCAGATGCTCAACTACATCATCACGGTCGCGATCTCGGCCTACTTCCTGCCGCACTACCTGGGGATCGTCTGGGAGCCGCTGATGTCGTCGCCGGCGGACATCGTCATGGCGATCGGCATCGTGGTCTTCCTGGCGATCGTCAACGTCGTCGGGGTCAAGGAGGCGGCCGGGCTGAACATCTTCCTGGCGATCGCCGACTTCATCACCCAGGTGGCGCTCGTCGTGCTCGGCCTGGTGCTGGTGTTCAACCCGGAGATCCTGGTCGAGAACGTCGACTTCGGCACGTCGCCGACGGTGACGGACTTCCTGATCGCGATCCCGGTCGGGATGGTGGCCTTTACCGGGATCGACACGATCTCGAACATGGCCGAGGAGGCCAAGGACTACGGCAAGACGATCCCGCAGTCGATGCGTGCCGTCGTCGTGGCGGTTATGACGATCTCGCTGACGCTGCCGATGGTCGCGCTGTCGGCGATGCCGGTCGAGGACGGGACGACGGTGCTGGCGCAGCCGGAGAGCGAGGGCGGCTACGCGGACAACCCGATCCTCGGCGTCGTCGAGAACCTCGACCTCGGGCCGTTGCAGGGCGCCGCGGAGGTCTACGTCGGCCTGCTCGCGGCGACGATCCTGCTGGTCGCGACCAACGCCGGGCTGATCGGGCTGTCGCGGCTCAGCTACTCGATGGGGCAGTACCGCCAGCTGCCGTCGGCGCTGCGCAGACTCCATCCGCGCTTCCGCACCCCGTACATGGCGATCATCGTGTTCGGGGGGATCGCCTGCCTGACGATCCTGCCGGGCGAGGCGACCTTCCTCGGCACGATCTACGCCTTCGGCGCGATGCTGTCGTTCACGATGGCGCACGCGTCGGTGATCGCCCTGCGGATCAAGGAGCCGGACCACGAGCGGCCTTACAAGGGGCGCGGCAACATCCGGATCCGCGGCGTCGAGCTGCCGCTCTACGCGGTGTTCGGCGGCATCGGCACCGGCGCGGCGTTCATCGCGGTCAGCCTGCTGAACCTCGAGACGCTGATCGCGGGCGTCATCTGGCTCACCATGGGCATGACGCTCTATGTCCTCTACCGGCGCAACCAGGGGCTGTCGCTGACCGAGACGCGCAAGATCGTGATGCCGAAGCCGGCGGTCGAGCACGAGGTCGAGTACGAGTCGGTGCTGGTGGCGTTCGAGGACTCGCAGTACTCGGAGGAGGCGATCGCGACGGCCGCGAAGCTGGCGGCGCGGCGGCGGCGCGGCATCCATGTGCTGGTGACGATCACGGTGCCGGCGAACCTGCCGATCGGCGCGTCGATGCCGGCCCAGGAGGCGCGTGCCCAGGAGGCGATAGACGCGGCGCGGGTGCGCGGCGGGCGGCGCGTGACCGGGCACTGGGAGAAGGTGCGCGCGGGTGAGGCGGGGCGGCGGATCGTGCTCGAGGCGCGTGAGATCCGCGCGCGGGCGATCGTGATGGCCCTGCCGCCGCGGCGGACCGGCTCGTCGGTGTTCGGGCGAACGCTGGAGACGGTGCTGGCCGAGCGGCCGTGCCGGGTGATCATCGACTCGTCGCAGGGTGTTCGGACCAAGGTGGCGGCGTGAGGGCTTACTCAGCGTCCCAGGTGGTGCTCGGGGGCCTGCTCTGCGTGGTTGGTCTGGCCGTCGTCGTGACGACGCTCGCGGCCGGCGGCGGGCCGTTCGCGATCGGCGTGCTCGTCGGTGTCGGCTTCGCGGTGCTGGGCGGGATGCGCGTCTGGATCGCGACGCGCGGCCGCGGACCGGAGGAGGAGCGGTGACCGGCGGCGGGGGAGGCGAGCGCGAACGCACGGCGGCGCGGATGCGCGCGCGGCTGCGCAGCGGCTCGGAGGGCGCCGAGGCACGGATCGAGCGCGGGCTGGGGGCGCCGGCGCTGTTCGCGATCGCCGCCGGGGCCGTCGGCTCGTCGCTCTACTTCGCGCTCGGGATCGTCGCCCAGGACGCGCTCGCGCTGACGCCGGTGGCGTTCGCGGCGGCCGGCCTGTTCTTCCTGCTGACGATGCTCAGCTACCTCGAGGGCAGCTCGCTGCACACCGAGCGCGGCGGGGCGTCGATGTTCGCCCGCTATGCGTTCAACGAGCTCTGGAGCTTCGTGGCGGGCTGGGCGATCCTGCTCGACTTCATGATCGTGATGGCGCTCGGGTCGCTCGCCGTTTCGGGCTATCTCGGCGTGTTCTGGCACGTCCCGTCGCAGGGCGGCTTCGAGCTGGTCGTGGCGGCGACGGTGTTGGCCTGGGTGGTGTGGGCGAACATCCGCGGCCAGACCGTCGAGCGCTATCGGCGCGTGCTGTGGGTGGTGCTGGTGACGGCGCTGCTGTCGGCCGGGATCATCGTCGTCGGCCTGTTCCAGTTCCAGGACTACGACGCGCTGGTCGACTCGGTCGATCTCGGCTCGACGCCGACGTGGGGCGAGCTGACGCTCGGCGCGATCGTCGCCGGGGTGGCGCTGACGGGGATCGAGTCGGCTTCGGGGCTGGCCGGAGAGCTGCGCGTCGGCCGCCGTGGGCTGCGGCGCGTCGGCGCGGTCGCGGCGGTGGGGGTGCTGGTGCTGTACGTCGGGATGGCGTTGGTGGCGGTCCTGGCGCTGCCCGTCGAGCACGGCGCCTCGGCGCTGAGCACGGAGTTCATCGAGGCGCCGATCGTCGGCGTCGTCAGCCAGCTCGACCCCGGCTGGCTTGCCGAGACGATGCGCTACGCGATCGGCGCGGTGGGGGTCGTGGTACTGCTGCAGGCGGTCAACGGGCAGATGCTCGGCATCGGCCGGCTCGCCTACTCGCTCGGGACGAACCGCCAGATCCCGAGTCTGGCGGCGCGGCTCGACGCGACGCGTGGGACGCCGTACGTGGCGATCTCGATCGCCGCCGCGATCGCCTTCGCGCTCAGCTGCTCGGCCGACGCCGAGTGGCTGGCGGGGATCTTCGCCTTCGGGGCCACGCTGGCGTTCACGCTCGCGCACCTGTCGGTCGTCGTGCTGCGCTACCGCGAGCCGGATCGCAAGCGGGCGTTCCGGGTTCCGCTCAACGTCCGGGTCGGCGGCGGTGACCTGCCGCTGCCAAGCGCGCTCGGCGCGATCCTCGGCGCGGCGTCGTGGGTGACGGTCGTCGTGCTGCACGAGGGGGCGCGCTACGTCGGCGGCGGCTGGCTGCTCGGCGGCCTGGCGATGTACGTGATCTACCGCAAGGCCCAGGGCAAGTCGCTGACGCAGCGCTTCACGATCCCCGAGGCGGCGCTGAGCGCGGCGCGCGACGTGCAGTTCGGCAGCATCCTCGTGCCGATCTTCGGCGAGCGGCTCGACGACGACATCGTGGGCACGGCCGGTCGGTTGGCGGCCGAGCAGGCCGACGAGGGGGAGGGCGTGATGCTCGAGGCGGTCTGGGTGTTCCAGATCCCGATGTCGCTGCCGATCGACGCGCGCGTGCCGGACGAGCGGATCGCTGCCGCGCGGCGGGCGCTGGCGCGTGCCAAGGAGGTCGGCGAGGAGTACGAGGACGTCGAGGTCTCGACGGCGATGGTGCGCGGGCGGTCGGTCGGGGCGGCGATCGTCGCCGAGGCGAAGCGGCGTGGGGTCGAGGCGATCGTGCTGGCCGCCGAGGCCCCGACGCGGATCCGCGGCGGGGCGATGCTCGGTGGCCGTGGGATCGGCAGCGACCGCTTCGCGGGCGACTTCACGCGCTATGTGATCGAGAAGGCGCCGTGCAAGGTGATCCTGACCGCGCCGCCCGCCGACGACGCGCACGAGACCGCCGAGCATCGGGTGGTATCCGAGCCGACCTGACGCAGGGCGCGCAGCGCTATTGTGCGCAAAGTGTTCGTTCTAATAGTCGGTTGTGGGCGAGTTGGCTCGTCGATCGCCAAGTCGATGCTCGCGGATGGCCACGAGATCTCGGTGCTCGACGAGAACCCGGAGGCGATCGCGCTGCTGAACCGCGGCCAGGACCAGAGCTGGGAGGATCTCGGCGGGTCGTTCACCGTCGGCACCGCGCTGGAGATCGATGCGCTGCTGCAAGCTGGCATCGATCGCGCCGACGCGTTCGTCGCCTCGACCGACGGCGACAACACGAACCTCGTGATCGCCCAGATCGCCCAGCGCCGGTTCGAGGTCGACCGGGTCGTCGTTCGCGTCCTCGATCCAGGTCGTGCCAAGTGGTACGCCGAGCAGGGGCTGCAGACGATCTGTCCGACCCAGACGGCGATCGAGCTGCTCGAGGCCGCCGTCCGCGGCCAGATCCGCTTCGAGGGCGTGGCCGGCTGATGTACGCGCTGATCGTCGGAGCCGGCAAGGTCGGCTGGAACCTCGCGCGCGAGCTGCTCGACAAGGGTCACGAGGTGACGATCGTCGAGGCCAACCGCCGCCGCTACGAGACGGTCGAGGAGGAGCTGGAGCATGCGATCCAGTACGGCGACGGGACCGAGCTGTGGGTGCTCGAGCGCGCCGGGATCGAGCGCGCGGACCTCGTCGTGGCGGTCACCGGCGACGACGAGGACAACATCCTGATCTGTCAGATGGCGACCGAGAAGTACGGTGTCGACCGGGTCGTCGCGCGCTGCAACAACCCGCGCAACCTGCAGCACTTTGAGCTGCTCGGCATCAAGCCGGCGGTCTCGGCGACCGACCTGATCCTGCGCCTGATCGAGCACGAGGTGCCGAAGTACGGCCTCGTCCATCTGCTCGACCTCAAGGAGGAGCGGCTCGAGATCATCGAGATGGAGGTCGACGAGGGCTCGCCGGCCGACGGCGTCAAGGTCGCCGAGCTCGGCTTGCCGGACGGCGCGCTGGTGATCTCGGTGCTGCGCGACGGCGGTGGCTTCGTCCCCGTCGGCGACTCCGAGGTGCGCGCGGGCGACGAGGTGCTCGTGGTGCTCGACATCGGGCTCGAGGAGGCTGTCACGCAGCGCTTCCTCGGCCGCTCCGAGGCGACCGCCTGAGCGATGGCCGAGCGCGCGGTCGACCACCTGCTGATTGGCGGTGGCCTGGCCGCGGCGAACTGCGCTCGCTGGCTGCGCGAGGAGGGTGGGCGCGACAGCTCGATCCTGCTCATCGGCCGTGAGCTCGACCCGCCGTACAACCGGCCGCCGCTGACCAAGGGCTACCTGCGCGGCGAGGAGAGCAAGGAGGACGTCCTGTTCCGCCCCGACGAGTGGTGGGGCGAGCAGGGGATCGAGCTGCTGACGCGGACGACCGTGACGAAGCTCGACGTCGAGGCGCGCGTCGCAACGCTGTCGAACAAGGACACCGTGCGCTTCGACAAGGCGCTGCTGGCGACCGGGGCGAACGTGCGGCGGCTGCCCGTCGAGGGCGGCGAGCTGGAGGGCATTCACTACATGCGCACCTTCTTGACGTCCGAGGAGATCCGCGCCGACGTCGAGAACGCCGAGCGCGTGGTGCTGGTCGGCGGCAGCTACATCGGCTGCGAGTGCGCGGCGTCGATCACCGCGGCCTACGGCGCGCAGTGCGTGATCGTGATGCAGGAGAGCGAGACGTTCGACCGTCAGTTCGGGTCGAAGGTCGGCGGGTATTTCCACCGCGTGCTCAACGAGCACGGCGTCGAGATCCACGGCAACGACGAGCTCGACCGCTTCGAGGGCGCCGACGGCAAGGTCACCCACGTCCACACCAAGGGCGGGCTCGAGATCGACTGCGACGCCGTGATCATCGGCGCCGGGGTGACGCCCGAGGTGTCGCTCGCCCGCGCGGCGGGGCTGGAGATCGGCGAGCGCGGGGGAGTCCGCTGTTCGTCGAAGCTCGAGACGTCGGTCCCGGGCATCTACGCCGCCGGCGACATCTGCGAGTACGACAGCGTCGTCCACGGCCATCCGCTGCGCGTCGAGCATTGGGACGTCGCCTTCAACCAGGGCAAGACCGCCGCCCTGAACATGCTCGGCCAGAACGTCGACCACGACGTCGTCCCCTACTTCTTCTCCGACCTCGCCGACTGGACCTCGATGGAGTACGTCGGCCCCGGCCAGGGCGACGCCGTCATCCGCGGCTCGCTCGACGACGGCGACTTCACGGCCTTCTACGTCGGCGACGACGGAGCCGTCACCGCGGCCCTCACCGTCGGCCGCTCCGACGACCTCGAGCACGCCAAGCGTTTCATCCGCGAGAAGACCGCGCCCGGCCGCGCCGCGCTCGAGGACGAGTCGACCGACCTCTCAGCTCTGTAGTCGGCGACCGCCCCGGGGGGACGGTTTGAACACAAGACAGAGCTAGCTGGGGAACCTGGACTCGAACCAGGACTAACTGTTCCAGAGACAGTCGTGCTGCCGATTACACCATTCCCCAAGGGGGCCAACTGGCATCTGCGACCAGGCGGCGATTCGCCAGTTTAGCCGCTTGCGCGGGTCGCGGGAGCCGGCGGTTCCGTCCGAATCGCCTGCAACCATATATGCGATGACGGTTGGGCGTTCGACACGAGATGGGGTTCGGGAGCTGCTCGAGCAGGGGATGACGCAGGCGGAGGTCGGACGGCGGCTCGGTGTTACGCCACCAACCGTCTCTTACCATGCGCGCGCGCTCGGGAGGCCGGCCAAGACAAGCAGTGCCCGCCGCTACGACTGGGCCGAGGTGCAGCGCTTCCACGACATGGGTCACAGCACACGCGAATGCATGCGTCGGTTTGGCTTCAGCTCCCAGACCTGGCACGAGGCAAAGGTGCGCGGGGCGCTGCGTACTCGACCGGCGCGGGCACCGATCGGGACCTATCTCGTAAAGGGACGACGTGTCTCCCGACGCCACATCAAGCATCGACTGATTGCTGAGGGGGTGAAGGACCACCGTTGCGAGGAGTGCGGAATCTCGGAGTGGCGTGGAAGGCCCTTGCCGATGGAGCTGCACCACGTCAACGGCGACGGGGACGACAACCGGCTGGAGAACCTCCAGCTGCTGTGCGGGAACTGCCATAGCCAGACGCCGAACTTCTCGGCGAAGAACAAGGGCAAGCGGCCGAAGTTGCCGCCGGGGGCGATCTGGATCAAGAACGTGCCGCATCGGCGGCTGCCGGTTCGTGGGGCCGCTGTCTAAGAGCGTGCTGACCCGTTAGGCCGCGGCCTGCTCAGCCCAGTCGCGGTAGAGGCGGGCGTAGGGGCCGTCGGCGGCGAGCAGCTCGTCGTGGGTGCCCTGCTCGGCGATGTGGCCGTGGTCGAGGACGACGATCCGGCCGGCGTCGCGGATGGTGGAGAGCCGGTGGGCGATGACGATCGCGGTGCGGCCGGCGAGCAGGCGACGCAGGCCGCGCTCGATGCCGGCCTCGGTGTGGACGTCGACGTTCGAGGTCGCCTCGTCGAGGATCAGGATGCGCGGGTCGGCGGCGGCGGCGCGGGCGAAGGCGACGAGCTGGCGCTGGCCGGCCGACAGCTGGGCGCCGCGCTCGCCGACCTCTGTGTCGTAGCCCTCCGGCAGCCGCTCGATGAACTCATGCGCGCCGACGGCGTGCGCCGCCTCCTCGACGATCTCGGCCTGGGCTTCGTCGTCGGCGCCGAAGGCGATGTTGTCGCGGATCGTGCCGGAGAACAGGAAGCTCTCCTGGGGGACGATGCCGAGCTGGGAGCGCAGCGAGCGCTCGCGGACGTCGCGCAGGTCGTGGCCGTCGATCAGCACGCGGCCCTCGTTCGGGTCGTAGAAGCGGGCGACCAGCTTCGCGAGCGTCGACTTGCCGGCCCCCGTCGAGCCGACGAGCGCGACCGTCTGGCCGGGCGGGATGTCGAGGGAGACACCATCAAGGGCCAATCCCGTTTCTCCGTATGCGAATGACACGTCCTCGAAGACGATCTCGCCGCGCACGGGGGGCAGGTCGATCGCCTGCTCGGCGTCGCGGACGTCGGGCTCCTCGTCGAGCAGGTCGAAGATCTTGTCGAGCGCGGCCATGCCGGACTGGTAGGTGGTGTAGAGCTGGGAGAGCTGCTGGATCGGGTCGAAGAAGCTCTGGAGGTAGAAGACGAACGAGGCGAGCACGCCGATTTGGATTGCGCCGTCGAGGACCTGGTTGCCGCCGTAGAGCAGGATCGCGGCGGTCGCGATCGCCGACAGCAGCTCGACCGATGGGAAGTAGGCCGCGTTGAGGTAGACGGTCTTCATGTTCGCTGCACGGTTCTCGTCGTTGAGGCCCGAGAACTGGCGCTGGTGGCGGGGCTCCTGGCCGAAGGCGCGCACGATCCGCACGCCGGAGAGCGTCTCCTGCAGGTAGGCGGTGACCAGCGCGATCTTCTCGCGCGTCAGCCGGTAGGCGTCGGCGGAGGCGATCCGGAAGGCGACGCTGGCGGCGAACAGGAGTGGGAAGACGAGGAAGGTGACGAGCGCCAGGCCTGGGTCGAGCGCGATCAGGATCCCGGCCGTCAATACGAGCGTCAGCGTCGACGCGAACAGCGTGACGATCCCGTCGGTGACGAGCGAGTCGAGCGCCTGGACGTCGTTCGTCAGCCGCGAGATCAGCACGCCCGAGCGGTTGCGCGAGTAGAAGCCGATCGACAGCGTCTGGAGGTGGGCGAAGATCCGCCGCCGCAGGTCGGCGAGCGCGCGCTGGCCGACCCAGCCGGTCAGGTAGGTCTGGGCGTAGGTGCCGCCGAAGTTGATCGCGGCCGCCGCGACGAAGGCGATCGTGATCCAGGTCAGCGCGTCGAGGTCCTCGCCCTCGATGCCAACGTCGATCGCCTTGCCGAGCAGGTAGGGCGGGGCAAGCGCTGCGGCCGTCGCGAGCGTCAGCGCGACGAACATCAGGATCACGCGGCCGCGGTAGGGGCGCAGCAGGACGAGCAGCTTGCGCAGCTTCTTGGTGCGGCCGCGCTCGCCGCGAACGATCTTCCAGAGACCACGAACGCGCGTCATAGGCCGGCGACCTCCTGCTCCTCGTCGCGGCGGGTGAGAAAGACCTGGTCGGGCAGGCCGCGCTCGGCGATCTCGGCGTAGAGCTCGGATGCCTCGAGAAGCTCGTCGTGGCCGCCGCGGGCGGCGATGCGGCCGTGCTCGAGCACGACGATCTCGTCGGCGAGCGCGAGCGTCGAGAGGCGGTGGGCGATCACGAAGGTCGTGCGGCCCTTCATCACCTCGCGCAGCGCCTCCTTGATCTTGCTCTCGGTCGTCGCATCGACGCTCGAGGTGGCGTCGTCGAGGATCAGGATGCGCGGCTGGGCGAGCAGGGCGCGGGCGATCGCGACACGCTGGCGCTGGCCGCCGGAGAGCGTCAGGCCGCGCTCGCCGACGCGCGTGTCATAGCCGTCGGGCAGCTCGGCGACGACCTCGGCGAGACCGGCGCGGCGCGCGGCGTCGACCACCTCGGCGTCGCTGGCGTCGGGCCGTGCGTAGGCGACGTTCTCGCGCAGCGAGGCCGAGAAGAGGAAGGCGTCGTCGGAGACCAGCGCGACCTCGTGGCGCAGCGACGCCAGGTCGACCTCTCGCAGGTCGGCGCCGTCGACCAGCACCTGGCCGGCGGTCGGGTCGTAGAGGCGCGGGATCAGGTTGACCAAGGTCGTCTTGCCGGCGCCGGTGGCGCCGACGAGCGCCACGGTCTGGCCGGCCTCGACGGTCAGGTCGATGTCCTGGAGAACCGGCGCCGCGCCCTCGTAGGCGAAGCCGACTGCGCGCAGCTCGACACGGCCGCCGCCTTCCGGCAGCGCGGGCGCGCCCACCGGCGACGTCAGCCGCGGCTCGCGATCCAGGATCTCGAAGATCCTGTTACCCGAAGCCACGGCGCGCTGCGCCATCCCGAGCGACACGCCGAGCATCCGCATCGGCCCGGTCAGCATCAGCACGTAGCCGTAGAAGGCGACGAAGTCGCCGAGGCTGATCTCCCCGTTCACGACCTGACGCCCGCCGACGATCACGATCGCCGCCAGCCCGAGCTGCGGCAGGAAGCCGATGTAGGGGTTGTAGAAGGCGCGCAGTCGCGTCGAGACCATCGACTGGTCGAAGACGCGCCCGACCGAGTGGTGGAAGCGCTTCATCTGGCGGTGCTCCTGGGCGAACCCCTTGACGACCCGCACGCCGGAGACGTTCTCCTCGGCGGCCGCGGTCAGCTCCGCGATCCGCTGCTGGACCTCCTGCGACGCCGGCCGATTGAGGCGTCCGTAGCGGAACGCGACCCAGATGACCCACGGCATCGGCGCCAGCGCGACGAGCGCCAGCAGCGGGTTGACGAAGATCATCACCGCCGCCGCGATCACGATCGTCAGGGCCGCCTGCGCCATGAAGATCAGGCCGTAGCCGAGGAAGAAGCGGACGGCCTGGAGGTCGACGGTGGCGCGCGACATCAGCAGCCCCGTCTGCTGGCCGTCGAAGAAGCCCAGCTCGAGCGATTGCAGGTGGCCGTAGAGCAGGTTGCGCAGGTCGAACTCGACCCCGAGCGAGACCCTGCCGGCGACCAGCCGCCGGATCACGCTGAACAGCAGCCGCAGCAACCCCGCCGCGACGATCGCCGCCGCGATCAGGCCGAGCGACCCACCACCGTTGTCGATGTCGTCGACGGCACGGCCGATCAACGGCGGGATCAGGATGCCGACGCCCATCGCACACGCCGCCAGCGCGAACGATGCGATCACCCCACTGCGGTAAGGACGGAGGAAGCCGAGCAGACGGCGGAAAACAGGCATCGCGCTTCACTTTACTTAGTGAAGCTATGCGGCCGATCGCGACTCAGAACACGACGGGAAGCGACACCGCAGCGAGGAAGATCGCGAAGCCGAAGCAGACCGAGGCGTTGATCGCCCTGCTGTGGCGGGCGCAGAAGGCGCTCAGCGTGTCGAGCACGGCACGGGCGCGATCGCCGAGCAGGGTCACCGCGAGCGGCGGAACGACCGCCGGGATCAGCGTGATCGCGATCACGACGACGGCGGCAAGCACGACGCCGGGCGCGCTCGCGCCGGCGTCGCCGACGTCGTGCATCGCCGGCAGGTAGAGCGCGGCCGTGGTCAGGTTGGTCGCCATCAGCGCCACGCCGATGGCGAAGAAGCGGCCGAGCTTGGGATCGCCGCCCTCGGGCTCTTGCTTGCGCTGCTTGGGCGGCCGGCGCAGCGCGAGCACGCCAAGGCCGGCGAGGCCGACGGCGCACGCCAGCTTGAGCCAGGCCTCGGGCTTGGACTGCGAGCCGCTGCCGGTGTTGGCCGCGAAGACGAACGCGATCGCCATCATGGCCAGCAGCACGACGGCGTAGCCCGCCGCGATCGCCCAGGCGCGGGCGAGCGGCGCCGTCTTGCGCGACAGGACGAAGAGCTGCAGCGCGAGCGTGGTCGGGCTGATCGCGGCGCCGAGGGCGAGCGGGACGACGATGCCGAAGTGCTCGCCCACGGCGGGCAGCGTACAGCCGCCCGTGGTCGGTCCTCTCAGCCGATGTACTCGTCCGCGTTCGGCGGCTTCCAGCGGTTCAGCACCAACAGCTGAAGCGGGATGCCGCCGAACCAGAAGAGCACGGCGACCGTGGTCGAGGCGAAGGCGATCGGGATCGAGCCGAGGAAGAAGAGGACCGGGGTGGAGGAGAGCAGGACGCCCCAGCGGTAGACGTCCTCGGGAAGCTGGCGCTCGAGCAGGCGGTGGCGGTGGGCGTGACGCAGCAGCAGCACCTCGAGCCCGCTGACGATCGCGATCGAGACGGCGTAGACGGCGACCGAGACCGGATTCTCGAAGTAGGTGCCGAGCAGCGCCGTCGGGAACGGCAGGAACGCGACGAAGGCGAGGTAGATCATGTTGATCCAGATCAGCCCGTAGTCGAGCCTGCTCAGCAGGCGGAAGAACTGGTGGTGGGCGATCCAGTAGCGCCCGATCACCACGAAGCTGATGAAGAAGCTGACGTAGGCGGACTCGAGGTCGGCGAGGGCGTCCCACAGCTCGCGCTCGTCGGGGTTGCTCAGCTCCGGCACCGCGATCCCGACGACCAGCAGCGTCATCGCGATCGCGAACAGCCCGTCGCTGAACGCCAGCACGCGCGCGAACTCCTCGTCGCCGCGGGCGATCGGCTGCCGGCGCGGTGACTGACGGTGTGGCTCGACGCTCACGCCCACGATCCTCGCAGTAGCTGGGGGCGGACTCGAACCGCCGACCTCACGATTATGAGTGTCCCCGAACGTCTACAGGCGTCTACAGCGCTTTGCCGATTTCGCTCTAGGATGCCGCTTTTTGTGTCTCGGCCGGTGGATCGTCTGCATCGCTTTGGATGCCTTGTGTTGCCCCAGTGTTGCCCTGGGGGGCCGTTAGCGTGTCGAGGAAGTCGGCCCCGCCGAGCTGATCGTCCATCAGATGCACGTAGGTATCCAGCGTGAAGCTGGCCTTGTAGTGGCCGAGCCACTTCGAGACCTGATTGATGTCCTTGCGGTTCTCGCCGTCCTCACCCCCAGCGAACAGCAGCGACGCGCACGTGTGGCGGAAGGTGTGGAACGTCACCCACGGCACCCCTGCGCGCTTCGCTGCGGGCTGTAGGACGCGCTGGTAGACGTTGCGGTCCGATAGGGGAGTCCCGGTCTTCGTCGTGAAGATCCGCGCCGTCTCGGCCTTCCCGCGCCGCTGCCGCCACAGCCGCCGAGACATGGTGGGGGAGAGCGGGATGTCGCGACGCGAGTTCGCCGTCTTCAGCGGTCCGAGCTCGCCGCGACAATCCTGCCGCCGGACCTGCAACATCGGCCGGTCGCCGAACTGCACGTCGCCCCACTGAAGGCCAAGCGCCTCGGAGATACGCAGCCCGGTTTGGGCGAGCAGCTCGAAGAACGGCCGCCACTCGTCGGGCACCTCAGCGAGAAGTCGCTGTAGCTCGTCGCGGGTCATGGCGCGCGCGGGCTCGTCGTCGGTGGCGCTCTTGCCGGCGATCCGAACCTCGCGCGCCGGGTTCGCCCTGAGCGCGCCATCCTCGACGGCCGTGGCGAACATGGCGCGCAGCGGCGCGACGATGGACCGGACCGTGGACGGGCTGAGACCCTTGGCCTCAAGGTGCCCGACGAAGGCGCGCACGTCGGGCGGCTCGACCTCGGCGAGCTGGAACCGCTCGAAGTACGGGATCGCCCACCGCTCCATATCCCGCTTGTACATCGCGCGGGTCCGGTCGCTGATCTTGCCTCGCTTCGTCCGTCCCCGGTAGCTGACGATCCAGCCGCGGGCGTAGTCCTCGAAGCGGTCCCGCGATGTCGGGCGGCTCTCGCCAGCCAGACGCTGCCCACGGCCCTCCTTGGCCTCCTTGAAGGTGCGGAACGTCTTCTTGTGCTGCTTCTTGCGGTGGCGCCAGACGACGGTGTATGGGCAGCCGCAGCGTTCCTTGCCGGTCGCGTCGCAGTCGGCGCGGTGCGCCCGGAAGATGCCCTTCTCGGTGGTCGTCTCCATTCGTGCCGCCATTAGTCCTCCATGCTGCCGGTCGGGGTGGACGGTGCGGTCCACCGTTCGTCGGCTGCGATGCCGTGGAAGCGGTCGGCTTGCTCGGCCGCCCATTCGATCGCGTCGGTCAGCAGGACGATCTCGGCTGTCAGCTCGGAGTCGAATGGGCCGACGCCTAGCCGGTCGGTCAGCCGTGGCCCGCAGACCGCGCGTGCCGTCGACTCCAGCGCGTGAGCGAGAACGTCGGCGTTGACCTCGACGGTCACGTCCCCGTTCACAGGGGCCGAGACCGCGTCGAGTAGGTCGACGGATTGGGCGATCTCGTTGAGTTGCAGGCGGAGCGTGGCGACCTGGTCGCCGTGGTAGCGCTCGCCTGCGACGGTGTCGAGATAGG
>DASTKX010000039.1:0-7050 GCA_035715585.1 Thermoleophilaceae bacterium
AGGTCGAGGCGGCCGGCGACGACTCGACGGCGTCGCTGGTCACGATGGAGCTCGACGACGAGGCGCTGCCGATCCGCTCCGACGCGGAGCTGAAGATCCGGCCGCGGATCTTCCTCGAGGGTAACTTCTTCGTCGACCTCGAGCCCGGCACGCCCGAGGGTCGCCAGCTCGACTCCGGCGACACCGTCCCGATTGCGCAGACGGCCGCGCCGGTGCAGCTCGACCAGGTGCTCGGCGCGTTGAAGACCGATGCGCGCAAGGATCTCCAGACGCTCGTCCAGGGCTACGGCGAGGCGATCTCCGGCGAGCCGACGGCCGCCGAGGACGCCAGCCAGGATCCCGACGTGCGCGGCCAGACGGCCGCCGAGGCCGGCAACCAGTCGCTGCGGTACGCGCCGGGCGCGCTGCGCGGGCTGGCCGTCGTCAACCAGGCGCTGCTCGGCGTCGAGCCACACGACCTGTCGAAGCTGATCCGCGGCGGCGCGCGCGTCGCGCGCGAGCTCGAGGGGCGCGAGGCCACGCTGCAGGACCTGATCGTCAACCTCAACGTCACGACCGGAGCGCTGGCGTCGGAGCAGGGCGACCTGCGCGCGACGGTTCGCGCGCTGCCGCGGCTGCTCGACGCCGCCAACCCGGCGCTCGACAGCCTCAACGCCGCCTTCCCGCCGACGCGTGCCTTCGCGCGCGAGATCCTGCCCGGCGTCAACCAGACCGCGGCGACGATCGACGCGGCGTTCCCGTGGGTCCGCCAGACGCGCAAGCTGGTCTCGCTGCCCGAGCTCCAGGGGCTGGTCAGGACGCTGCGGCCGGCGACCGCCGACCTCGCCGCGGCGACCGACGGGACCGTCCAGCTGCTGCCCCAGGTCGACCTCGTCGACCGCTGCCTGCTGAACACGATCCTGCCGACCGGCGACGTGGTGATCCAGGATCCGCCACTGACCACCGGCGTGCCGAACTACAAGGAGTTCTTCCAGGGGCTGGTGGGGCTGTCGGGCGAGTCGCAGAACTTCGACGGCAACGGCCCCTACACGCGCTTCCAGCCCGGCGGCGGCGCCCAGACCGTCTCGACGGGCGCGCTGCCCGGTGTCGGGCCGCTGTTCGGCAACGCCGCCGCGCCGCCGCTCGGCACGCGCCCGGCGCGGCCGGCGCAGCGGCCGCCGTACAACCGGACGGCGGTCTGCGCGAAGCAGCAGCGGCCGAACCTCAACGACACGCGGCTGGGGGGCGGTCCGTGAGCGTCCAGATCCGCAAGCACGCCCGCTCGCTGGCGGCGATGATCTTCCTGATCGTCGTCGCGCTCGCGATCGGCGGCTACATCCTCTCCAACCAGCGCTTCTACCTGCCGGCCTGGGTGCCGCTGGTCGGCACCGACTTCTACACCGTCGAGGCCGAGCTGCAGACGTCGCAGGCGGTCGTGCCGGGCCAGGGCCAGACGGTCGCGATCGCCGGCGTCGAGGTCGGCGACATCGGCGGCGTGCGGCTCGAGGACGGCCGCGCGCTGGTCGAGATGAAGATCCAGCGCGAGCACGCGCCGATCTACGCGGACGCCACGATCCTGCTGCGGCCGAAGACCGGCCTCAAGGACATGTACCTCAGCCTCGATCCCGGCACGCCGGCGGCCGGCGAGATCCCCGAGGGCGGCCGCGTGCCGGTCGACAACACGCTGCCGGACGTCAACCCCGACGAGATCCTGGCCGCGCTCGACGGCGACACGCGCGACTATCTGCGCATCCTGCTGAACTCCGGCGCCGAGGCGCTGGCCGGCGACAGCCCGGCCCGTCTGCGCCAGACGCTGAAGCGGTTCGAGCCGACGACGCGCGACACCGAGCGGATCACCGAGCGGCTGATCGCCCGCCGCCGCAACCTTCAGCGGGTCGTGCACAACTTCCAGTTGCTGGCCAACGAGCTCGGCGACAAGGACACCCAGCTCGCCGGCTTCGTCGACTCGGCGAACGCCAACTTCGCCGCGATCGCGCGTCAGGACACCAGCCTGCGCGCGGCGCTGCGCGAGCTTCCCGGCACGCTCGACCAGACGGCCTCGACGTTGCGCGGCGTCGACGCGCTGGCGACCGACCTCGGTCCGGCGCTGCAGTCGCTGCGGCCGGGCGCGCGGGCGCTCGGCCCATCGCTGACCGAGGCACGGCCCTTCCTGCGCACGACGACGCCGGTGATCCGCGACGAGCTGCGGCCGTTCGCGCGCGACGTCCAGCCGACGGTGCGCGACCTGCGCAGCGCGGCTGCGGACCTGGCGGTCGTCACGCCGCGGCTGACCAAGACGGTGCGCGTGGTCAACTCGCTGCTCAACACGATCGCCTACAACCCGCCGGGCCGCGAGGAGGGCTACCTGTTCTGGGGGTCGTGGGCCAACCACAACGCCGCGACGCTCTGGGGCACCCAGGACGCCCACGGTCCGATCCGCCGCGGCATCGTGCTGGTGTCGTGCAGCGGGCTCGGCGTGCTCGACCAGATCGGCGCCACGACGCCGTCGCTCAACGTCCTGATCCAGCTGCTCAACGCCCCGCGCCAGAGCGAGGTCTGTCCCGAGGCGGTGCCGTAGGCGATGGTCAAGCAGACCTCCAGATTCGGCGTGCTCGCGATGGTCGGCTTCACCGCGGCCTGCGTCGGCATCCTGCTCTACCTCTGGCTGACCTTCGGCGGCTCGATCCCGCTGCGCGCCGAGGGCTACCGCTTCCAGGTCGAGATTCCCGAGGCCGGCCAGCTGACGCAGGAGGCCGACGTGCGGATCTCCGGCGTCAACGTCGGCAAGGTCAAGACCAAGGATGCGAACCCGCGCACCGGCGTGACCGACGCGACGATCGAGCTCGACGACGAGTTCGCCCCGATTCCCGTGAACACGCGGGCCATCCTGCGCCAGAAGACGCTGCTCGGCGAGACCTACGTCGAGCTGACGCCGGGAGCGGGGGGCGGCCGGATGCTCGCGGACGGCGGGACGCTGCCGGCCGGCGCCGTGTCGCCGACCGTCGAGCTCGACGAGATCTTCCGCGCCTTCGATCCCGACACCCGGCGCGCCTTCAGCAACTGGATGGACGAGCAGGGGCGCGCGGTCGGCGATCGCGGCGCCGCGCTCAACGCGGCGCTCGCCAACCTGACGCCGTTCGCGGAGGACAGCGAGGCCGTGATCAGGATCCTGAAGCGCCAAGACGTCGCGACCCGCACGTTGGTGCGCGACACCGGCGAGGTCTTCGACGCGCTCAGCGAGCGTCGCGGCCAGTTGCGCGGGCTGATCGAGAACTCGAACCGCGTCTTCGAGACGACGGCCGCGCGCAACCAGGAGCTTGCCGACGCGTTTGTAGCGCTGCCGACCTTCCTGCGCGAGACGCGCACGACGACCGTTCGCCTATCGGAGTTCGCCGAGTTGACCGACCCGCTCGTCACCCAGTTGCGACCGGCCGCGCGCGAGCTGTCGCCGACGCTGATCAGCCTCCAGGGGCTGGCCCCCGACCTGCGCGGCCTGTTCAAGGGCCTCGGCCCGCTGATCAGGGTCTCGCGCACCGGACTGCCCGCGCTCGAGCGAACGCTCGACGACACCAAGCCGCTGCTCGCCAGGCTCGAGCCGTTCCTGCGCAACCTGCAGCCGGTGTTCGGCTATCTCGGCCTCTACAAGCGGGAGATCGCCGCCTTCTTCGCGCTCGACGCCGCGGCGACCCAGGTGACCGACCGCCCGCCCGGCAGCTCGCGTCCGCTGCACTACCTGCGCACGACCAACCCGCTCAACCCCGAGAACCTGGGCGCCTATCCGCGCCGCCTGCCGAGCAACCGCTCGAACCCCTACGTCGAGCCCGGCGCCTCCGACCAGCTGCGCGGCGGGCTGCCCGTCTTCGGCCGCTACCTCTGCGAGATCGCCGGTCCGGCCAGCTTCCTCGGGCCCGTCGGCCCGCTGCTGCCCGCCGAGCTGCGCGGCCTGCTCGAGCAGTTCGCCTTTGCCGGCAGCACGACCGGCGCCGTCCCGGCGCCGCCCTGTCGCGAGCAAGCGCCACTTGGCCGCGTCGTCGGGCAGAGCGGCAGGTACCCCAACCTGCTCCCGATACCCGCTCCCTAGCCTAAGCTGAGCCCGTGCCGTCGGGCGAGATCTTCGAGCGGATCGTGAAAGCGGTCGCGCGTCGCCCGCTGGCGCCACTGGCAGCGGTCGCCGTGGTCGCGATCGCCGGCGCGCTGTTCGCGCTGCGGCTCGAGCCGAGCACGGGGACCGACTCGCTCGTCTCGCAGGGCTCGGACACCTTCGCGCAGACGGAGCGCTTCAAGCAGGACTTCGGCGACGACGCGATCGTCGTGCTGGTCGAGGGAGACCTCCAGCGGACGCTGCTGACCAGCGACCTGCAGCGGCTGATCCAGCTCGAGGGCTGTCTCTCCGGCAACGTCCCCGCGGACGGCCTGAAGGCACTGCCCGAGCCGTGTCGCGAGCTGGCGAAGCTGAAGCCGGCGAAGGTCGTGCTCGGACCGGGGACGTTCGTCAACACCGTCGTCGAGCAGGTCGGCGGCGAGTTCGCACGCCGGCTGGCGGCGGCGCGGCAGGCGGGCCCGAAGGCGAGCGCGCGGCTGCAGCGCGAGCTGCTGAGCATCGGGCTGCGCTATGGCATCACCGACGTCCCGTCGGTGGACAGCCCGGGCTTCGTCTCGGCGCTCGTCTTCGACGACGACGGCAAGACGCCGAAGTCCCAGTTCTCCTACCTCTTCCCGAGCCAGGACGCCGCGCTGATCCAGATGCGGCTGCGGCCCGGGCTCTCCGACGCCGAGCGCAGCCGAACGGTCGACCTCGTCCGCGCGGCGGTCGCCGAGCCGCAGCTGCAGCCGGAGCAGGGCGCGCGCTACGTCGTCACCGGGGTGCCGGTGGTCGTCGACGGGCTTGGCGACGCGGTTCGCGACGCGATCCCGTGGCTGCTCGCCGCGGCGATCCTCGTGATGGCGGCGACGCTCGCCATCGTCTTCAGAACCCGTCTGCGGCTGCTGCCGCTCGCGCTCGCGCTGGCGGCGTCGGCAATCACATTCGGCTTGTTGGCGCTCGTCGGCGGCGAGCTGACGATGGCGTCGATCGCCGTGCTGCCGGTGCTGATCGGGCTGGCGGTCGACTACGCGATCCAGTTCCAGGCGCGCTACGACGAGGTCCGCGCGCGGACCGGGGCGCCGCCGTCGGAGGCAGCGCCGGCGGCTGCCGCGGCGGGCGGGCCGACGATCGTCGGCGCGGGGATCGCGACGGCCGTCGGGTTCCTCGTGCTGCTGACCTCGCCGATTCCGATGGTGCGCGGCTTCGGGGCGCTGCTGGTCGCCGGCATCGCGATCGCGCTGATCTGCGCGCTGTTCGCCGGCTTCGCCGCGCTGGTGCGTTTCGGCGAGCCGCGCCGGCGGGCGGATGGCGTGCCGCCGCCGTTGCCGCGGCTGCGCGACGCGCTGACCGGGCTCGGCGGGCGGATCGCCGGCTCCGGGCTCGGGAGGGGGGTGGCCCGGCGTTGGCGCGAGCTGCGGCTGTGGGCGCTGGAGCGCGGCGAGCGGGCGCTGGCGACCTCGATCGCGCGCCCGCGGCGCGTCCTGGCGATCGCTCTGGCGCTGGCCGTCGTCGGCTGGGCCGCCGACACCCAGTCGAACGTCGTCTCCGACGTGCGCGAGCTGGCGCCGGCCGACCTCCAGGAGCTGCGCGACATCGAGCAGCTCCAGGACCAGACCGGCGTCTCGGGCGAGATCGACGTCACGGTGCGCGCCGACGACGTCACCGACCCGAAGGTGCTCGCCTGGATGTCTAGCTTCCAGCAGCGCGTGCTCGACGACGCCGGCTACCGCTCCGGCGAGCGCTGCACGCAGGAGAAGGACCCGCCCGAGCTGTGTCCCGCGCTGTCGCTGCCCGATCTCCTGGCGGCGGTCGGCGGCGGCGACCGCAAGCGGGTCAAGGGACTGATCGACGCGATCCCGCCGTACCTCTCGCAGAGCCTGATCACCGCCGACCGCAAGACCGCCAACCTCGCGTTCGGCATCCGCCTGCAGTCGCTCGAACGCCAGCAGGAGGTCGTCGAGCGGATCGAGCGACAGCTCGACCCGCCGCCCGGCGTCGAGGCGGCGGTCGTCGGGCTGCCGGTGCTCGCGGCCGACGCCAACGACAAGCTCTCGTCGCCGCTGCGCCGCGCGCTGACCCTGCTCGCCGCGCTGGCCGGCGTCTTCCTGGTGCTGCTGGCGATCCGGCGCAGCGCGCGCGAGGCGGCGATCCCGCTGATCCCGATCGCGCTCGCGACCGGCTGGTCGGGCGGGATCATGTTCCTGCTCGGCCTGCTGCCCGGGCCGTTCGAGGTCGAGCTGAATCCGATGTCGGTCACGCTCGGCGCGTTGGTGATCGCGATCTCGACCGAGTTCAGCGTGCTGCTGTCGGCCCGCTACCGCCAGGAGCGGATCGGCGGGGCCTCGGCGGCGCGGGCGCTCGAGACGACCTACGCCTCGACCGGCGCCGCGGTGATGGCCTCGGGCGTCACCGCGATCGCCGGCTTCGCGGTCCTTGCGGCGTCGGACATCCGCATGCTGCGCGATTTCGGGATCCTGACGGTCGTGGATCTCACCGTCTCACTGCTCGGCGTGATGCTGGTGCTGCCGGCAGCCCTGATCTGGGCCGCCCAGCGGAGCCGCAATGCCTGAGGACCGCTTCGGGGACCTCGGCGCCGCCGACGGCCGCAGCGCGGCCGAGCGGCTCGAGGAGCTCGATCGCACCAACCCCGAGCCCGACGACCCGCGTCGCCGGCCGCCCACGCCGTCGCGCCCCGGGAACCGCTACGCCTGGGTCGTCGGGATCCTGATGTTCATGGTGGTCAGCGTCCTCTTCGTCACGACGTCGCTGAACAACAGCGGCGAGGGGCTGCGCGGCCCGGCGATCGGCTCGCGGCTGCCCGACTTCGCCGCGCCGTCGGCGACGGGCAATGCCGCCGAGGACTACGACGCGAACGTCCGCCAGCGCAGCGGGGGCAACGCCAACGCGGGCCGCGTGCCGGCATGCGACGTCGTCGGCGAGCCGATCGTCAACGTCTGCGAGCTGCGCCGCAAGCCGCTCGTGCTGAC
>DASTKX010000040.1:0-17807 GCA_035715585.1 Thermoleophilaceae bacterium
TGCTTTGAAGGAATGGGCTGTGACCGTGCGCGCTCTAGCGGAGGGTGAGCAGCTGCTCACGCTGCGCAAGGGCGGGATCCGCGAGGAGAACAAGCACTTCGAGATCGAGCACGATCAGTTCTTCCTCTACCCCACCTTCGACCACCAGCGCAACAACCTCGTGCGCGACTCGCACCTGCCCGAGCTCGGGCGCGCGCTCGAGGAGGGTGTCTGGCCGGACGGCGATCCGCCCGCCCGCGCGCTGCTGCAGGACGGCGGCATCCCCCAGCCCGACCGCGTCCGCATCCGCGCCTGGGCCGAGGTCGCCGCGAGCTACCTGATCACCGACCCGCGCGCCGTCGACGCCCTGTCGCCCTACTACGTGTGGACGACCGACTACGCCGAGAAGCGGCTCGAATGGAAGCGGCGTCATCCGATGCACGTGATCCTGCTGCGCACCTACCGCATCCCACGCCCGGTGACGGTCAAGGTCCGTCCCGAGTACCACGGCTGTCGCTCGTGGATCGAGCTACACCGCGACCTCCCCTTCGAGGGCACCCCCGTGCTCTCCGACGAGGAGTTCGACCGCGCCGCCGCGGAGATCGAGGCGATCGCCTCGGACGCCGTTCCAGTGCTGGCTTAAGCCGGCACTGGAATCTCAGAATCGTCGAGCACCGCGAGCAGCGCGGTGACGACGCCCGGATCGAACTGGCTGCCGGCGCCGGCGGCGAGCTGCTCGCGGGCGTCCGTCTTCGACAGCGACTCGCGGTAGGGCCGCTCGGCGGTCATCGCGTCGTAGGCGTCGCAGGCGTGGACGATGCGCGCGCCGAGCGGGATCGCCTCGCCGGCGAGGCCGTCCGGATAGCCGGCGCCGTCCCAGCGCTCGTGGGCATGGCGCACCAGCGGCCGAACGTCCTCGAGGAACTCGACCGAGGACAGGATGCTCTCGCCGACGACCGTGTGGCGCTCGATCTGGCGCCGCTCGGTCTCGGTCAGCGGACCGCTCTTGTTGAGCACCTCCTCGGAGACCGAGACCTTGCCGATGTCGTGGAAGATCGCGGCGAGGCGTAGCGCGCGGACCTCCTCCCGCTCCAGCCCGAGCCGGCGGCCGACCGCCGTCGCCAGCCCGATCACCGCGCCGGAGACGCCCTGCTCGCGATCGCCGGCCTCGAGCGCCGCGGCAAGCGCCTGCGCGGTGCCGATGTAGGCGCCGTCCAGGCGCTCGTAGAGCATCGCCGAGCGCAGCGCCGACCCCACCTGGCCGGCGACGGTCTGCACCAGGCGCGCGTCGTCCTCGTCGAAGGCGTTCGGCCGCTCCTCCTCGATGTCGATCGCTCCCCAGAGCTCGTCGCCGACCCAGAGCGGCACGACCAGCTCCGAGCGGACGTCGGCAGTCTGGGGCTTGGCGACGTAGTCGGGCTCGTCGCGCACGTCGGCGACGATCACCGGCCGGCGCTCGCGCAGGCAGCGCCCGATCACGCCGGCGGCGCGCGGCATCGCCAGTCCGGGCCCGTCGCCGGGTGGCAGCGCCGTGCCGCGCCAGGCCACCGCCTCGACGTAGTTGTCCTCGCGGATCCGCACGATCGCGCAGAGGAAGTATCCGAACGCCCGGTTCAGCTCGTCGACGGCGGCCCCGATGATCTCCTCGGGATCGGTCATCGCCGACAGGCGCGCGCCGATCGCGTTGGCGAGCGAGAGCTGGCGCGTCCTGACGCGCAGCCGCTCGGTCTGCTCGCGGCCCTGGTCGGGCCAGGCGGCCTCGACGGCGGCCAACGACGCGATCGGCGGCTGGACGTTCGCGGGCCGCTGCGTCGGCAGCGGCCGCAGACCGGCGGGCAGCGCCGAGTAGACGACGACCGAGCCGCGCCCCCGATGTTGCTTGCCGTGCAGCAGGGCGCGGTCGGCGTTGTCGATCAACGCCGCCGGCGTCTGGTCGGGCTGCCACTCGGCTACGCCGGCGCTGGCGCCACAGCCGTCGGGCACGCCGCCGTCGGCGGTGAGCGCCCGCTCGATGCCGTCGAGCGTCCGCCGCGCGAGCTCCGCGGCCGCCTGCTCGTCGGCCTCGATCGCGACGATCGCGAACTCGTCGCCGCCATAGCGCGCGACGAGGTCATAGGGCCGAACCGCGCCACGCAGCGCGCTGCCGACGCGGCGCAGCACCTCGTCGCCGGCGAGATGCCCGTGCTCCTCGTTGACCTGCTTGAAATCGTCGAGGTCGATCAGCACGAGCGACAGCCGGTGGCCGGTCCGCTCGCCGCGCTCGATCTCGCGCCGCAGCATGTGCTGCATCGCTGTGTGGTTCAGACAGCCGGTCAGGCCGTCGGTGCGCGCGACCTGCGCCAACCCGGCGTGGGCGCTGGCGTTGCGGCAGGCGGCCGCGGCCAGCTCGCCGAACGCCTCGAGCAGGTTCATGTCCTCGCGCGTGACCTCGTGGCGACGGTGGAAGCCGACGGCGAGCACGCCGCGCAGCTTGCCGTCCCAGTGCATCGGCACGGCGACGCAGCTGCGCACCTCGCCGAAGAGGGCGGCGTCGGGCTTCGACGTCAGTGCCTGGTAGTCGTTGGTGATCAGCGGCTTGTCGAGCTCGACGACGCGCCCGGACAGCCCGACACCGGGCGCGACCCGGTAGCCGATCGCCTCCGGCACGATGCCGTGGACCGCCTCGATCGTCAGCCCGGCGGTGTCTCCACGAAAGATCGCGGCGTTGTCGCCGTCGAGGATGCTCGCCGCCTCGGTGCAGATCTGGACGAGCACGCGGTTGAGGTCGAGGCTCTCGTTGAGCGTCTTCGCCGCCCGCGCGAGCGCCGCCTGCTGGGCGACCTGCGCGGCGTGCTCCTCGGCGAGCCGCATCTGGGCGAGACTCGCAGCCGCCGCTGCGGCGAAGGAGCCGGCGACGCCGATCTCGACCTCGCTGAAGTCGCGTCCTTCCTCGTCGAGCAGCAGCAGCACGTTGCGAACCGCGCTGCCGGCCCGCATCGGCAGCAGCAGCGCCGTTCCCGAGCTGCCGTCGAGGCCGAGCACACGGTCGATCGCCTGGGCCTCGGCGCGCTGGGCGAGCAGCGCCGGCAGCCCCTGGTGCAACAGCAGGTCGAGTGGCGGCAGGTCGGAGACCGGGAGCGTACGGCGCGCCACGCCGATCGCCGGACTCGCCACGACCGGCTCGGTGCGGCCCTCGCTCTCGCGAACCTCGAGCAGGACGGCGCGCGCGACGCCGAAGAAGTCACGCGCCTCGGCGACCAGCCGGCGGCGGACCACGTCTGGCCCCTGCAGGTCGGCGGAGGCGCTCAGCAGGCGGGTTACCGCCCGCATGGCGTCCGTAGCCGAACCGACGCGAGCGTCAGCTTCCCCTACAGGGGCCAGTCGGGTGACAGGGCGAGGGATGCCCACGGCTAAGTGATCGGCCGCAACGCCCTCTGGCTTTAGCAACAAGCAGGCCAGCTGGCGCGATTCGGCCTACTGTCAGAGACCGAGCGTCTTGGCGATGATGTTGCGCTGGATCTCCGACGTGCCGCCGTAGATCGTCGTGACCACGGCGGAGCGCAGGTGGCGCTCCATCGGGTACTCCTTGGCGTAGCCGTAGCCGCCGGCCATCTGGACCGCCTCGAGGCCGCAGCGCTTCGCGAGCTCGGTGGTGGCGAGCTTCGCCATCGAAGCCTCCTGAGGCAGCATCCGGAGCGGATCCTCGTCGGTCAGGCGCGCGACCCAGCGCACCAACAGCCGCGCCTGGGCGAGATCGGTCGCGAGATCGGCGAGCCGGTGCTGCAGAGCCTGGAACGACCCGACCGGGCGACCGAACTGACGCCGCTCCTTGACGTAGGCGAGCGTGTCGTCGAACGCCCGCTGGGCGAGTCCGAGCGCGAGCGCCGCGAGGATCACGCGCTCGTTGTTGAGCCCGGCCATCAGCTGGATCCAGCCCGCGCCCTCGGTCCCGAGCAGGTTCTCGGCCGGCACGCGGACGTCGTCGAGGTGCAGCTCGTTGGTGTCCTCGCCGCCGAGCGTGTCGATTCGCCGCATCGTGAAGCCCTCGGCCTCGCGCGGGACGAAGATCATCGAGAGCCCGTCATGGCGCTCGGAGCCCTCGCCGGTACGGCAGACGATCAGCGTGTGACTCGCCTTGTGGGCGAACGAGCACCACATCTTCGAGCCGCTGATCACCCACTCGTCGCCGTCGCGGCGCGCCTTGCACTTCAGCGCGGCGACGTCGGAGCCGGCGTCGGGCTCGGACATCGCGATCGCCAGCGTGCCGCCGGCGGCGACGCGGCCGAGCAGATCCTGCTTCTGCTCCTCGCTGCCGAACTTGTTCAGCGCGCCGACGCAGATCAGCGTGACGCCGTAGGCGCCGACCGGGATCTCGCCGCGCGCGCTCTCCTCGAGGAACAGCGTCGCGTCGAGGAAGCTGCCGCCGGAGCCGCCGTACTGCTCGGGGATCGTCACGCCGTACCAGCCGAGCTCGCCCAGCTGAGCGGCGACCTCGTGGTTGTGCGGGTCCTTGCCGCCGTCGGTCAGCGCATCGAGCTTGGCGGGCGTCACCTCGCGCGCCGCGTAGTCGCGGATCGCCGCGACGAAGTCGCGCTGCTCGTCGGTCAGGCCGTGGTCGGCGGGGCTGGTGGGGGCGGCGGTTGCCATCTAGCTCTCTCCTATTTGAAGCGGCTCAGCTCGCGCCGCGCGATCGACTGCTTGTGTACCTCGTCGGGCCCGTCGGCGATCCGCAGCCAGCGGCCCTGGCGCCACATCAGCGCCAGCGGGACGTCGTCGGACATCCCGAGCGCGCCATGAACCTGCATCGCACGGTCGCAGACCACCTGGTGCATCTGGGCGGCGACGACCTTGATCATCGAGATCTGCTGGCGCGCGGCGTGCTTGCCCTCGGTGTCCATCTTCCAGGCAGCGTGCAGGACCATCAGGCGGGCGGCGTCGATCTCGATCCGCGAGGTCGCGACGAAGTCCTGGACGAACTGCTTGTCGGCGAGCGGACCGCCGAACGCCTCGCGCTCGTTGGCGCGCGCGCACATCAGCTCGAAGGCCCGCTCGGCCGATCCGATCGCGCGCATGCAGTGGTGGATGCGGCCGGGCCCGAGCCGCGCCTGGGCGATCGCGAAGCCGTCGCCGCGCGAGCCGAGCAGGTTGGCTGCGGGCACGCGAACGTCCTCGTAGGTGACCTCCCAGTGGCCGGGGCCGGCGCTGTGGCCCATCACCGGCACCGGACGGACGCCGGTGAAGCCGGGCGTGTCGACCGGCACGAGGATCATGCTCGCGCGCTTGTGCGGCGCCGCGTCGGGGTCGGTGACGACCATCGCGATCGCGACTTCGGCGCCGTTGTAGCCCGAGGTGAACCACTTGTGGCCGTCGATCGTCCACTCGTCGCCCTCGAGCACCGCCCGGGCGGCGAGCCCGGTCGGATCCGAGCCCGCGGTCTCCGGCTCGGTCATCGAGAAGCAGCTGCGGACGTGGTCGGCCAGCAGCGGCGCCAGCCAGCGCCGCTTCTGCTCGTCGCTGCCGTACTCCGCGAGGATCTCCATGTTGCCGGTGTCGGGCGCGGAGCAGTTGAAGACCATCGGCGCGACCGGCGACCGCCCCATGTCCTCGCAGAGCAGCCCGTACTCCCAGTTGGCGAGCCCCGGGCCGTGCTCCTCGTCCGGCATGAAGAGGTTCCAGAGCCCCTCCCCCTTCGCGCGCTCGCGCAGCTCGACCAGGATCGCGGGATAGGCGACCCCGGGGGCGACCTCCTCGTCGAGCGCGCGCATCGCCTCGTCCTCGACGGGCATGACGTGCTCGGCCATGAAGGCCTGGACGCGGCCGCGCAGCTCGGCGACGCGCTCGGACGGGGCGAAGTCCATCGCGCGCGAAGGCTACCGGGCGTAGGTCAGCCGGCCGGTTGGAGCAGCCAGGCCAGTAGCGCGACGCCGCCTCCGACGAGCAGCAGGACGGCGGCGATCTTCAGCGCCTGGGCCAGCTGAGGGCCGGCCACCTCCCCCGGCGCCATGCCGGTGTCGGGCAGCAGCTCACGTGCGGCCTCCACACCGGAGGCCGGCACGTAGATGTCGCGCGGTCCCGCCGCCAGGAAGTCGGGCACGTCGAAGCCCATCGAGCGGCTCAGCGTGCTCGGGATGCCGTTCTCGAGCAGCAGGCCCTGGATCAGCTCGGCCTCGGCCTGGTTGCCGGCCCAGCCGACCTTGACCAGCTGGCCCTCGGTGTAGCGCGGATCGATCTTGCGGGCCCGTTCGTGCGCGGCGTCGCGTGGAGGCTCGGTCTCCTCCGCTCCCTGGTCCGGTCCGGGGAGATCAGCCATCGACCTCGATCGGCTGCTCGTCGACCTTGCCGTCGACGATCCGCCAGGCGCGCACGTGCGGGTCGCCGTCGAGCGAGACGATCAGATAGGTCCAGCTCGGATAGGTGGCGAGGTTGATGTCGGTCTGCGACGGCTCGGCCGCGCTGCGCGGGTGCGAGTGGTAGGTCGCAACCTCCCAGCCCTCGTCGTCGAGCTCGTTGGTCGCGTTGAGCGCTGCGAAGCCGAACTCGAAGCCGTACGGCGAGTGGCGCTCGTTGACCGCCCGGTAGACCGCGTCGATGACGCCGTCCTTGCCGCGCGCGTAGCCGCAGCACTCGTTCGGCGCCTCCTCCTGAGCGTGCGCGATCAGCTCGTCCCACTGGGCCCTGGTCATCCGCATGAGACGAAGCGTAAAGGGCAGCCGCAGGCGCCCGGCTTTGCCGGGTGCGCGCGGTCGGACTACCCTTCTAGGCCGTGGCGTTTCTCTCCCCCTCGCCGATCGAGCTGATCGTGATCCTCGTGATCGCGCTGCTGGTGCTCGGCCCGGCGCGGCTGCCGGAGACGGCGCGCTCGCTCGGCCGCGGGATGCGCGAGCTGCGCAACTCGTTGCAGGGCATCGGCGAGGACGACGACGAGGATGATGACCGTCGCGGCGACGCGGAGATCGAGCCGCCCCCACCGCGCCGCGACGATCCGGGCGGCCTACCGGTCGACCCCGCTGTCGTGATGGGCGACGTCCCCTACGACGACGATCTGCCCGACGGGCCGCTCGAGAGCGGCTACCAGAAGGAAGCGGAGTCGAGCACGCCCTCGGCTTCCAGCTGATCGATCGGCTTCGTGTAGACGCTGGAGCTGAGGTACTTCCAGCCGTCGTCGGGTGAGACGAAGACGACGTTGCCTTCGTCGAGCTCGCCGGCGATCCGCGTCGCGATCGCGGCGATCGCGCCGGTCGAGACCCCGAGGAACAGGCCCTCCTCGGCAAGCAGCTTCTTGGTCCAGACGACCGCGTCGCGGTTCGAGACGAAGATCTTGCGGTCGATCAGCGCCAGGTCGATGATCGGCGGGATGAAGCCGTCGTCGAGCGAGCGCAGGCCCTGGACGAGCTCGCCCTGCAGCGGCTCCGCGGCAACGATCGTCGTCTCGGGGTCGTGCTCCTTGAAGCGGCGGCCGTTGCCCATCAGCGTCCCGCCGGTGCCGAGGCCGGCGACGAAGGCTGTCACCTCGTCGAGCTCGTCGAGGATCTCCAACGCCGTGCCGTTGTAGTGGGCGTCGGGGTTGGCGCTGTTGCCGTACTGGTACGGCATGTAATAGCTCGCGTCGGCCTCCGCCATCTCGAGCGCCAGCGCGACGGCGCCGTTCGAGCCCTGCTCGCCGGGCGAGTAGACGATCTCGGCGCCGTACATGCTCAGCAGCTGAGTCCGCTCCGCGGTGACGTTGTCGGGCATCACGACCTTCAGCGGGTAGCCCTTGCGCTGGCAGATCATCGCCAGCGAGATCCCGGTGTTGCCGGAAGTCGGCTCGAGGATCGTCTGGCCGGGCGCGATCGCCCCGCGCGTCTCGGCGTCCTCGATCAATCCGCGCGCGACGCGGTCCTTGACCGACCCGGTCGGGTTGTAGGACTCGAGCTTGGCGTAGATCCGCACGCCCGGCTTCGGCGACAGCCGCTTCAGCTCGACCAGCGGCGTATTGCCGATCGCCTCGACGATGTCGCCGTAGCGACCCCCGCAAGGCCGGTTCTGTAGGCCCTCCATCACTTCAGAAAGTGTAGCGCCGGGCACAAGCCCGGAGCGCCGATCACCCGCGCGTGCCGACGGCGACCAGGTACTCCTTCTCGAAGCGCGCGTCGTCGGGGGCGCCACGGTTCCACTCGTCGCAGAACCTGTCGAGCGCCTCGTCGAACTCCGCCTCGCGGCCGTCCTTGGACGCGTTCGCACGCGCGGCGATCGTCGGGCCGTAGCGAGCCTTGAAGTGCTCGCCGTAGTCGCGGGGATGCTCGAACGCGGTGATCTCGAGGAGGTCGCGCTCGAGCGTTCGCCAGTCGACGCGGTCGCCGAACAGCTCGCGGACGTGGTCCTCGCCACCCCAAAGCGGCGGCGGCTGCGCGCCGGGCGGAGGCGGAGGCGCGAACGGGCCCATGACGCGAAACAACGCGCCGATCATGCCCTCCGGCGTCCAGTTCAGCATCCCGATCGTCCCGCCTGGACGGCAGACGCGGACCAGCTCGTCGGCGACGTCCTGGTGGTGCGGCGCGAACATCGCCCCGATCGACGACATCACGACGTCGAACGATCCGTCCTCGAACGGCAGGCTCTCCGCGTCCGCGGGCGTCCACTCGAGCTCGAGCCCGTTCGACTCCGCGCGGGCGCGGCCTGCCTCCAACAGCTCGGGCGTCAGGTCGCTGGCCGTCACACGCGCTCCGCGCTCGGCCGCCGGGATCGACGCGTTGCCGGTCCCCGCCGCCACGTCGAGCACCGTCATCCCAGCCTCGACCCCGCAGGCATCGACGAGCCGCGGCCCCAACGGGAGCAGGAAGGTGTCGACCATCGAGGGGTAGTCCCCCGATGCCCACATCGCGCGGTGGCGCGCCTTGAGATCGGAGTCCGGCACGGCGGATGACATGGCAACCTCCTCCAGTCAGCAGGGTCAGACCGACCGTACCCCCACGCCGGGACTATGTCCAGCGCTCGCCGCGCCGCGCTTCAGGCTACGAGCCGCCGGCCATCGCCGGCAGGATGACGAGCGTGTCGTCGGCCTTGACCGCCGTGTCGAGTCCGTTCAGAACCCGGACGTCCTCGTCGTTGAGGTAGACGTTGACGTAGCGGTTGAGCGTTCCGTCGTCACCGAAGAGCTGGCTCTCGGTCGCCGGATGCGCCGTCGCAAGCGCCTTCAGCAGCTCGCCGACGTCAGCCCCGTCAGCCGAAACCTCGCGCTCGCCGCCAGTCGACGCGCGCAGGACCGGGGGAATCTTGATCGTGCTCACGGAGCGGACCCTATCTCAGCCGGCGGCGGCGCAGAACAGCTCGTAGTCCGGGAAGACGCCCATCTCGTCGTCGGAGATCGAGTCGGGGTCGCGCGAGCAGATCGGGCACTCCGGATCGCGCCGCACCTTGAGGTCGGTGAAACTGGTGCTGAGCGCCTCGTAGAGCAGCAGCCGCCCGATCAGCGGCTCGCCGGCGCCGGTGACCAGCTTGACGACCTCGATCGCCTGCAGGACGCCCATGATCCCCGGCAGCGCGCCGAGCACGCCGTTGGCGCCGCAGGACGGAGCGAGCTCGGCCGGCGGCGGCGTCGGGTAGAGGCAGCGGTAGCAGGGGCCGTCGTAGGGAGCGAAGACCGACAGCTGGCCGTCGAAACCGAGGATCGACGCCGAGACGACCGGGATCCTCAGCCGCACCGTCGCGTCGTTGAGCAGGTAGCGCGTCGGGAAGTTGTCGACGCCGTCGACGATCACGTCGTAGCCGTCGATGATCTCCATGATGTTCGAGGCGTCGAGCCGGGTCTGGTACTTGACGACGTTCACGTCCGAGTTGATCTCGTGAATCGCCTGCTCGGCGGAGTCGACCTTCGCGACGCCGATCCTGCTCTCGGAGTGGGCGACCTGGCGCTGGAGATTCGACAGGTCGACGACGTCGTCGTCGACGATCCCGATCGTGCCGACGCCGGCCGCTGCCAGGTAGAGCGCGGTCGGCGAGCCGAGCCCGCCGGCGCCGAGCAGCAGCACCTTCGCGTCGAGCAGCTTGAGCTGGCCCTCGAGGCCGATCTCCGGGACGAGCAGGTGGCGCGAGTAGCGCTCGCGCTGCTCGGCGGTCAGCCGGCGCGGAGTCTCGACCTCGTAGCCGCGGTCCTTCCAGAGCGTGATGCCGCCGGTCATCGACTCGGCCTGCTCGTAGCCGAGCTCGTCGATCAGCGTCTTGGCGGCCAGCGCGGAGCGGTTGCCGGACTGGCAGTAGATGATGACCCGCGCCGACTTGTCGCCCGCGGCGCCCTCGATGCGCTGCTCGAGGTGGCCGCGCGGCACGTGGACGGCGCCCGGCAGGTGCGACTCGGCGAACTCGTGCTCCTCGCGGCAGTCGACCAGCACGGTGCTCTCGCGATGCCCGTTGCCCAGCAGGTCGTGGACCTCGCTCGGGTCGACCTCGGTGATCTGCTCCTTGGCCTTCTTGATCAGCTCAGCACCGCTGGGCATGCGAAAACTCCTGAAAGTCGGTCTGGTCTTAGGCCATTCTACTCGACTCCCCCAGAACGCGGCCGGGGCGCCCTCTCGGACGCCCCGGCGCTGTTCAACCCAGACACTGCTTGCGGAAGCTCACGGCGCCCATCGCCGAAAGCTTCTAATTGGCATTGTCGTCATCGGGGGTCGCTGCCGATATGGGGTCTGGACCCCATTTGATGCGACGACGCGACGACTCCCTGATCGGGCAGGTGGTGGCGGCCAACGTGGTGTTGGTCACGATCACCCTGTTCGCGGCCAGCCTGGCCGCGGGTCTCGACATCTCCGTCGGCGAGCAGCGCTGGCAGTTCCTGATCCTGGCGCTGGCGATCGTGCTGACGCTCTGCGTCAACCTCTGGATGCTCCAGAAGCGGTTCGACCCGCTCGAGCGGCTCGTCGAGCGACTCGAGGAGATCGACCCGACCGAGCCCGCTACCTTCGACCTCGGCGACGACCAGACCGAGGAGATCGACCGCCTTGCCGCCTCCTTCCGCCGCCTGCTGCAGCGCGTCGACGACGAGCGGCGGCGGTCCGGCAAGCTCGTGCTGCGCGGCCAGGAGGAGGAGCGGCGGCGGGTGGCGCGCGACCTCCACGACGAGGTCAACCAGGCGCTGACCGGGATCCTGCTGCGGCTCGAGGCGCTCGCCCAGGACGTGCCGCCCGACCAGCGCCCCCAGGTCGCCGAGCTCAAGCAGCTCACCGGCCAGGCGATGGACGAGCTCCTGCGCCTGGCGCGCCAGCTGCGTCCGACGGCGCTCGACGACCACGGCCTCGCCCCCGCGATCGAGGCCCAGCTGCGCGGCTTCGCCGATCGCACCGGCGTCGAGGCGCACATCGCCGTCAGCGGCGATCCGAGCGGGCTCGACGAGGACGTCCAGACAGTGGTCTACCGGGTCGCGCAGGAGGCGCTCAGCAACGCTGCCCAGCACGCGCGCCCGGGCCGAATCGACGTCGAGCTGAAGACGGTCGGCGACAGCGTTGAGCTGCGCGTCCGCGACGACGGCGACGGCTTCGACCCGTTCGCCGCTCGCGCCGGCGGGCTCGGCCTCGACGGCATGGCCGAGCGCGCGCGGCTGGCCGGCGGGGCGCTCGACCTGCGCTCCGAGCGCGGCGCCGGCACCGAGCTGACGCTGAGGCTGCCGTGATCCGGGTCTCGATCGCGGACGACCATGGCGTGGTCCGCTCGGGGCTGGCGATGCTGATCGAGCGCCAGGCCGACATGTCGGTCGTCGGCGAGGCGGCCGACGGCATCGCGGCCGTCGAGCTCGCCCTGGCCGAGCGCCCCGACGTAGCTGTGCTCGACGTCTCCATGCCCGGACTGACTGGGCTCCAAGCCGCGCGCCAAATCCACGGCCATCGCGACGACATCGGCCTGCTGATGCTCTCGATGCACGAGGACGAGCGCTACTTCTTCGACGCGCTCGACGCCGGCGCGCTCGGCTACGTGCCGAAGCGCGCCGCCGACTCCGACCTGATCGACGCGATCCGCACGATCGCCGCGGGACGGACGTTCATCTCGTCGTCGACCCAGCAGGCGCTGATGCGGCGCTGGCTCGAGGAGGACCCCGATTCCCGCCGCGAGGAGCTGACGGCGCGCGAGCTGGAGGTGGTCAAGCTGATCGCCGAGGCGCGCACCAACCGCCAGATCGCGGAGGCGCTGAAGGTCTCGGAGAAGACCGTCGAGTCGCACCGCGGCAACGTGCTCGCCAAGCTCGGCATGCGCGACCGCGTCGAGCTGGCTCGCTACGCGATCAGGCGTGGACTCGTAGAGCCTTAGATTCACCGTCGAACTACCCTGCAAGCGTGAATCCGCGTGTGACGATCGCGCTGGTGGTGGTTGCCGTGGCGGCGTTCGGCGCCATCGCGCTGGCCGCCACCGACTCGTCGGACGAGGCGTCGAGCGGGAAGCGGTTCGCCGGGGCGACGCTGCCGGCGGGACTGAAGGCGCCTGAGGTCGGGCTGCCCGACGAGGAAGGCGACGTCGTGCGGATGGCCGACCTGCGCGGCCGGCCGGCGATCGTGACGTTCCTCTACTCGAACTGCGAGGACAGCTGCCCGCTTCAGGCGCAGCAGGTCAAGGGGGCGCTCAACAAGCTCGGGCGCGACCTGCCGGCGCTCGCGATCTCGGTCGATCCGGCCAACGACACGCCGAATAGCGCGCGCGCCTTCCTCTCCGAGCAGCGGATGACCGGCCGGATGCGCTTCGTGCTCGGGACCCGTCCGCAGTTGCGCCGGATCTGGCGCGGATACGCCGTCGAGCCGCAGCTCGACGACCTCGACCACACAGCGCGTATCGTGCTGGTCGACGGCAACGGCGTCCAGCGGGTCGGCTACCCGCTCGGCGAGGTCACTCCCGAGCGCTTGGCCCACGATCTGCGGCTGCTGGCAGCCGGGCGCTGAGCCGAGACGGCTGCGCCGATAACCTCATAGGTCGCCCTAACGTCGGCGACGACCACGACTTGGAAGGCACGGAGAACGCCACCGCATGAGCTTGGAGATTCAGAACCTGCACGTACGCATCGAGGAGCGCGAGATCCTGCGCGGGCTGAACCTCACGGTGCGCAAGGGTGAGACGCACGCGCTGATGGGCCCCAACGGCTCCGGCAAGTCGACGCTCGCCAACACGATCATGGGCAATCCCGTCTATGAGGTGACCGACGGCAAGATCGTCTTCAACGGCGAGGACCTGACCGAGGCCGACCCTGACGAGCGCGCCCGCGCCGGCCTCTTCATGGCCTTCCAGTACCCGGCGACGATCCCCGGCGTGTCGGTCGCGAACTTCCTCCGCATGGCCGTCAACGCCAAGCGCGAGGAGCCGATCAAGGTCAAGGAGTTCGGCAAGCTGCTCGGCGAGAACATGGAGCTGCTGCGGATCGACCGCGCCTTCACCAGCCGCTACCTCAACGAGGGCTTCTCCGGCGGCGAGAAGAAGCGCGCCGAGATCCTCCAGCTGGCGATGCTGAAGCCGGAGATCGCGGTGCTCGACGAGACCGACTCGGGACTCGACATCGACGCGCTGCGGATCGTCTCCGACGGCGTCAACGCGCTGCGCGGACCCGAGATGGGCTCGCTGATCATCACCCACTACACGCGCATCCTCGACTACGTAAAGCCGGAGTTCGTCCACATCATGCTCGACGGCCGGATCGTCCGCGAGGGCGGCCCGGAGCTGGCCGCCGAGCTCGAGGACACCGGCTACGACCAGATTCGCGAGGAGGTAGCGGCGGCAAATGCCGGCTAATAACGCCTCCGACTGGATCGCGGAGCGGCGCAAGGCCGCACTCGAGGCCTACGAGGCCGAGCCGGTGCCAACCTGGCGCCGCTCGGGCTTCTGGACGACCTCGCTGCGCAACCTCGACCTCGACGCGCTCGAGCCGCGCCGCTACGAGCCGGTCGGCTCCGAGGCCGAGCTGCCGAGCGAGGTCCGCGACGCGCTCGACGGCGAGCCGGGCGCGCTGATCGTCCAGCGCGGCGCCAGCACGATCTACACCCACGTGGACGCCGAGCTGGCCGAACAGGGCGTGATCGTGATGCCGCTCGAGCAGGCCGTCGAGGAGCACGGCGAGCTGGTGCGCGAGCACTACATGCGCCGCCTCTCCGAGACCGAGGGCAAGTTCCCGGCCGCGACCGCCGCGTTCTGGACCGGCGGCGTGTTCATCCACGTCCCGGCGAACGTCCGCGTCGAGAAGCCGATCCAGAGCGTCTACGCGATCGACGAGCCGGGCACAGCCCAGTACGCGCACACGCTGGCGATCCTCGGCGAGAACTCCGAGTGCGCGATCCGCGAGTACTGCCTCGGCGCCGACATCGACGGCCAGGCGCTGCACGCCGGCGCCTTCGAGCTCTACACCGCCCCGGGCGCGCGCGCCAAGGTCGCCCACTTCCAGGACTGGGGCCGCGGCGAGATCTACGACATCTCGACCAAGCGCGTCGTGATCGCCCGCGACGCCTTCGTCAGCTGGGTGCCGGTCCACCTCGGTGGCCGGCTGACCAAGCAGGTGCTCGACATCATCACGGCGGAGAAGGGCTCCGACATGCGTCACACGGGCCTCTACTTCACCGAGCGCGACGAGCACCTCGACCTGTTCACGACAGACCTGCACGAGGCGCCGCACACGGCGGGTGACACGGTCTGGAAGGGCGCGCTGACCGGCGAGTCGCGTGCGTCCTATGAGGGCCTGATCGAGATCATCGAGGGCGCGCGCGACTCCCACACCTACCTGCAGACCCACCAGATGCTGCTCTCCCAGCGGGCGAAGGGCGACGCGATCCCGTCGCTGATCGTCAAGGTCGACGACGTCTCGGCGTCGCACGGCGGCACCGTCGGCGAGCTCGACGAGGACCAGATCTTCTACATGATGACCCGCGGGATCTCGCGGATCGAGGCGGTCCGGACGCTCGTCGAGGGCTACTTCGAGGAGGTCGTGCAGCGCCTCGACGACCCCGGCCTCGAGACGCTGATCCGCCGCCGGATCGGCGAGAAGCTGCTCGCCGCCGAGGACCAGGTCAAGGAGTTCGTCGGCCACCGAGCGGGAGCGGCGCAGGAGGCGTGACGATGCCGCCGCCCACCACTGCGACCAAGCCGCTCGCGGAGGTGCGCGCCGACTTCCCGATCCTGTCGCGCGAGCGCGACGGCCTGCCGATCGCCTACCTCGACTCTGCCAACACCTCGCAGAAGCCGACCGCCGTCATCGAGGCGATCGACTCCTACTACCGCAACTCGAACGCCAACCTCCACCGCGCCGTCTACGAGCTGGCGCAGGAGGCGACCGACCTCTTCGAGGGCGCGCGGGCGCGGATCGCGGCCTTCGCCGGCGGCGAGACCGACACGACGATCTTCACCCGCAACGCCACCGAGGCGATCAACCTCGTCGCCCACGCCTGGGGCCTCGACAACGTCGGCCCCGGCGACGAGGTCCTGATCACCCACATGGAGCACCACTCGAACATCGTGCCGTGGCAGCTGCTCTGCCAGCGCCAGGGCGCGAAGCTGCGCTACCTCCGCGTCTCCGAGGATGGCCAGCTTTCGCTCGACGAACTGGACGAGGCGCTCGCCGGCGGACGCGTGAAGCTCGTCTCGGTCGCCCACGTGTCGAACGTGCTCGGCACGATCAATCCGGTCGCCGAGATCGTCCGCCGTGCCCACGTCGCGGGCGCGGTCACGCTGGTCGACGGCTCGCAGGCGATGCCGCAGATGCCGGTCGACGTCGCCTCGATCGACTCCGACTTCTACGCCTGGACCGGTCACAAGGCGCTCGGTCCGACAGGGATCGGCGTGCTGCACGGCCGCCGCTCGATCCTCGAGGCGATGGGCCCGTTCCTCGGCGGCGGCGACATGATCGCCACGGTCGGCTTCGACATGTCGACCTGGAACGAGCTGCCGTGGAAGTTCGAGGCCGGCACGTCGGCGATCGCCGAGGGCGTCGGGCTCGGCGTCGCGATCGACTACCTGTCCGCGATCGGCATGGACACGGTGCGCGCCCACGAGCGCGAGCTGACCGCTTACACGCTCGGACGGCTCGAGGAGGTCGAGGGCCTGCACGCGTTCGGCCCGATCGACCCCGACCTGCGCGGCGGCGTGATCTCGTTCGAGCTGAAGGGCATCCACCCCCACGACCTCGCCGAGATCTGCGACCGCGAGAACGTCTGCATCCGCGCCGGCCACCACTGCGCCCAGCCACTGATGCGCGAGATGGGCGTTCCGGCCACCGCGCGCGCCAGCTTCCACGTCTACAACACCCACGACGACGCCGATCGTCTGATCGCGGCCCTCCAGACCGCCCGCGAGGTGTTCGGACTCTGATGGACGCCCTCTACCGCGACTACATCCTCGATCACTACAAGGCGCCGCGCAACTTCGGCCAGCTCGAGCCTCACGACCGCGAGTGGCACGACCACAACCCGCTCTGCGGCGACGAGCTGGGCGTCCACCTGGTCGTCGACGACAGCGGCACCGTCACCGACCTCCGCTTCCACGGCCACGGCTGCGCGATCTCCCAGGCCTCCGCCTCGATAGCCAGCGAGGAGCTGATCGGCATGAAGGCCAACGCCATCGCCGCCCTCGGCGCCGACTGGGTCATCGACCTGCTCGGCATCGAGATCTCCCCCACCCGCCGCAAGTGCGCCCTCCTCAGCCTCAAGGTCATGCGCGGCGCCGTCACCGGCGACGCGAGCTGGCCCGAGTAAGCGCCTTATTGAGAGCGCGACTCGCGTGACGGACTCGGCTCGACCCGAGGCGGCGGCAGGATGCCAGGCTCCATCGGGCCCATCTGATCCAGGATCTCCTGGCCGAGCTCATGCGTCGCCCAGAAGTCTGCCTCCTCGGCTTCCGTCTTGAAGACGGGCAGATCGTCGAGGGTCTCCAGCACCTTCATCTGGCGCTTGGTGCGTCCGTCTCGAATCATTTGTACCTCCGACGATAGCGCCGCCTCTCCAAGCGGGTTGCGTGTCGAGCAGTCACGACCCTGATCTGCGAGCCCCTCTTCGTGAAGACGACGACCAGCAGCCTGCCAGCCGCAGTGGCCCCTAGAACGGCCCAACGGCGTTCGAGGTTCGCATGGGTGGTCTCGATCCTCGTGCGACATGGATCGAGAAGTGCGTCCTCCGCTTCCCAGGGAGCAACCCCAGGTCGGAGAACATGATCTTCGGTTACGGAAAGGCACTTGCAGCGTCGGTTAGCCGCGCGAAAACCGAGCATGGCAAGGAAGAGCAGGCCGTGGCGGGCGCCAGCCCGCGAGGCCTGTGATGACGCCGCCAGGCGACGGTTTGCAGCCGGCTAACCGATGCTGCCGACCATCTCGAGCTGGATCAGGCGATTCAGCTCGACGGCGTACTCCATCGGGAGCTCCTTCGTCACGGGCTCGATGAAGCCGTTGACGATCATTGCGGCTGCCTCCTCCTCGGAGAGGCCGCGGGACTGGAGGTAGAACAGCTGCTCGTCGGAGATCTTGCCGACCACGGCCTCGTGGGCGACGGTGACGTGCGGGTTCTGGATCTGGATGTCGGGCCAGGTGTCGGAGCGCGAGTGCGGGTCCATCATCAGGCCGTCGCACTGGACGTGGGACTTCGAGCCCTGCGAGTTGTGGCCCATCCGGACCAGTCCGCGGTAGCCCATGATCCCGCCGTCCTTGGAGATCGACTTGGCGAGGATGTTGGAAGTGGTGTTCGGCGCGAGGTGGACGACCTTGGCGCCGGTGTCCTTCCAGACGTCGCCGCTGGCGACACCGACGTTGAGGTGGTCGGCGCGCGCGCCCTCGCCCATCAGGAACGAGCCGGGGTAGAGCATCACCTTCTTGGCGCCCATCGAGCCGCCGACCCACTCGACGGTGCCCTCGGCCTCGACGATCGCGC
>DASTKX010000041.1:0-6811 GCA_035715585.1 Thermoleophilaceae bacterium
TGTCGTAGATCACGGCGGAGGACTCTAGCCGAGGGAGTTCCTGAGCAGCTTTCCACCAGCGTTGCGCGGCAACGACGAGACGCGAACCACCCGTTTCGGCACCTGGTAGCCAGCGAGCCGCTCTCGACAGAAGGAGAGCAGATCGTAGTCGGAGACCGGGCTGCGCTCGACGACGTAGGCGGTGACCGCCTCGCCCCAGTCGGGGTCGGGCGTGCCGGCTACGCCCGCGTCCGCCACGGCGGGATGGGCGGCGAGCACGGCCTCGACGGCGGCCGGCGCGACCTTCTCGCCGCCGGTGACGATCAGCTCCTTGATCCGCCCCTCGACGTGGAGGCGGCCGTGGCGATCGACGGCCCCTACGTCGCCGGTGTGCAGCCAGCCGTCGGCCGCGACCGCGCCGGGCGCGACCATCGGACCGCGGACGAGGATCTCGCCGTCGGCGGCGATCTCGATCTCAGCGTCCTCGAGCGGCGTGGCGGCCGACTCCCATGGATCGGTGACGGCGACCTGGGACGCGGTCTCGGTCATCCCGTAGGTGCAACGGACCAGAAGACCTGCCTCACGCGCCCAGTCGACGAGATCGGGCGGGATCGGGCCGCCGCCGAGCAGCAGGGCGCGCAGCGCGGGCGCCTCGGCCAACCCCTGATCGCGCAGGCGACGCAGCTGGGTGGGCACGAGCGAGATCAGCGAGACCTCGCCGGCGGTGAGCGCGTCGAGCACCGTCCTGACGTCGAAGCGGTCGTGGAGGACTGCCGTCGTCGCGTTGCGGGCGCAGCGGGTCAGGATGCTCAAGCCGGCAACGTGGAACAGCGGCAACGACGACAGCCAGCGGTCACCTGGGTCGCTGCCGAAGACGGCCGCCGATCCCGCGGCCGCCGCGTCGAGGTTGCCGACGGTCAGCTCAACGGGCTTGGGCTCGCCCTCCGTGCCTGAGGTGAAGAGAACCGTGTGGACAGCGCTGGGATGGAGCTCGCGACGGGGCTCGACCGCCGCCTCCATACCGTCGAGCGGCGCGTCGACGATCACGTCGGCGCCGACGACGGCCGCCTGGACGCGCTGCTGATCGGCCGTCAAGCGCGTGTTGAGCGGAACCAGCGCGGCTCCGATCCGCGGCGCGGCGTGCAGCAGAGCCGCGAAGACGATCGAGGGCGGCAGCGTGGTCGCAACCCTCCCCCCCTCTCCGACGCCCAACGCGGCAAGCTGGCGCGCCGCCACGTCAGCGCGCTCGTCGAGCTCGGCATAGGTCAGCCGACCGTCCGGCGCTTCCACCGCGACGTGGTCCGGCCGCGTCCGTGCCGCTTCGCCGATCCAGTCGCGCATCGGGCGAAGCGTACGCGCCTTTGTGGAACCAGCCACCTATGCGGTGGGCAGCTCCACAAACGCCGCGCGGTCTAACCTTCCCAGCCCGATGGCCGCGACGGACGAGACCAGGACGAGCAGCGATTGGACGGCCGAGCAGGCGAAGCGCTTGATCGCCTCCGGCGCCGATTGGCAGACGGCCGGCGAGTACGCGGACATCCGCTACGAGACCGCGGACGGGATCGCGAAGATCACGATCGACCGGCCCGAGGTGCGCAACGCCTTCCGGCCGCAGACGATCGTCGAGATCTCCGACGCGCTCGAGCGGGCGCGCGAGGACACGGCGGTCGGCGTGATCGTGCTGACCGGCGAGGGGCCGCTCGCGTTCTGCTCCGGTGGTGATCAGCGCGTGCGCGGCGACTCCGGCTACATGACCGATCCGGGCGCCAAGGCAGCGGTCGGGCGCTTCCACGTCACCGACCTGCACGTCCAGATCCGGCGGCTGCCGAAGCCTGTGGTCGCGATGATCGCCGGCTACGCGGTCGGCGGCGGCCATGTGCTGCACATCGTCTGCGACCTCTCGATCGCCGCCGACAACGCCCGCTTCGGTCAGACCGGGCCGAAGGTCGGATCGTTCGACGGCGGCTTCGGCGCGAGCCTGCTGGCCGCCCAGGTCGGCCAGAAGAAGGCGAAGGAGATCTGGTTCCTCTGCCGCCAGTACGGCGCGCAGGAGGCGCTCGACATGGGCCTCGTCAACACGGTCGTCCCGCTCGAGCGGCTCGAGCTCGAGACGGTCCAGTGGTGCCGCGAGATGCTCGAGCTGTCGCCGTTCTCGCTGCGACTGCTGAAGGCGAGCTTCAACGCGTCCGAGGACGGGATGACCGGCATCCAGCAGCTCGCCCACGACGCCAACCTCCTCTTCTACGGCAGCGAGGAGGCCCAGGAGGGCCGCGACGCCTACCGCGAGAAGCGGGCGCCGGACTTCGGCAAGTTCCCGCGCCGGCCGTGAGCGCGATCGGCGAGGCGCCCCAAGCCGCCGGTGGCGCGCTGCGCCTCTGGGCGCTCGCCGCAAGGCCGCGGACGCTGCCGGCCGCGGTCGCGCCGGTGCTGGTCGGCACCGCGCTGGCGATCGTCGACGACGAGTTCAAGCCACTCGCCTTCCTGGCGGCGCTGATCGGCAGCATCTTCATCCAGATCGGGACGAACCTCTCGAACGACTACTCCGACGCGCGCCGCGGCGCGGACACCGAGGACCGGCTCGGACCCGTGCGCGTGACCGCCGGCGGCCTGATGCCGCCGCGGCGCGTGCTGATCGGGACCTACGTCGCGTTCGGCATCGCGGTGCTGGCCGGGCTCTACCTGGCCGCGATCACGGGGCCGGAGCTGCTGCTGGTCGGCGCCGCCTCGATCGCCGCCGGGGTGCTCTACACCGGCGGGCCGAAGCCCTACGGCTACGAGGGCCTCGGCGAGCTGTTCGTCTTCCTCTTCTTCGGCGTCGTCGCCGTGGTCGGCAGCTACTACGTCCAGGCTCAGGAGCTTCCGTGGGAGGCGTTCGCGCTTTCCGTCCCGGTCGGTCTGCTCGCGTCGGCGATCCTCGTCGTCAACAACGTGCGCGACGCCGACACCGACCGCCGCGCCGGCAAGCGCACGCTCGCCGTCCGGTTGGGCCGCGCGCGGGCGCGCACCCTGTTCGAGGCGATGATCGTCGTCTCCTATCTGACGGCGATCGCGATCCCACTAGCCGGCGGCCTGTCGTGGTGGGTGGCCTTGCCACTGCTCACGCTCCCGCTGGTTCCGTCGCTGTGGAAGACCGTCGCGGAGCGGACCGATGGACCGTCGCTGAACGAGGCGCTGGCAGACACCGGCCGGCTGCTCGGCCTGTTTTCGCTGCTGCTCGCGGCGGGCATCCTGCTGTCGTGAAGCGCTCCCTGCTGCGTCTGCGAATCCCGCTGCACGAGCCGTTCGTGACCGCCAACGGCGTGCTCGCCGAGCGCGAGCTGGTCGTCGTGCGACTCGAGGACGACGAGGGCAACCCCGGCTGGGGCGAGGCCGCGCCGCTCGAACCCTACGACGGGGTCAGCGTCGACGCGGTCTGGGAGGCGCTCGCCTCCGGGCCGCCGAAGCGCGACGCGCCACGCCAGGCACGCACCGCGTGGGAGCTGTCGGAGCTCGATCTCCAGGCGCGCCGCCGCGGCCGGCCGCTGGGGGATCCGGGCGCCGACGCGATCCCGGTCAACATGACGCTGCCGGCCGGGCCGCCCGACGAGGTCGCCGAGGCCGCCAAACAGGGCCTGCGCGACGGCTACTCCTGCTTCAAGCTGAAGGTCGGCCTGCCCGACGACAGCGCGCGCGTCGCGGCGGTTCGCGAGGCGCTCGGCACGTGGCCGGCGCTGCGGCTCGACGCCAACGGGGCGTGGACCGCCCAGGAGGCGGTCGAGCGGATCGCGGCGCTCGCCGCTTACGACCTCGAGCTCGTCGAGCAGCCGTGCCGGACCCTGGAGGAGCTGGCCGCGGTGCGCGCCCAGGTCGAGACCCCGATCGCCGCCGACGAGCCGATCCGAACCGCTGAAGACGTGCGCCGCGCCGCCGAGCTCGCGGCCTGCGACGCGGTCAACGTCAAGCTCGCCGCCAGCGGCGGCTTCATTCCCGCTCGCGACGCGCTGCGCGCCGCGCGCGAGGCTGGCATGTCCGCCTGGCTGTCGAGCACGCTCGACGGTCCCTGGACGATCGCGGCGGCGCTCCAGCTGGCGAGCCAGGAGCATCTGACGCTCGCCTGCGGGTTGGCGACCCTCGACGTCTTCGACTCGCCGATCGCGACAGCGCTGCCGAGGCCGGAGCGAGGTCTGATGCACGTCCCGGACGGTCCCGGCCTGGGCGTCGACGTCGGCGAGGAAACACTCGCAGACGTCCTAGTCGACCGACTCGACTGACCGCACGCGCTCGTCGAGGAACGCCAGCAGCGCGTCGGCGAACTCGCCGGGACGCTGCAGATGCGCGGCGTGGCCGGCGTGCTCGATGACGGCCGAGTATCCCCGCGGCGCCTCCGCGGCAAGCCTCCGCGACGCGCGGCGGTAGCGCTCGTCGCGGGCGCCGGCGAGCGCCAGCAGCGGGATGTCGAGGGTTTGCAGGCGGCCCCAGATCGGCTCCATCGTCCCCTGGCCGGCCGTCCGCAGCAACACCGCCAGCGAGCGCGGATCCTGCGACAGGCGCCCGGGCCGCTGCGCCTCGATCAAACGCTCCGACTGATCGGCGAACAGCGGCTGGCGCTCCCAGACCTCGACGATCTTGTCGATCGGCTGGGTCTCCATCCAGGCGGCGAGCTTCTCGTCGGCGGCGTGACGCGCGGCACGAGACGTCGGCTCGTCGATGCCGGCCGCGGCGCCGAGCACGACGACCGCGGCGTAGCGGTCGGGGTCGCGCACGGCGGCGTTGAGCGCCAGGCGGCCACCGAGCGAGTAGCCACAGAGGACGACGTCCCCGTTCGCCTCGGCCGCGGTCGCCGCGATCTCGGCGATCCGCCCCTCGCGCTCGTGCTCGCTGTGGCGCAACAGGACGCTCGGGTAGCGTTGCGGCAGCCGTTCGGCGACATCCGCCCACGCCTCGGCGGGCTGCATGAAGCCGGGGACGAAGACCACCGACGGGCCGCTGCTCTCCTTGCTCACAGGCACATGATCCCGATCAACCGCACTTTTGCGCCCGTACAGGCCCTCGTCGACGAGCTGTCGCGCTGTGGAATGCGACATGCGGTGACCTCGCCGGGGTCGCGCAACGCGCCGATCGCGTTGACCTTGGCGGCCGACGAGCGGATCGACGCCGTGTCGGCGATCGACGAGCGCGCCGCCGGGTTCATGGCGCTCGGGATGGCCAAGGCGAGCGGCCTGCCGGTCGCTGTGACCTGCACCTCGGGAACCGCCGCGGCGAACCTGCTGCCGGCGGTCGTCGAGGCGCACGAGGCGCGCGTGCCGTTGATCGTGCTGACAGCAGACCGTCCGCCGGAGCTGCGCGACGTCGGCGCCGGCCAGGCGATCGACCAGCTCAAGCTGTTCGGCTCGGCCGCGAAGTGGTTCGTCGAGGTCGGCAACGGCGAGCCGGGGCGGGATTGGGCGACGCACGTTCGAGCGCTTGCCTGCCGCGCGTGGTGGACTGCGGGTGGCGGACGGCCGGGACCGGTGCATCTGAATCTGCCGCTGCGCGAGCCGTTGGCGCCAGTGGCCGAGGATCTCGAGGTCGCTGACTGGCAGGGACGGGACGCCGGACGGCCGTGGGTCGAGCTGCGCGAGCATTCGAGCGCACCCGACGCAGATGACGTGCAGGTGCTGGCGGAGCGAATCGCCGGGGCGCCGCGAGGGGCGATCGTTTGTGGTGGCGGTGGCGACGAGGTCCTGGCCGAGGCCGTGGCGGGAGTTGCACGGGAGTCGGCGTGGCCGGTTCTCGCCGAGCCGACATCGGGTCTGCGCTGCGGCGAGCACGACCGCTCACACGTCATCGCCCACTACGACGTCTTACTACGCGATGAGTCGTTCGCGGACCGGCTGCGCCCTGACCTAGTGCTGCGAATCGGCGACATGCCGACCTCGAAGCCGCTGCGTAGCTGGCTGGCCGGCGTCGATCAGGTCGTGGTGGATCCGCATGCCTCTTGGAACGAGCCGACGCGGACGGCGGAGACGCTGCTCCACGCCGATCCGGTCCGGACCTGCGACGCCCTGGCTGCCGCACTCGAAGTCCGTGGGACGAGCGCTGACAGCGGCTGGGTGGGGCTGTGGAGGGACGCGGACGAGGTGGTGAGCGGCGCGTTCGCCGAGTCGCCCGAAGGCTTCGAGGCGCGGGCGTACGCCGGGATCGAGGGCGCGTTGCCTGAGGACGCGTTGGTGTGGGTCAGCTCGTCGATGCCGATCCGCTACGTCGAGTCTTACTTCCCCTCCTCCCCGAAGCCGATCCGCTTCCTCGCCAATCGCGGCGCCAACGGAATCGACGGCGTCATCGCCTCGGCCGCGGGCGCGGCGCATGCCAGCGGACGACCCACCTTCGTCTTGATCGGCGAGATCGCGCTGCTGCACGACGTCGGCGGGCTGCTCGCCGCGCGGCGAGCCGGCATCGACCTGACGATCGTCTGCGTCAACAACGGCGGTGGCGGCATCTTTGACTTCCTGCCGGTGGCCGAGCACGCCGACGCGACGGCCTACGAGGGCCATGTCGCCACCGCGATCGAGGTCGACCTGCCGGCGCTCGCTGCGCTCGGCGGCATCCCGCACCGACTCGCCTCGACGCCGGCCGAGCTGGCCTCGACGCTCGCCGCCGGCCCCGGCCTGATCGAAACCTCAGCGAACCGTGCCGAGAGCGTCGCGCTCAGCCGCGCCCTGACCGCCACCGTCGCGAGCCGTCTAGGGCCTCGCTGACTTCTGTTCGTCGTTTGTACGGGTCAGCAGCCGCACAAACGACGAACAGGCGATCAGGCGAGTAGCGGGAGGAGGGCCTGGAGCTTGACCTCGGTCTCGGCGAGCTCGGCGGCGGG
>DASTKX010000042.1:0-6138 GCA_035715585.1 Thermoleophilaceae bacterium
GCGCGTGGAATACCTCGGCGCCGGTCCGCAGCGCCTCCGAGAAGCTCGGCGCCCCGCACGGGATGACCATGAACTCCTGGAAGTCGACCTTGTTGTCGGCGTGCGCGCCGCCGTTGAGCACGTTCATCATCGGCACCGGCAATGTGTTGACCTCAGCGCCGCCGAGATGCCGCCACAGCGGCTGCCCGGCCTCTGCGGCGGCCGCCTTGGCGACGGCGAGCGAGATGCCGAGAATCGCGTTTGCGCCGAAGCGCGCCTTGTTCGGCGTCCCGTCCGCGGCGATCATCGCCCGGTCGACGGCCTGCTGGTCTCCGGCGTCGAGACCCAGGACGGCCTGCGCGAGCTCGCCGTTGGCGTTCGCGACAGCGGTTGCCACGCCCTTGCCGAGGTAGGCGCCTCCCCCGTCGCGCAGCTCGACTGCCTCGAACTCGCCCGTCGACGCGCCCGACGGCACCGCGGCACGTCCGAACGCGCCCGAGGCCAGCGTCACCTCCACCTCGACCGTCGGGTTCCCCCGGCTGTCCAGGATCTGACGGGCGTGGACCTTCGTGATGTTGCTCACTGGCTTCTACTACCTCTCGTCTGTATTTCGATCGTCAGCTTCTCGGCGTTCTAGGCGTCGTCCTATCCGTACGCCTATCCGACTTCCTAGCCTGCGCCGTCTCTTCGCGATACCGCTGCGGCTGCAGATGCGTTGGGCGGTCTTGGATGTTGCGACGTGCCTCCTCGAAGCTCCTCTGCAGCCAGCCTCGCTCCTCAGTCATTGGTTCCCCTTTCTGCTGATGTCGACATTCGCCATAGCCGTTTTCAGATCACCGACTACCTCCTCCTCCGTGGCCAGGTATGCCGTCGCGTCGTCGGCCACGAGCCGAGGGCTTGCAAAGGCCTCGGACCACTCGACCCGATTCCCGTCGGCGTCTTTTCGAACCGGCTTCGTGAATAGGTCGAAGTACCGTGGTGGTCCCACGCCGACGAACCGAGAGATAACTACCCGCTCGTCTCCGAGCTTCTCATCCGCGGGGTCCACCACGACGGCATCCGAGTGGAGCTCCGCGGCCAAGCTCTTCTCGTACGGCTCGCGATAGACGACTCGTCGTATCCCCGCGTCGATGATGTGACGCGCACAGTTGTGGCAGGGGAAGGTGGTCGTGAACAGTTCGTGGTCCTGCACCATGCTGCCGCGCCTCGCGGCATCGAGTAGAGCGGCCATCTCCGCATGTACGGGGCGTCCGAACTCCGTGATGTTGGCGAGACGGGTACCGCCCAACGAGCTGATGAAGCCCTCGAGCGAGGCCTTCTCGGCCAGCTGCCCAGCAGCTGTGAGCGCGTCGTATGCGCGTTCCAGCGCGTCCCGTCCAGCCTTGGCGTTGGAGTCGTAGCCGAGCTGAAAGTCGCGTTCATCCGAAGGATCGTCAGGCCAGTACTGGCCACCGAACGCACGCGGAACCTCGTTGCACCCGACAGCCACGATGTCCCCGCGCTCGGTGGCGACCACCGCGCCGACCTGCCGACTCAGATCCGCCGATCGCAAAGCCGCCGCGTGAGCCTGGAACATCGCGTACTCAGCACGCGTGGGGGTCAGGAAGGGGTGGCCGAAGAACAACGCCATGTACCTGCCGATACCGCTCGCCATCTCCGTCGCCGGCGATGTCGAGACGTAGACGTCGCCGAGGGTGAAGGTCTCGCGTACGTTCTGCCCACAATCCGTCGTCTCGTCACGCTCGTCACGTTCCATCAACCGCGTCGCGGCATCTTCGAAGCGCTTTGCGCTCTGTGGCTTGCCATGAGATTTCGCGATCCGCTTGGCTAGGCTCGCAAGGCGCTCCTTCGTCGGCGTATGAACGGAGATCAGGATGAACCGGTGCCCATACGTCTTCCTGAGCGTCTCGACCTCGTCGGGGTGCTTCAACGAGTTGAGGACGAATGCGACCTTCTCGGCGGAGTCAGCGCTGGTCTTCCTACGCCGGTAGTCGTAGATGTAGCCCATGCCCAATGTGGCGACCACATCGGTCCCAGCCTGCCGGCGCAACTCGTCGCCCGCGTCCATATACCGTTCGATCCTGGTGTCCTCGGGCATGTCGTCGCGCCCAAGGTGCTCTCCCCCTCGCACTTCCACCAGCAGGCTGCTGAGGCGCACCGCTTTGACCGTGTAGCCATACGGTGCGAGCGCCTTGCCGATCTCCTTGGAGGCCGCGGCAAGGTCGCCCCCCACCGGTCCTACCAGACCGATCACAAGCTCGGGTTTCGCTGCCACCGATCAGCTCGGATCGCTATGCGACGGAGCGGGCTGTGTGAGGAGCGGCATCAGGAGACTGTATGAGGATTCGCAGACGTAAGAAGCGGCTCAACCAAGATCGTCTGCCTCGAAGCCAGCCTTGAACCGCCGCGCGTGCTCGCGCAGCGCCGACTCGGGGTCAACGCCAGCCGCTCCGGCGGCCTCGACCGCCTCGAAGAGCTGGCGACCGATTGCGTCGAAGGCCTCGTCGCCGGGCGCCGGGCCGCCGCCCTCGCCGGGGCCGGCGCGCTCGACCAGGCCGGCGGACTGGGCGCGGCGGATGACCTTCTTGGCGTAGAGGGTCGCCGGCAGGTTCTCCGGCAGGTCGCCGAAGACGTCGCCGTCGCGCTCCTGCTCGCGCTTGATCTTGGCCCAGCTCTCGAGCACCTCGCCGGCGGTCTCGGCGGCGGCCTCGCCGAAGACGTGCGGGTGGCGGCGGATCAGCTTCTCGCGGCAGTGGTCGGCAACGGCTGCGAGCGAGCCGGCGTCGCGCTCCTCGAGCAGCATCGACAGGAACATCACCTGGAAGAGGACGTCGCCGAGCTCGTCGAGCAGCTTTGCGTCGTCACCCGAGTGGGCGGCGTCGGCGAGCTCGTAGGCCTCCTCGATCGTGTGCGGGACGATCGAGCGCTCGTCCTGCTCACGATCCCAGGGGCAGTCGCGGCGCAGGCGCCACGTGATCTCGTCGAGACGCTCTAGCGCCTCGACGAGATCGGCGGCGCGCCGCTCCGTCACGTGACTACGGAGCGGGCTGCGGAGCTTGCTGCGGCGGCGGAGCCTGCTGCGGTGCGCCCTGCGGCGGCGGGGCCTGCTGTGGAGCGCCCTGGGGGGCGCCCTGCGGAGCGCCCGGCGCCGCGTTGGTGTCGGTCTTCTCCTCGGGAGCGTTGCTGCACTCCGCGACGACGAAGTCCTCACGGCACTTGGTCTCGCCCTTGAAGTCCTCGCGGAAGTCCTCGATGAACGTCTGCAGCGACTTCTGCTCGCGCTCGGACTTCAGCAGGCCGCGGATCGTCTCCTTGGCCTCCTTCAGCTCCTGCTGGCTTGCCGGCGTGGCGCCGGTGACCTCGAAGACGTACCAGCCGAACTGCGTCTTGATCGGCCCCTCGACCTCGCCCTTCTTGGCCGCGAAGACGGCCTCGTCGAGCGCCTTCTCCTGCTGGCCCTTGGGGACGTCGGGCAGCTTGCCGCCGTTCGCCTTCGACGCCTGGTCGATCGAGTATTTCTTCGCGACGCTGGCGAAGCTGGCGCCGTCGTCGAGCTCCTTCTTGGCCTCCTCGGCCTTCGCCTCGGTCTTCGTGAGAACGACGTTCAGGTCACGCTTCTCCGGCTGGCCGAAACGCTCCTTGTTCTTCTCGTAGTACGCCGCGATGTCCTCGTCGGTGACCTTCTCCTGATCCTTCTGGATCTTGGCGGTCAGCTTGTTCTGAAGCGCGTCGAGCTTGATCCGGAAGAGGATGTCCTGCTCGGTGGCGCCAGAGGTCTCAAGGAACTTCTTGTAGGCGGCCTCCTTCGGGAAGGCCTGCTTCTTCTGATCCTCGAAGAGCGTCTGGACCTCCTTGGAGCTGACCTTGACGTCCTGGTCCGCAGCCTCCTGCTGGACCCACTGCGACTGGATCAGGAACTGCATCACCTGCTGCTTGAGCTGGTCGTAGCTCTGCTTGCACTGCTTCTTGAGGTCGCTGTCATCCGGCGCCGGCTGTCCCTTGGCGGGCTTCGGCTGCGCCTTCTTCAGCGCATCGACGCACTTCGTGTAGTTGGGCGGGTCCGGCGCGACGGCTGCGCCGCCCTGCTGGGCCTGGCTCTTCGCCGCGCTGGCATACCAGTGGTCGAAGGCCTGCTTGGTGATCACGACGTTGCCGACCTTCGCCACGGCGTCGGAGGGCACGTCGTCGCCGCCGCAACCGGTCGCGGCCACAGCGCAGATGCCAGCGAGCGAGACGCCCGCGAAAGTACGAAGAAGGTTCATGGAGGCTGAGTTCATCCCTCGATAGGTACGCGCCGCTCCTCAACGGCGCCTAAAGCAGCGGCGGACTCTAGCGGAGCGAAACGGGGCCTGTTGCAGTTGTCACGCGCGCGCGGGCTCGCTGGCCGCCTCGAGCACGGCCTCGGCGGCTCGGACGACCGCCGCGAAGCGCTCGGCGGCCTCGTCAGGGACGCGGACCCGGACCGTGCTGCGACCGGACTCGTAGATCGCCTCGGGCACGCGCTCGCGCAGCACGGTGACCTGCGACGAGTCGAGCTCGACCGGCGAGACCGCGAGACGGCCACCGGCGAAGTCGACGCTGCGAACTCCGGCGCGACCGAGCTTGATGCGCGCGTCCTGGAGCTTGATCAGGTTGTCGAGCGGCTCCGGGACCGGCCCGAAGCGGTCCTCGAGCTCCTCGCGCAGGACGATCAGGTCGGCGATCTCCTTCGCGCCCGCGACACGGCGGTGGATCTCGATCTTCGCCGCCTCGTAGGGCACGTAGTCGCCCGGGACGAAGGCGTCGACGGGCAGGTCGACGCGCACCGGCTCGGGCGCCTCCTCGGCGGAGTCGCCGGCGAGCGCGGCGACCGCCTCGTCGAGCATCCCGACGTAGAGCTCGAAGCCGATCGCCGCGACGTGGCCGGACTGGTCGTCGCCGAGCAGGTTGCCGGCGCCGCGGATCTCGAGGTCGCGCATCGCGATCTTGAAGCCGGAGCCGAGCTCGGTGTAGTCGGAGAGCGTCGCCAGGCGGTCGCCGGCGTCGCTGGTCAGCGCCGCCGCCGACGGGTAGAGCAGGTAGGCGTAGGCGCGCTCCTTGGAGCGTCCGACACGGCCACGGATCTGGTAGAGCTGGGCCAGGCCGAGCTCGTCGGCGCGCTCGACGATCAGCGTGTTGGCGTTCGAGATGTCGAGGCCGGACTCGACGATCGTCGTGCAGACAAGGACGTCCGCTTCGCCGCGCAGGAAGGCGAGCATGATCTTCTCGAGCGCCCCCTCCTCCATCTGGCCGTGGGCGACCAGCACGCGCGCCTTTGGGCACATCGCCCGCACGCGCTCCGCCGTCTCCTCGATCGAGTCGACGCGGTTGTGCAGGAAGTACGCCTGGCCCTTGCGCTCCAGCTCGCGCTCGATCGCCTTCTGGACGAGGTCCTCGTCGTACTCGCCGACGTAGGTCTTGACCGGGCGACGGCCCTCCGGCGGCGTCTCGATCACCGAGATGTCGCGCAGGCCGGCGAGCGACATCTGCAGCGTGCGCGGGATCGGCGTCGCCGACAGCGAGATCACGTCGACGCGCAGCCGCAGCTGGCGCATCAGCTCCTTCTGCTTGACGCCGAAGCGCTGCTCCTCGTCGACGATCAGCAGACCGAGATCCTTCGGCCGCACATCGCGTGAGAGCAGCCGGTGGGTGCCGATCAGGATGTCGACCTTGCCCTCCTCGAACTCCTTCAACACCGCGCGGACCTCCTTCTCGGAGCGGAAGCGCGACACCTGCTCGATCCGAAACGGGTAGTCGCGCAGCCGCTCGACGAACGTGCCGTGGTGCTGCTGGGCGAGCACCGTCGTCGGCACGAGGAACATCACCTGCTTGGAGTCGGCGGCGCACTTGAACGCGGCGCGCAGCGCGACCTCGGTCTTGCCGTAGCCGACGTCGCCGCAGATCAGACGGTCCATCGGGCGCGCCTCCTCCATGTCGGCGCGGACAGCCTCGATCGCGTCGAGCTGGTCGGGCGTCTCGCGGAACGGGAAAGCGGTCTCGAACTCGACCTGCCACTCGGAGTCGGGCGGGAAGGCGTAGCCGGCGCGCCGCTTGCGCTCGGCGTAGAGGTTGATCAGCTCGCCCGCGAGCGCCTCGGCCGCGCGGCGGGCGCGCAGCTTCATCTTCTCCCAGGCGCTGCCG
>DASTKX010000043.1:0-29003 GCA_035715585.1 Thermoleophilaceae bacterium
CCTCACGGCTTCCGTTTCGCATCTCGCTGAGTCCCTTCGGCAGGTTGGGTGGGCGCCGCGCCCTCTCTGCGCGCGCCTTCTGAGACAAGGGTACTCGATTGACTGACCAGTCAACCAGGGCTCGACGGGGCGGTTTTCGACTACGCTGGCGCAGCTGATGACCGGCGACGCGAGTAGCGAGCGGCTGGGCATCGCCGGCAGCGGCGCGATCGCCTGCGGGCTCGCCAAAGCGGCTGGCCGGCGCGTTCCAGCGCTGCCGACACTGCTCTGGGCGCGCAGCGACGAGTCCGCCGCCAGGGCCGCCGAACGACTCGGATCGCGCGGCGAGGTGACGACCGAGCTCGGCGACCTCGCGCGCTGCACGGTCGTCGTCGAGGCGATCGCCGAGGACCAGGCGGCCAAGGCGGAGTTGCTCGCCCGGATCGGCGCGCTGCTGCCGCCCGAGGCCGTGATCGCCTCCACCACCTCCTCCCTGCCCGTCGCCGAGCTCGCGCGCGCAAGCGGCCGGCCCGACCGCTTTGGCGCACTCCACGTCTTCAACCCGGTCGACAAGATGAAGCTCGTCGAGCTGGCCTTCGCGCCCGACGCCACCGCCGAGACCCGCGCCCGCCTAGACGATCTCTGCGACGCGCTTGGCAAGACGGCGGTCGAGGTCGCGGACGCGCCCGGCTTCGTCGTCAACCGCCTGCTGTTCCCCTACCTGTTCGACGCCGTCCGGCTGATGGAGCGCCAAGGTCTGGAGCCGGAGGCGGTCGACGCCTGCATGAGGCTCGGCGCCGGCCATCCGATGGGCCCGCTCGCGCTGCTCGATTTCGTCGGCCTCGACGTCGCGATCGCGATCGGCGAGTCGATCGACGCCGACGTACCGGACCGCGTCCGCCAGCTGGTCGCCGACGGCCAGCTGGGTCGCAAGTCCGGCTCAGGCTTCTACGAGTACTGAGCGGAGCGTCCGAGCAGCGCGGCTACGCGCCCTCGGTCGACTCGCGCGGCTCGGCCTCGACCGGCGGCAGATCGCTGCCGTGGTCGCGAATCCGGACCGCGTCGATGCGGTTCTCGCGCACCGACTCGACGCGCAGCGAGTAGCCGTTGGCGCGCACCATGTCGCCGCGCTTCGGCAGCCGTCCGAGCTCGCCGAAGACGAAGCCGCCGACCGAGTTGTAGGCGTCGCTGTCGACCGGCAGCTCGAGGCCGTAGTCGGCGAGGTCGGTGATCGGGACGTGGCCGCGAACCCACCAGTCGCCGTTGGCGAGCTGACGGATGCCGGCGACGGCGGGATCGGTCTCGTCGGCGATCTCCCCCACCACCTCCTCGACGATGTCCTCGATCGAGACGATGCCGGTCGTCCGGCCGTACTCGTCGATGACGACCGCGAGCGAGGCGCGCTCGCGCTGAAGGTCGGCGAGCAGGTCGTCGAGCGACTTCGTCTCGGGAACGATCAGCGCGTCCTTGACGCTGCTCTCGATCGAGGCGTCGGGCCCATCGTTGAGCACCTTCCGCGCGAGCGAGTTGTTGTGGATGATCCCGCGCACGCGGTCGGTGTTGCCGTCCTCGGTGACGACCAGCCGCGTGTGGCCCGAGTCGACGCAACGGCGCAGCGCCTGCTCGGCCGTCTCGGAGATGTCGACGGTGACGACCGCCGGGATCGGCGTCATCACCTGACGCGCCTCCTGCTCGTGGAGGTGGAAGACGCCCGACAGCATGCCGGCCTCCCCCGGGTCGATCTTGCCCCCGGTCGCACTGCGGACGATCAGCAGCTTGAGGTCCTCGGCGTTCGAGAGGTCGTCCTCGAAGTCCGCCTTGGCGTCGACGCCGACCCAGCGCAGCATCGCGTTCGACGCCGTGTTGAGCGCCCAGATCAGCGGCTTGAAGACGGTTCGGAAGGCCGACAGCAGCCGCGAGGCGCGGCGCGCGATCAGCTCCGGGTGGGTGATCGCGTAGATCTTCGGCACCTGCTCGCCGACCGTGATGTGAGCGGCGGTGACGATCAGGTAGGAGAGCGTGAAGGCGATCACCACGGCGACGCCGTGGCTCATCACGTTGCCGAGCGGCTCCTCGAGCAGGCTGGCGATCGCCGGCTCGCCGAGGAAGCCGATGCCGATCGAGGCCATCGTGATGCCGAGCTGACAGGCCGACAGGTACTCGTCGATCCGATCGACCTGGATGCGCGCGAGGGCGGCGCCGCGCAGTCCCTCCTCGACCATCTGGTCGATCTTCTGGTCGCGTGCGCGCACCAGCGCGAACTCCGCCGCGACGAAGAAGCCGTTGGCCGCGACGAGCACAGCCACACCGACCAGGAGCAGGAGCTCGGTCACGATGGGCCCTCGCGGGCTGGTAGGCCCGTCAGGGCGGTCCTACTTCGAGGGGGATCGTCGTTCATCCGGTGAAGCCAGCAACGTAGCAGCAGCGACGGCGCTAGGCGAGCGCGTCCACGCGCGCCGCCAACTCGAAGTCGGCCGCGGTCAGCCCACCGTCGGAGTGCGTGGTGATCATCACCGTCACGGTCTCCCACGAGATCGAGACGTCGGGGTGGTGATTTAGCTCGTTCGCGACCGGCTCGATCGCGTTCACCAGCGCCACCGCCCCGGAGAAGTCGCCGCGCTTGAACTGCTTGACGATCGCGTGGCCCTCGAGATCCCACCCGTCGAGCTCGCTCAGACGCTGCTCTACCTCGTCGCGCTCCAGAAGTGCCATCGTTGCTCCTCCATGCGGATCGCCTCGTTGGTTCCATCGTCGACCGAGCTGCTGTTCGCGCTCGGCCTGGGCGACAACGTCGTCGCGGTCACCCACGAGTGCGATTATCCCCAGCTGGCGGCCGATCGCCCACATCTGACGCGTAGCGTGATCCCGGAGGGGCTTTCCGCAGCCGCGATCGACACGGCTGTGCGCGAGCGCACGAACGCCGGTCGCGCGCTCTACGAGCTGGACGAGCCGCAGCTCGCCGAGCTCGGTGTCGACCTGATCGTCACCCAGGCGGTCTGCGAGGTCTGCGCTGTGTCGTTCGACGACGTGGTCGCCGCCGCGGGCCGGCTGCCGACGCGGCCGCAGGTGGTGTCCCTCGATCCGTCGACGCTCGCCGACGTGCTGGCAGACATCCCGCGGCTGGCCGGGGCGGCTGGCGCGGCGGAGGCCGGCGCGACGCTGCTCGCCGAGTCCGAGCGCCGGATCGCTGCGGTGCAGGCGGCCATCGCCGGCGCGCCGCGCCCGCGCGTCGCCGCGATCGAGTGGCTCGACCCGCTCTTCCTCGGCGGCCACTGGGTGCCGACGATGATCGAGCTCGCAGGTGGCGAGGACGTGCTCGGCGTCGGCGGCGCCAAGTCGCGCACCGCCGATTGGTCGGAGCTTGAGCGGGCACGGCCCGAGATCGTCGTCTCGATGCCATGCGGCTACGACACCGCGCGGGCCGTCGAGGAGACCCAGGCCTTTCGCGAGCGGCTGGCGGCGCTCGGCGCTCCGGTCGTCGCCGTCGACGCCTCCGCGTACTTCTCCCGTCCCGGCCCACGGCTCGTCGACGGCATCGAGCTGCTCGGCCACGTCCTCCACCCTGACCTCGTCAAGGCGCCACCCGCCGGACGGTGGTCCCCCGTCGCTCAGGCGAAGCCGGACGCGGCGCCCTCGGAGATCAGGATCGCTCCCGCGATCGCGATCACGCCGAGCGCCGCCGCCACCAGCGTCAGCAAACTGTCCGACGGTCGCAGGCGACTGGCGACCTCGGTGAACAGCAGGGCGACCAGCAACCCGCCGACCAGGCCGCCGATGTGACCGCCGATCGAGATCCCCGGGATCGTGAAGGTGATCAGCAGGTTGAGTCCGATCCACAGTCCGATCCCGCTCTCCATCGGGTTGATCCCGCGGTCGCGCATCACGATCACCGCCGCGCCCATCAGGCCGAAGATGGCGCCGGACGCGCCGACAGTAAGAGCGTCGGGGCTGAGCAGCAGAGCGCCGAACGACCCCGCCAACAGCGAGACGAAATAGACGATGCCGAACTTCAGCCGCCCGATCGCCGGCTCCAGCATCCCGCCGAGGATGTAGAGCGCGAACATGTTGAACAGCAGGTGGAAGAACCCGCTGTGCAGGAAGCCAGAGGTGATCAAGCGCCAGTAGTCGCCCTGGTCGATGTGGAAGCGTGAGACGGCGCCGTCGGCGATCAGCGACGAGCCGCCGGTCCCGCCGCCGGTGGCACTCGCGCCGCTGAGGAAGGCGCCGAGCGCGACGGCCACGTTGATGCCGATCAGGATGTAGGTGAGGACCGGCTCCTCGCCGACGCCGACCGAGCTCGCCCGGCGCGCCTTCGTCCGCTCGCGCGCGCACTCGGGACAGCGCATCCCGACCGGGGTCACGGTCATGCAGTCGGGGCAGATCGGACGGTCGCAGTTCGAGCAGGAGACGCCCGTCTCGCGGTCCGGATGCCGGTAGCAGGTGGCCACGCCGCGAGAGACTAGTGAGCGCTCAGCGATCGAGGCGCTTCTGGATGTCGCCCGCGACCTGGCGCAGGCTGCGCTCCAGGGCGCGGACGCTCGCGCCGTCGCGACGACGCGCCTGACGTGCGCGAACGAGCACAAGCCCGCCGGCGGCCACGCCCCCGACGACCAACGCCGCCGCTGGGCGACCCCAGTTGCGCGGGTCGCTCATCGCGCTCAGCTCCCAGTCGGCGAGCTCGCCCGCGGCGATGTCGGTGATGTCGGACAGGCTGCGCTCGAGCCGGTCGGTCATCCGCTCCGACGGCTCGATCGGAACCAGCGCCGAGCGCAGCAGCGCCTCGACGTCGCTGTGCTCAGCGCTCATCGACAACCCCTTCGGCACGTTCCTCGAGCCCTTTCTCGAGCTGCTTGATCGCGCGGTGGATCAACACCTTGGTCGCTCCCTCCGTGCGGTCCAGCGCCCGCGCTATCTCGCGGTTGTCCATCCCGAGCGCGAAGCGCATGATCAGCGCCTCGCGGCGGTCGTCCGGCAGCTGCGCCACCCCCTCCAGCACGTGCTGCAGCTCCTGCCGGCCCTCGACCAGCTCCTCTGTCCCATGCGGCGCCGAGAGGATCGCGGCGTCCTCGAGATGGGTCTGCGGCTTGCGCGAGCGGTCGCGGTAGTAGTTCGCCGCGAGGTTGTGCGCGATGCGGATCAGCCACGGCCGCAACGGCCTGCCGTCGGACTCCCGCTGTGCTCGTTCGAAGTGGCGGTAGGCCTGCAGGAACGTCTGCTCGGTGAGATCCTCGGCGTCGTGGTGGTCGCCCACCCGGTAGTACGCGTAGCTGTAGACGTCGCGCAGATGCGAGCGGTAGAGCTCGGTGAAATCCGCGTCGAGCCTGCGCTTGTCGACCGCCTCGCCCACATACGGAGCCTACTCCGGCGATCGTGACCTCCATCAGGCGGCGCTCCGCTCGGGGTCCTTGGGTTTCTTCTCAGGGTCCCGGGGCTTCTCGCGGCCACGCGCAGGCAGCGGGCCGCCGAGCCACGCCCACTGCAACTCGACGCAGGGCCAGATCCGCGCGGTCACCTCGCGTGCCAGGTCCGGCGACGGGTCGTCGACGCGCGGGTAGCGCAGCGGGCGGCCGCAGCGGATGCTCACCTTCACCGGCCGGATCCGCCAGCCGCGGCGCGCCTTCTCGGTCCCGGTGATCGCGATCGGCACGACCGGGGCGCCGCTCTCGAGCGCCAAGCGCCCGACGCCGCGGCGCGGCTCGTGCAGCGGGCCCTCGCGGTGGCGCGTGCCCTCTGGGAAGATCACGACCGCCTCGCCGCGCTCGAGCAGCGTCAGCGCGGTCTGCATCATCTCCTCGTCCGACTGGCCGCGCTTGACCGGGAAGGCGCCGAGCCGGTTGAGCAGCCAGCCCTGCCAGCGCTTGTCGAACAGCTCCTTCTTGGCGACGAAGTAGACCGGCCGGAAGAGGCAGGTTCCGACGATGAACGGGTCGAGGAAGCTGCGGTGGTTGGCCGCCAGGATCACCGGCCCCTTCGGGATGTGCTCGCGGCCCGTACGACGCAGGCGGAAGTAGATGTGGATCGCGGGCTGGAGGAAGAGGCGGACCATCCAGTAGAAGACGCGGTTGACGCCGTGCTCGCGCGTCTGGCGATGATGCGGCGACAGATACTCGTCCTCGCCCGGCCGTGGAGCGGCCGGCGGCGCCGAGGCGCGCGTCTCTCCGTCGCGCGAGGCGCGCGTGGAACGGGTCGCCGGCATACCTGAGCTACCCGAGTGACCGCTCGCCGTTACGCTCATGCACGTGGGTCTGAGGCGCAGCATCAACGGAGGCTTGGCGGGCGGGATCGCCGCCGCGCTCTGGGCGGCGCAGCAGCCGCTCGACAAACGCGCCTTCGGCAGCGGCTACGACGACGTCGAGCTGCTCGGCAAGGGAGTCGTCAAGGGCGACGACTGGCCGGCCGCCGGCCTCGCGCTGCACATCGCCAACGGCGTCGCCTTCGGCGCCACCTACGCGCAGCTGCGCCGCTTCCTACCCGGTCCCGCGATCGCCCAGGGAACCGGCATGAGCGTCGCCGAGCACTTCGCGCTCTGGCCGCTGGTCACCCTCGTCGACCGCTACCACCCGCGCCGCGGCGAGCTGACCAAGCTGAAGGGCAACCGCGCCGCCTTCTGGCAGGCCTTCTACCGCCACGCCCTCTTCGGCCTCGCCATGAGCGCCATCGAGTCCAAGCTGAACGCCGACGCCGAGCCCGAGGAGCCAGCGCCCATCCCCGTCTCCTCCAACGGCCACGGCGACATCAAGCTGGCCGTCGGCACGGCGTAGACTCGGCGCTCGCGCCGGAGTAGCTCAGCTGGTAGAGCACTCGCCTTGTAAGCGAAAGGTCGTCGGTTCGAGTCCGACCTCCGGCTCTGACGATGGCGGACGCTCCGCAGAGCGCCCGCCTGGAGGTCCGACCCTACCGTGGAGCGCCGCGGGCGCTCCAGCGGCCGCCCATTCCGAAGCCACCTGAGGGGATGCCGGCGATCAGGATCAGGATCGCGGCGACGATGCCGACGATTGCCGAGCCGGTGATGGCCACGAGCAGCAGATAGGCAAGTGCCGCGACCAGCAGTGTGATGATGAGTCCGACCATTTCGGTTGCCTCCATTCGGGGGGTTGCCGATGGAGTACCCGGCAGTAGTTCGCCGCAAACGGTGGCTATCGCGAGCGCTATCGGCGAATGACGACCGGGGCGCCGACCGGGACGCGGCTCATCAGGAAGGAGAGGTCGCCATCGGCGGCGCGCAGGCAGCCCGCCGAGGCGGCCGCACCGATCGACGACGGGTCGCTCGTGCCATGGATCGCCATCCGGTTGCCGCCGGTCCAGCCGGGCGGGGTGTTCGGCTGGGTGGCTGAGATGGCGAGGATGCAGCAGCCGTAGTAGGGGCCGTAGTCGCCGCCGGAGAGCTTGTCGGTGACGGCGAAGCGGCCTGTCGGAGTCGGCGACCCCGGGCGGCCGACGGCGACGCGCAGGCGCTTTACCGGCTTGCCGGCGCGTCGTAGGACGACCGTGCGGCTGGAGATGTCGGCGTGGATCGCCCAGCGAGTCCGCTCGACGCGGACCGCAGCGGAGCGACGGTCGACCCAGCCGAGCGCGCCGCTCGGCAGCGCCGGGGTCGTCACGCCGAGCCAGCGGCCATGGCGGCGGACCACGCCGAGTCGCTGCGCCGAGCCGAACTGGCTGGTGTCGCCGGCGCGAAGCGCGACGCGGCCGTTCGGCCGGGAGCGAAGCGCGACGGTGGCGCCGGGCTTGACCCGGACGATCAGCGTCGGCGGTGTCATGGTCGCCTTGGCGACGGCCTTGGCGAGGGCGGCGGCCGCTGCCGCGCGCGTCTTGGACGAGGAGCGCGTAGCGCTGACAGGGCCTGCTGCGCGGGCGGCGGCAGAGGTCGAGCTGGACGGCGTCGCCTGCTCAGGGCCGCCCGAGGCCGGATCGGCCCCCGCGAGCGCTACGGGAACCGTGGCCAGGGCGACCGGAAGGGCTATGGTCAGGAAGCGGGTCGAGCGGCGCACACGGCGTGCATCGGCTCGACGTCCGACCTACTGAAGGGCCGAAAGATCGGACCCGTAGCTCATCCCTAGAGCGGCACCTCGCGCGACTGGAGGTGGGCGCCGACCTTGCGCTTGACGCGCTGAAGGGCGTTGTCGACGGTCTTGGTGTCGCAGTCGATCCGCTCCGCCACCGCCTCGTAGCTGTGGCCGTCGAGGTAGAGCGACAGCACCGAGCTCTCGAGCTCCGAGAGCACGCTCGACAGGCAGCCGACGAGGCTGTGCAGCTCCTCGCTGGAGATCACCTGGTTGACCGGGTCGTGGACCGTCGGCCCGGGCAGCATCTCGTCGAGCGTCGGGTCTCCCTCGCCGCTCGAGGCCGCCGGCGTCTGCGAGAACGACACGTACTCGTTGAGCGGCGTGTGCTTGTTGCGCGTCGAGGTCTTCACCGCGGTGATGATCTGGCGCGTGATGCACAGCTCCGCGAAGTTGCGGAAGCTCGACTCGCGGTCGGTGCGGAAGTCGCGAACCGCTTTGTAGAGCCCAACGAGGCCCTCTTGGATCAGATCATCGGCGTCGCCGCCGATCAGGAAGTACGAGCTCGCCTTGAGCCGCACGAAGCCGTAGTAGCGCCGGACGATCTTGTCGTAGGCGTCGGGACGGCCCTGCTTGGCAAGGGCGATCAGGTAGTTGTCCTCAAGCTCAAGCTGAACCTGGGACCTGGCCAACGGCGATTGGGAGATAGTTCCGGCCATGCATGCTCCTTCCAGGCCGTCACCGGCCCTTGAAGCTCATGGACGCGCTACCTCCCCTGGCGTCGCGCTCATTAGCGGAAGCTAAGCCTGAAGCTCAACTCCACCCTTATCTAGGCGGCAGTATTCAGACGTTATGGAGCCTTGTCAAGGCCCGATGCGCGCAAATGCAAGATTCCGTACATCAGCGCGGCTGCAGCGGTCGAGACGTTGAGCGAGTTGACCCGGCCCCGCTGCGGCAGCGCGACGAGCTGATCGCAGCTGTCGGCCACGCGCGGACGCAGGCCGCGACCCTCGGATCCGAGCACCAGCACAACCCTCCCGCTGTAGTCGAGGGTGTCGTAGGGAGCGGCCGCCGGCCCCGCTTCGGCGCCATAGACCCAGGCGCCCGCCTGTTTGGCCTCGCCGAGCCAGTTCGCGAGGTTCCCGACGCGCGCGACCGACAGATGCTCGATGGCGCCAGCCGCCGTCTTGGCCGCCGCAGGCGTGATCTCAGCCGAGCGCCGCTCCGGAATCACGACCCCGGATGCTCCGGCGCTCTCGGCCACGCGACAGACGGCGCCGAGGTTGTGCGGATCCTGGACCTCGTCGAGGCAGACGACCAACGCGTCCTCGGGTTCCAGCAGCCCGCCGGGATCGACATAGCGGAAGTCGGACACCTCCGCGCAGACGCCCTGGTGCTCTGCGGCGCCGCAGAGCCGCTCGACCTCGGCGCCGTCGACGGTCCGGGTATCGCTGCCGCGCAGCCAGTCCTCCCCATCGAGCGCACGCTGGGTCGCCCAGACGCGCTTCACCGTCCGTGGCCCGCGCAGAGCCTCGCGGACGGGGTTGCGACCGTAGACGATCACGTGGTCCGCACGAGCCGCGCGCCGTCCGCGGCGTCGCGGACCTGCCAGCCGAGCGCGGCGAGCTCGTCGCGGATCGCGTCGGCGCGGTCGAAGTCGCGTGCGGCACGCGCGGCCTGACGCTCCTCCAGCAGCCGCTCCGCCTCGGGATCGGCGTCGTCACCGCCGGCGAGCAGGTTCTCGAGCCCGAACGCATGGAGCATCTCTCCGAACCGCCCCACACCGAGCCGCGCGCCGGCGTCGAGGCGGCGGTTGGCCTCGGCCACCCACTCGAACAGGACCGCCCGCGCCGCAGCGGTGTTGAAGTCGTCGGCGAGCGCGTCGAAGAAGCGCTCGACGTAGCCGTCGAGGCCGTCCGGATCGGGCGCGCCGGCGTCGAGGCGGCGGCACAGCTCGCGCACCCGCTCGACGGCGCGGCCGGCCTCGGTCAGCGCCTCGGCCGAAAAGGCGATCGGCTGGCGGTAGTGACCGCCGACGAAGTACATCACCAGCGCGTCGCGCCCGTGCTCGTCGATCGCGCCATGCAGCAACCGGATGTTGCCGACCGACTTCGCCATCTTCTCGTCGCCCATCCGCACCATGCCGTTGTGCATCCAGATCCGCGCCAGCGGCTCGCCGCGCGCCGCCTCGGTCTGGGCGATCTCGTTCTCGTGGTGCGGGAAGACGAGGTCGGAGCCGCCGCCGTGGATCTCGAAGTCGGTGCCGAGCAGCTGCTCCGCCATCGCCGAGCACTCGATGTGCCAGCCGGGCCGCCCCTCGCCCCACGGCGCGGGCCAGGCGGTGTCCTCGCCCTGCTTGCGCGCCTTCCAGAGCGCGAAGTCCTCGCCGCTGCGCTTCAGCGCCGCCGCGTCGTCGCCCTCGCCCTGCTCGATCTGGTCGCGCGGGCGGTTCGAGAGCTTGCCGTAGCCGTCGAAGCTCGAGACGTCGAAGTAGACGTCGCCACCGGCCGCGTAGGCGTGGCCGCCGTCGATCAGCGCCTGGATCAGGTCGACGATCGGGCCGATCGTGTCGACGGCGCGCGGCTCGTGGTCCGGCCGGCCAAGGCCGAGGGCGTCGGTGTCGCGCTCGTAGGCGCGCGTCATCTCGGCCGCCAGCTCCTGGCTCGGCACTCCAGCCGCGCTCGCCGCCGCGTAGATCTTGTCGTTGACGTCGGTGACGTTCTCGACCAGCGTCACGTCGTAGCCCTCGTGCTCGAGGAACCGCTTCAGCAGAGCGAACACGACATACGGCCGCGCGTTGCCGACGTGGACGCGCGCATAGACCGTCGGCCCACAGGCGTAGATGCCGACCTTCCCAGGCTCGCGGGTCTCGAGCGGCCGTAGCTCACCGCTCAGCGTGTCGTGCAGACGGATCTCCCTCACGGGCCGCAGCCTATCCGGGACTCAGGCGAGGGGCGGGCGCTTGTCCGCCCACGGCCGCTCGGCCTCGATCTGCGCGGCGAGTGAGAGCAGCAGGTGGTCCTGCTCGGGCTTGGCGATCAACTGGACCGAGAGCGGCAGTCCGTCGGCCGTGAAGCCGGCCGGCACGGCCGCGGCCGGCTGACCGGTGGCGTTCCAGATCACGCAGTACGGATAGACCATCGTCATCTCGGTCAGCGTGCGCAGGGCGCCCAGCCCCTCCCACTGTGCGGCGCCGGGCGGCGGGGTCGCCATCACCGGTGTGATCACGACGTCGTGGTCGTCGAGGACGCGGTTGTAACGAGCGGCGACATCGCCCTCGATTCGCCGCGCCCGGTCCAGCAGCGCCTCGGGGATCAGCGAGCCGAGCCGGGCGAAGCCGCGCGTGCGCCGCTGCAAGCGGTCTGGGCGGGCCGTGTTCGCGGCCTCTCGCTCGATCCCCTTGAGATAGCGCGGCAGGATCTCGGACAGCCACTCGGTCAACGGCGGCTCGACGTAGTCGACCTGGTGGCCGAGGCCGCGCAGCAGCTCGGCGGTCTCGTCGACTCCACGCCGCACCTCTGGCGACAGCCGCGCCAGCAGCGGTGGGCGCAGCGAGACCGCGATGCGCAGCTTCCCTGGCGACTCTTTGGCCGCGTCGGCGAACGGCCGGTCCAACGCCGGCCCACCGGGAGCCGGTCCCGGACCGGCGACGGCGTCGAGGAAGAGCGCGTTGTCGAGAACGGTGTGGGTGACCGCCCCGGCTACGGAGAGACCGTTCCAGTGGTCCTCGTCATCGGGAGCCATCGGCACACGGCCGCGCTGCGGCTTCAGGCCGAACAGCCCACAGCAGGCGGCGGGAATGCGGATCGATCCGGCGCCGTCGGTGGCGTGGCCGACCGCAGCCAGGCCGGCCGCTGTCGCCGCGGCGCTGCCGCCGCTGGAGCCGCCCGGCGTCCGCTCGAGATCCCAGGGGTTGCGCGTCACTCCAAACGCCGGCCCCTCGGTCGTCCCCATGATCGCCAGCTCGGGAAGGGTGGTCTTGCCGAGCACCACGCAGCCAGCCGCACGTAGCCGGCGTACCAGCTCGGCGTCCTCGGTCGCTGCCGGGCCATGGGCCGCGGTACCGCCCGTGGTGACGGTCCCGGCGACGTCGACGTTGTCCTTGATCGCCACCGGAACGCCGAGCAGCGGCCGCTCGTCGCCGGCAGCGCGACGCGAGTCGGCCTGGTCAGCCTCGATCAGCGCCCGCTCAGCGAGCACGACGCTGTAGCTGTTCAACTGCGGGTCGATCCGTGCGATCCGATCGAGGTACAGCTCAACCAGCTCGCGCGACGAGACCTCGCCGACGCGAACCAGAGCGGCCTGCTTTGCGAGGCCAGCGAAAGCAAGATCGGCGGCGTCCATCGCGCGGACTCTACAGCCGTGCTGACCAGCGAGCGAACGATTCGTGGTGCCAGGGCACCACCGGCTCTTCACTCAGCCGTTCGACTCCAAGGTTGCCGTGGCGAGCGCGGCGATGCCCTCACCGCGCCCGATCGGGCCCATGCGCTCGTTGGTGGTGAACTTGACGTTCACGGCATCCGGCGCCACTCCGAGCGCGGCGGCGAGCGTGGCGCGCATCGGCTCGCGGTGAGGCCCGAGCTTCGGCGCCTCGCAGATCACGGTCGCGTCGACGTTGCCGACCGCCCACCCCGCGTCGCCGACCAAGCTCACGACCTCGCGCAACAGGACGATCGAGTCGGCGTCGCGCCAGCGCTCGTCGCTGTCGGGAAAGTGCAGGCCGATGTCGCCGAGGCCGGCGGCGCCGAGCAGCGCGTCGATCACCGCGTGTGTCAGGGCATCGGCGTCGGAGTGGCCGTCGAGGCCGCGCTCCGCGCCCTCGATCTCGACCCCGCCGAGAATCAGCTTGCGCCCCTCGGCGAGGCGGTGCGAGTCGTAGCCGATCCCGCTGCGCACGCTCATCCGATCGGCTCCAGCCGCCGCTCGCGGCCTTCGAAGACGGCGATCTCGGTCACGCCGGCGTTCGCCAGCCACTCGACGGTCCGCTCGTACTCGAACCCGAGCAGCTCCGGGACGTGGGCATCGCTCGACAGCGCGACCGGCCGCCCGGCGTCCAGGCACATCTCCAGGAACGGGACCGACGGATACATCTCGCCGACAGGCTTGCGCAATCCGGCGGTCGAGACCTCGATCGCCACGTCGGATGCCGCGATCCCGTCCATCGCCAGCTCGTAGAAGCGGCGCAGGTCGCCGTCCGGCGCCGGCGCGCCCTTGCCCCACACCTTCACGAGATCGGGGTGGGCGAGGATGTCGAACATCCCGGTCCGCGCCGCCTCGCCGAGCGTCTCGAAGTAGCGCGCCCAGACCTTCTCCGGGTCGGCCGAGCGCCAGATGTCCCAGGCGCCGCGCATGTCGACGGCGGCGTCCTGGAGGAAGTGGACCGATCCGACGACGTAGTCCCATTCGCGCGCCTCGAGCAGGCTCGCCATCCGGTCCTCGCGGCCGACGACGAAGTCGGCCTCGATCCCGACCCGCAGTCCCTCACCGCGTACGAACTCGCAGTAGGCGTCGAGATCGTCGACGGCGTTCTCGGCCCAGAACGGGTGATCCCAGACGTCGAGCGCCTGGGCGAAGCGGTAGACGTGCTCGGAGACGCCGAGCTCGCCGATTCCCCGCTCCGCCGCGGTGGTCCGGTAGCGGTCGGCGTTGGCGGCGGTGAAGTACTCGGCCGCCGTGGTCCCCTCCTCGTCGGGCCGCAGATGGACGTGGTAGTCGGTCAGCACGGCCCGGCAGACTACGCGTCGGCGCGGGCGGCTCGCCGGCTCAGCAGCAGCTCCGCCAGGCGCAGGTCGAGCGGCGTCGTGACCTTCAGGTTCTCGCGCGGCGCCTCGACGATCGCCACCGTCCCACCGGCCGCCTCGACCAGCCCGGCGTCGTTGGTCGCCGCGGCCAGCGTCGCGGCGTCGGCGGCGAGCGCTTCGCGCAGCGGCTGCGCCCAGAAGACCTGCGGCGTCTGGATCGACCACAGCGAGCCGCGGTCGAGCGTGCGCAGGACGCGGCCCGACCCGTCGGCCTCCTTGATCGTGTCGGTCACCGGCGCGGCGGCGACCGCCCCCGTGACGCCCGGCGCGTGGATCGCGGCGACGCAGCGCTCGACCAGCTCGGCCGTCAGCAGCGGCCGCGCCGCGTCGTGGACGACGGCGATCTCGGCCTCGGGCGCGGCCGCCAGCGCATTGCGCACCGACTCCGACCGCGACGCGCCGCCGACGACCCGCTCGTGGCCCTCCGCCCCCTGCTCGTGACCCTCCGGCGCCGCCACCACGACCCGGTCGCAGACCGCGCCGAGGACGTCGATGCTCCAGTCGACCAGCGGCCGGCCGGCGCAGTCGACGAACGCCTTCGGGCCATCGGCCCCGAGACGCTCGCCGCTGCCGCCGGCGGCGACGATGGCTACGCGGATGCGGCGGCCCCCATGCGGTCCGAGTGCGCGTCCTCGATCAGCGAGTCGAGATGCGCCTCGGCCTCGTCCTCCTCCATCTCGAGCGCGTACATCAGCTCGGAGGCGAGGATCTTCTTGGCCCGCGTGTACATCTGCTTCTCGCCGGTCGAGAGGCCCTTCTCGGACTCCCGGATGGCGAGGTTGCGGACGACCTCGGCCAGCTCGTAGACGTCGCCGGTCTTGATCTTCTCGCGGTTGTGCTTGAAGCGGCGGTTCCAGTTCTTCGGCATCTCGCTGACGTCGTCGCGCAGCACCGAGAGGACCTTGGCGACAGCCTCCTCGCCGATCACGCGGCGCAGGCCGGCCTTGCCCGCGTTCTCGCACGGGACCATCACCGTCATGTCGTTGTGGAGGATCTTGATCGTCAGGTACTCGCGCTCCTCGCCGAGAACCGTCTTCTGCTCCTTCTTGAGGACCTTGCCGGCCCCGTGATGGGGGTACACCACGTTATCCCCGATCTCGTACTCGATATGGGGCATCTCGCGGGTGATCTCGAGGTCCACGATCTCTTGCTCAATCGTTTCGGAAATGACGGGCCTCCTAATCGAAAACGAGCCCGGCGCGATGCCGCCAGGGCTCCTGTGGTCACGTTTGTAGGTAGCGGTCCACGAGGTTGATCTCCTGCAGACGACGCAGACCCTCGCGGATGTCCTTCGCCCTCACGTCGCCCACCCCCTCGACCGACTCCAGGTCGCCGTCGCCGGCGGCCAGGATCTCGTCCAGGCCGCCGAACTCGCGCACGATCCCCTGGACGACGAGCTTCGGCAGGCGCGGTATCCGGCCGAGCACGCGGTGGCCGCGTGGCGAGACCGGATGGTCGAGCGTGTTCAGCTTGCGGTCGTAGCCGAGCAGCTCAGCCAGCATCCCGAAGTCGAGCAGATCCTGGTGCAGCATCCGGGCGAGCTGGTCGAGCACGCTCGCGAAGTTGTCGTCGGTCGGCTCGGCGATGTAGTCGTGCAGCAGCGCCGACTTCTCCGACGCCACGCCGACCATCGTCTCCTCGAGCTGCATCTCGATCAGCCGGCCCTCGGCCCCCAGCTCGACGATGTAGCGCTCGATCTCGACCGCCATCCGCGTCACCAGCTCGGCGCGCTGCAGCACGGTCAAGACGTCGTGCAGCGTCACCCCGCCCTCGAACTCGAGCGCCGTCAGCCGGGTCGACACCTGGTCTAGCCGGCTGCGGTACTTGTCGAGCGTCGCCAGCGCCTGGTTGGCCTTGGCGAGCACGACCGGGATGTCCTCGAGGATGTACTTCGCGCCGTCGAGGTAGAGCGACACGACGCTGCGCGCCTGCGAGATCGCGATCACCAGCGCGTCGGTCTGCTTCGAGACGCGCTCGGCGGTGCGGTGGCGGGTGCCGGTCTCCAGCGACAGGATCGTCGGATCCGGCATCAGCTGGACGTTCGCCCAGTGGATCTTCGTTCCCGACGACGACAGGATGATCGCGCCGTCCATCTTCGCGAGCTGGAACAGCAGCGCCGGCGTGTAGTCGACCTCGAGCTTCAGGCCGCCCGAGTAGAGAAACGCCAGCTCGTCGCTGTCGCCGATGCAGATCAGAGCGCCGGTGCGCGCCTGGACGATGCTGTCGATGCCCTCGCGCACCGCGGTCCCGGGCGCGATCATCTCCAATGCCCGTACGAGCCGAGGTTCCTGCCTAGCCTCTAGCTCTGAAACGTCATCTCCGGCGTACGGCATTGGACCAATTCTACGCGATAGCGGGAAAAAAGGCTTTGCAGTGCCTTTTCTGACGGAAATCCGGTCAGGCAGCGCGTTGTTGACCGACTGATCGGTCGAGACCGGCCCGCAACGCCGCTCCGAGGTCCGGCAGCGCGGAACCCGGATGCAGGACGTCCTCGAGCCCGAATTTCGCCGCTTCGGCGAGCCTGCGGTCGGGGTGTGCGACATGACGCAGCTCACCGGTCAGGCCGATCTCGCCGAAGGTGGCGAGCGGCCGGTCGCTGGAGCCGAGTGGGATGCCCCTGGCCGCGGACGCGATGGCGAGGGCGACGGCGAGATCGGCGCCGGGCTCGTCGATGCGGACGCCTCCCGCGACTGAGACGAAGACGTCAGAGCTCCCGATAGCAATCCCGCCGTGGCGGGCCAGGACGGCGAGCACGAGCGCCAGGCGGTTGCGGTCGATGCCGTTGGCCATCCGTCGTGGCGGAACCAGCTCAGTCGGCGCTACGAGCGCCTGGACCTCGACGAGCAGCGGGCGCGAGCCCTCCATCGAGCAGAGGATCGCCGAGCCGGGGGCGCGTGGGGTCGCCTCGGCGACGAAGCGGGCGGAGGCGTCCTCGACCTCGACGAGGCCCTCGTCGCGCATCTCGAAGACGCCGGCGTCGTTGGTCGATCCGAAGCGGTTCTTGAGCGCGCGCAGCGTGCGGTAGGTGCGCTCGCGCTCGCCCTCGAAGGAGAGCACGCAGTCGACGAGGTGCTCGAGGACACGAGGGCCGGCGAGCGCGCCCTCCTTGGTGACGTGGCCGACCAGGACGATCGCGACGCCGCAGGTCTTGGCGACGCGCATCAGACGCCCCGCGACCTCGCGGACCTGACCGACCGAGCCGGGCGCGCCGGTCAGCCCGGCGGCGTGCAGGACCTGAACCGAGTCGACGACGCAGACGTCGGGCCGCTCGGCCTCGATCGTCGCCACGACGGCGTCGAGGTCGGTCTCGGCGACGATCGGCACCGCCAGCGCGCTTGGCCCGAGCCTCTCGGCGCGCAGCCGCACCTGCGCCGCCGACTCCTCTCCGGACACGTAGAGCGTCCCCTGGCCGGCGGCAGCGAGGTTGCCGAGCGCCGAGGTGACGATCGTCGACTTGCCGATCCCCGGCGAGCCGCCGAGCAGGACCAGCGAGCCGGGAACGAGGCCCCCGCCGAGGACCCGGTCGAGCTCACCGATCCCGGTCCGCAGGCGCGCCACCCGCGGCGCCTCGACCTGGCTGAGCGGAACGGGCGTCAGGGCGCGGCCAGAGCCGCCGCGAGCGCCGCCGCGTCCCGAAGCCGCCACGACAGCCGGTTTGGCCTCCTCGACCAGCGTCCCCCACTCCTCGCAACCCGGACAGCGGCCGTGCCACTTCGGCTCCTCGCGCCCACAGGCCGAGCAGACGTGGTGTGTCGCGGAGCGGGCCATCTACCCAACCTAGGGGCGTTGGAGGACGGCTTGCCCTCCCCTGGACCCAACGCCCAGTCGAGCAGAACCGCGCTAGTCGTCCTTGGACTCGCCGCCGTCGCCCTCGGGCGCGGGGGGCGCGTCCGGGACTTCCAGATCCTCGGGCAGCTCGCCGTCGTGATGCTCGTCGTCCGAGTCGCCCTCGAGTCGAGCCGCGGGCTCGTCGTCGCCGCCCTCGGCGCCGACGCCGACCTTCTCGCGCTTGCGCGCGGGCTTGGCGATCGTGATCTTGACCTCGCCGTCCTCGCCGTCGGACTTCGTGACCTCGACGGTCGAGCCCGGATCGAGGTTCTGCGCGAGCACCTCGTCGGCGAGCGGATCCTCGATGTAGCGCTGGATCGCACGGCGCAGCGGGCGGGCGCCCATCGACGGGTCCCAGCCCTTCTCGACCAGCAGGTCGGCGGCGTCGTCGGAGAGGTTGAGCGACAGCTCGCGCTCCGCGAGCGACTCGCGGATCCGCTTCAGCAGCAGCTCGACGATCTCGCGGATCTCGTCCTTGGCCAGCTTGTGGAAGACGATCACCTCGTCGATGCGGTTGAGGAACTCGGGCCGGAAGACCTTCTTGAGCTCGCTCATGATCCGCGTCTTCATCTGGTCGTAAGTGACGCCGGTGTCCTCGTCGCCGATCGTGAAGCCGATCTCCGTGTTCTTGGCGATCTGCGCCGCGCCGACGTTCGAGGTCATGATCACGATCGCGTTGCGGAAGTCGACGGTGCGGCCCTGGCTGTCGGTCAGCCGGCCGTCCTCGAGGATCTGCAACAGGATGTTGAACACGTCCGGGTGCGCCTTCTCGATCTCGTCGAGCAGCAGCACGCTGTACGGCTTGCGCCGCACGGCCTCGGTCAGCTGTCCGCCCTCGTCGTAGCCGATGTAGCCGGGCGGCGAGCCGACCAACCGCGACACGGAGTGCTTCTCCATGTACTCGGACATGTCGATCCGGACCATCGCGTCCTCGTCGCCGAACAGGAACTCGGCGAGCGTGCGCCCGAGCTCGGTCTTGCCGACGCCCGAGGGGCCGAGGAAGATGAACGAGCCGGTGGGCCGCTTCGGGTCCTTGAGCCCGGCGCGCGAACGCCGGATCGCCTTCGAGACAGCCTCGATCGCCGCGTTCTGGCCGATCACGCGCTTATGGAGCTCGTCCTCCATCCGCATCAGCTTCTGGGTCTCGGCCTCGGTCAGCTTGAAGACCGGGATGCCGGTCCACATCGAGACGATGTCGGCGATCTCCTCCTCGCCGATCTCCGGCCGCTCGCCGGACTCGCCGGAGCGCCACTGCTCCTCGAGGTCGCGCTTCTTGTTCGTCAGCTGACGCTCCTGATCGCGCAGGTTCGCCGCCTTCTCGAACTCCTGCGCCTCGATCGCGGCCTCCTTGTCGCGCCGCGTCGTCTCGATCTCTTCCTCGAGCTCGCGGTAGACCGGCGGTGAGGTCATCGACTTGATCCGGGCGCGCGAGGCGGCCTCGTCGATCAGGTCAATCGCCTTGTCCGGCAGGAAACGATCTGAGATGTAGCGGTCGGCCAGCTCGGCGGCTGCCTCGAGCGACTCGTCGGTGATGCCGACGCGGTGGTGCTGCTCGTAGCGGTCGCGCAGGCCCTTGAGGATCTGGACGGTCTCCTCGGTCGACGGCTGCTCGACGCGGATCTGCTGGAAGCGGCGCTCCAGAGCGGAATCGCGCTCGAGGTACTTGCGGTACTCGTCGAGCGTGGTCGCGCCGATCGTCTGCAGCTCGCCGCGCGCCAGCGCCGGCTTGAGGATCGACGCAGCGTCGATCGCACCCTCGGCGGCGCCCGCGCCGACGAGGTTGTGCAGCTCGTCGATGAACAGGATGATGTCGCCGCGCTGGGTGATCTCCTTCATCACCTTCTTGAGCCGCTCCTCGAACTCACCGCGGTACTTCGAGCCGGCGACCAGCGCCGCCAGATCGAGTGTGTAGATCTGCTTGTTCTTCAGCAGCTCGGGCACCTCGCCGCTGGTGATCCGCTGGGCGAGCCCCTCGACGACGGCCGTCTTGCCGACGCCCGGCTCACCGATCAGCACCGGGTTGTTCTTGGTGCGGCGCGAGAGGATCTGCATGATCCGCTCGACCTCGGTCTCGCGACCGACGACGGGATCGAGCTTGCCCTCGGCGGCGAGCTTGGTCAGATTGCGACCGAACTGGTCGAGCAGCTTCGAGCTCTTCTTGCCCTCGCCCTGCTGGGCGCCCTGGCCCCCACCTTGGCGCTGACGGCCGCCGGGCCCGGAGAGCATCCGGATGACCTCGTTGCGGATCTTCTCGGAGTCGGCGTCGAAGTCGAGCAGGATGCGGGCGGCTACGCCCTCATTCTCGCGTACCAGGCCGAGCAGGATGTGCTCGGTGCCGATGTAGTTGTGACCGAGCGACAGCGCCTCGCGCAGCGCCAGCTCGAGCACCTTCTTCGCCCGTGGCGTGAAGGGGATCTGGCCGGAGGTGACCTCCTCGCCCGAGCCGACGATTCGCACGACCTGCGCACGGACGCGCTCGACCGTGATGTCGAGCGACTCGAGCACGCGCGCGGCCAGGCCCTCCTCCTCTCGGAGCAGGCCAAGCAGGATGTGCTCGGTGCCGATGTAGTTGTGCTTGAGGATCCGGGCCTCCTCTTGTGCGAGGACGACCACCTGACGGGCCCGCTCTGTGAAGCGCTCAAACACGGCTCGAGTCCTTCGTCTCGGGAAATACTGCTGACGGCCCAGTCTAACAACGGGGTCCGGCTAGCAAGTCAGGCCCGCAGCGCGGGGAACAGCACGACCTCGCGGATCGACTTCCGGCCCGACAGCAACATCACCAGACGGTCGATTCCAATGCCGATTCCGCCGGTCGGCGGCATGCCCTGCTCCAGCGCCCTGACGAAGTCCTCGTCGTAGGGCTGCGCCTCGTCGTCGCCAGCCGCGCTGTGGCGGCGCTGGTCCTCGAAGCGGGCGCGCTGCTCGTCGGGATCGTTGAGCTCGGTGAAGGCGTTCGAGAACTCCATCCCGCCGGCGAAGCACTCGAACCGCTCGACGAGCCCCGGCTCGGAGCGGTGCGCCTTCGCGAACGGCGACAGCTCGACCGGGTAGTCGGTGATGAAGGTCGGGTCCTTCAGCTCCGGCTCGACGTGCTTGGAGAGCAGCGCGTCGACCAGCTGGGGCCAAACCTCGGTCGGGTCGAGGTCGATGCCGCGCTCCTTGGCGGCCACGACCAGGGCGTCGCTGTCGCGGTGCGCGAGCACGTCGACGCCGGTCTTCTCCAAGATGGCCTCGCGCAGCGTGACGCGCCGCCACGGCGTCGCGAAGTCGATCTCACCGGCGTAGCCGATCTCCGCGGCGACGAACGCGACCAGCTCCTCGAGCTCGGCGGCGATGTCCTCGTAGTCCGCGTAGGCCTCGTACCACTCGAGCATCGTGAACTCGGGGTTGTGCTTCGGCGATAGCCCCTCGTTGCGGAAGTCCTTGCCGATCTCGTAGACCCGCTCGAGGCCGCCGACGATCAGCCGCTTCAGATACAGCTCGGGCGCGATCCGCAGGTACAGCTCACGGTCGAGCGCGTTGTGGTGCGTGGTGAACGGGCGGGCGAGCGCGCCGCCGTAGAGCGGCTGGAGAATCGGGGTCTCGACCTCGAGGAAGTCGCGCGCGTCGAGCCAGCGGCGGATCGCCGCGATCACCTTCGAGCGCAGGATGAACAGCTCGCGCGCGTCCTCGTTGGCGATCAGGTCCAGCTCGCGCCGCCGATAGCGGGTCTCGACGTCCTCGAGGCCGTGGAACTTGTCCGGCGGTGGCAGCAGCGACTTCGCGAGCAACGCCCAGTCGGTCGCGCGCAGCGTCAACTCGCCGCGGCGCGACTTGAAGGCCGTGCCGTCGATCCCGATCAGATCGCCGAGGTCGAGCGAGGTCAGCGCGTCGAACGACTCCTCACCCAAGATGTCGCGCTTGGCCTGGATCTGAATCCGGCCAGACCGGTCGACCACGTCGAGGAACGCCTGGCCGCCATGCCCCCGCCGCGCCGCCAGCCTTCCGGCGACGCGATAGGCCACGTCGGTCTCCGCGCCGTCCTCCAGATCGCCGTGCGCCTCGCGCACCGCGTCGGACGCGACGACTCCCGGATAGGCGTGCGGAAACGGCTCGACGCCGCTCGCGCGCAACTGCTCCAACTTCTGCCGCCGGTCATCCACGGCGCAGAACCCTACGTTGCGGAGGGACTACGCAGCCTCGATCTTCGTGATCTTCAGCTTGCGAGCTGGACCACGGGGGACCGGCACCGAGACGACGTCGCCCCGCTTGTGACCGATCAGCGCCTTGCCGACCGGCGACTCGTTCGAGAGCCGCTGCTCGGCCGGGTCGGCCTCGGCCGATCCGACGATCTTGAACTTGGTCGACTTGTCGGTCTTCTGGTCCTTGACGTGGACCAGGACGCCGACGCCGACCTTCTCGGTGTCGACGTTCTTCTCGTCGATCAAGCGCGCGCTGCGCAGCTTCTCCTCGAGCTCGGCGATCTGCTTCTCGAGCATCGCCTGCTCGTTCTTCGCGTCGTCGTACTCGGAGTTCTCGGAGATGTCGCCGAACTCGCGCGCCTCCTTGATCCGAGCGGCGACCTCACGGCGACGAACCGTCGACAGACGCTCGATCTTGTCCTTCAGATCGGCGAGTCCGTTCGGAGTTAGAAGTGTCTCTCTCGGCATAGGAAAACCCCCCGAGCCTCGACCGTTCCGCCGGAGGGAGCGGGTGAGTGTAGCAACCGCCTTGGCCGTGATCGAGAAGGCGCGTCAGGCCGCTCGCAGAGCGAGGTCGGCCGCTGCGATGCGATCGAGCGCGACGCGCGCCTCGGCCGTGGTCGCCGCAGTGACCAGCTGCTGCTTGGCGTCCTTGGTCAGCGCGAGCCGCTCCGCGTACCAGGGGTAGAACTTGCGCAGGTAGTGGCCGGCGCGGTCGACGCCCAGATGCTCCTCGCAGCGGTCGATCGTCCAGCGCAGCTCGTCGATCACCTCTTCCGCCGTCGGCTCTCCCTCGCGTACGCCCAGCAGCCGCTCGAACATCCACGGGTTGCCGAGCGAGCCGCGCGCCAGCATCACCGCGGCAGCGCCGGAGCGCTCGAACGCCTCGTCGGCGCGGTCGTCGGAGAGCAGGCCGCCGGAGACGATCACCGGCACGTCTAGCGCCTCGACGACCTCGCGCGCAAGGTCGTAGTCCGGCTTGCCCCTGTGCTGCTGGGAGGCGTGGCGCGGGTGGAAGGAGATCGCCGCGACGCCAGCCTCGTCGACGAGCCGCTGGGCGAGGTGAACCCCGGCGCGGTCGCCGGGTCGCTGCCCGGGACGCAGCTTCACCGTCACCGGCAGCCCGCTGCCCTCCCCCGCCGCCTTGGCGATCGCGACCGCCTTGTCGGGATCGTCGAGCAACGCCGCTCCCGCGCCCGTCTTGCAGACCTTGCGCACCGGACAGCCCATGTTCAGGTCGACGATGTCGGCGCCGGCCTCGGCCACCATCGCCGCCGCCTTGCGCATCACCTCGGCGTCGTGGCCGAACAGCTGCATCGACACCGGATGCTCCTCGGGATGGATGCGCAGGAACTGGTCGACGGTCCGCTCGTTGCCGTAGCTGAGCCCGAAGCTCGACACCATCTCCGAGACCACCAGCCCGGCCCCGTGCCGCTTCGCCTGCAGCCGCACGAACCAGTTGCCGATCCCCGCCAGCGGCGCCAGCACGAGCCGGTTGGGCAGCTCGATGCCGCCTAGTGTCCAGGGGTCCTTCAGGGAGCGCATGGCTCCAAGCTTACGAGCGATTTCTTTCCCAGATCAGTTGCAGGCCCTTCAGCGTCAGCAGGTCGTCGAGCTCGTCGACCTGCTCGCAGTGCGGGACGATCGCGTGCGCCCAGCCGCCGGTGGCGATCACGGTCGCCTCGTCGCCGAGCTCGTCGCGCAGGCGAGCGACGAGGCCGTCGACCTGGCCCGCGTAGCCGTAGATGACGCCGGACTGGATCGCCTCGCGCGTTCCCTTGCCGATCGCGGCGCGCGGCGGCTCGAGACGGACCTTCGGCAGCGCGGCTGCGCGCTGGGTGAGCGCCTCGATCGAGATCTCGACGCCGGGCGAGATCACGCCGCCGAGGTACTCGCCGGCCCCCGAGACGACGTCGTAGTTGATCGCCGTGCCGAAGTCGACGGCGATGCAGGGGCCGCCGACCCGCTCGTAGGCGGCGATCGCGTTGACCAGCCGGTCGGCCCCGAGCTCGCGCGGGTCGTCGATGCGGATCGGCATGCCCGTCTTCAGCTCCGGCCCGACGAGCGCTCCCGCGCCGCCGAGATAGCGGCGGCGGACCTCGTCGTACTCCTGCGCGAGGTTCGGCACGACGCAGGAGACGACGATCGCGTCGACGTCGCGCAGCGAGTTCTCGCGCAGCCGCAGCAGGCCCCCGATCACGACCGCGAGCTCGTCGGCGGTCGCCGTCCGCGAGGTGTGGAAGCGCCAGTGCTCGAGCAGCTCCTCGCCGCGGAAGAGCCCGACGTGCGTCTGGGTGTTGCCGACGTCGACCGCGAGCAGCATGCCCGGGAATCTATCCCCGCCCGTCAGACGGTGAGGCCCAAACGCTCCGCCCGCTGCACCGCCTCGGCCCGGTTGCGGACCTCGAGCTTGCGGTAGACGCTGCTCGTGTGCTCCTTGACGGTATGCGGCGACAGGTGGAGCTGGGCCGCGATCTCGCGGTTGGTCGCGCCGGTCACGAGCAGGCCGAGCACGTCGCGCTCGCGCGGCGACAGCGGGGCGCGCGGCTGCTCCTTGGCCGCGGCGAAGACCGTGCGACCGTTGCCGACGGCGCGCACCGCCGCGGCGACCTCGTCGGCGCCCCAGTCCTTCGACACGAAGCCGGACGCGCCGGCAGCCTTCGCGGCCTGGGGCGAGATCCAGCCGGCGCCGGAGATCAGCAGCACGCGCGTCGTCGGCGACTCGCGCTTGAGCGCGTCGCACATCTCGGCGCCCGACTCCTCGCCGACGAACAGGTCGACGAGCGCCACATGGGGCTCGTAGCGGCGCGCCAGCTCGCGCGCCTCCTCGCCGTTGCGGGCGGTCAGGCAGCGCTCGACCCACGGCTGCTCGGTGAGCAGCAGCCGGAAGCCCCAGTGGACGACCTCGTGGTCGTCGACGATCAGCACGCGCAGACGGCGGCGATCCATCGGATAGTCGTTCATCGGCCGTCCCCCGCCAGCGGCACGACGAGCCGCACCCGCCAGTCGTGGTCGCTGTCGCCGGTCGGGCCGAAGTCGACGACGCCGCCCGTCTGCAACGCGTCCAACGCCGCCAGCCGCAGCCCCATCCCGGCGCCGCGGCCACGGCGCGTGACGTCGACGCCGTCGTTGACGACCTCGAGCACGAAGGTCCCCTCATGGGCGCCGACGCGGACTTCGACGCGCGTCGGCTGGGCGTGCTTCTGCACGTTGCGCAACGCCTCGGCGAGCACCGACTGCGACAGCTGCTCGATCTCCTGCGGGACCTCGACCTCCGGATCCCATTCGACGTCGAGCGGTGGGCCCTCGTAGCTCGACCCGAGCCGCTCCAGCTCCTCGCGCAGCGTCGCCCCGATGTCGGGGCGTGGCGGCGCGACCGGCCGCGCGAGCGCGTGGCGGAGGTCGGCGACCGCAGCCTGGATCTCGTCGGCGCAGCGGCGGCGCTCGTCCGGCGTCAACTCGGCCTCGGCGCCGAGCACGAGCGACACGCCGAAGAGCCGCTGCATGACGCGCTCGTGGACCTCGCGGGCGAGATCCACGCGCTCGGAGAGCAGCCGCGCCCGCTCGTGCTGGGTGGCGGCGATGCGCGCGCTGGCGGCCAGCGCGGCCGTCTTGCCGAGCGTCCACATCGTGTGGCGCTCGCGCTCGGTCAGCTCGAACCGCGGCCCGCCGCGATCGGCGAAGATCACCCCGAGCCAGCGCCCGCCGGCGGACACCGGCGTGCAGGTCATCGTCGTGATTCCCGGCAGCGCGGCGTAGCGCGCGGGCACCTGGCCCTCGAGGTCGCCGACCGTCTCGACGACGCGGTCCTCGGCGAACGCCCGCTGGGCGATCGGCGTCTCCTCGAGCGTGCCGTGGACCTCGCCGACCAGCTCCGCGTCGAAGCCATGGCTGCCGGCGGGCACGACGATCCGCCGCGCCTCCTCGTAGAGCAGCAGGCCGGCGCGTTCCATCGAGGTGAGGCGGCACATCGCCTCGCAGAGCCGGTCGTAGAAGGCCCTCCCCCCACTGCCGCCGTCGGCGTCGAGACCGGAGAGCAGCTCCACCATCGTGTCGAGCGGCTCGGTCGACTGAGCGCTCGGTGAGACCTCGGCCATATGGAAGGTCTACAGCAGCTCGGCGGCGGGCGCTACCGGCTGAGCGCCAATCGCAGCGCCTGGTCGCCGGTCAGCGACACGACCCGCTCGTCGCCGCAGGCGCGGCAACGGCAGACCACCTCGTGATCCCACGCGTCGACGCGCAGCGACCAGTCGATCTGACCGGACAGGCAGACCCGGCAGGCCAGCGACGCCTCCACGAGGCAGGCTTGGTCATCGCCGCGGAAGCTGGCTGTCTCGGTGAACGTCATAGGCCCAGGATTGCCACCTGCGAATCGTTTACCCAGTTCCGGCGCCGCGATTACCCCCGTCTAGGGGGATGATCTTCGGGGGCTCACGCCCCCGGACCCCCATGGCGCCTGGCCGGCCGGGAACGGGCCGACACGCAGCACAGGCTGATCGGCGACGGATGCCAGCCGTGGAGCGAGTGGCGTGCCGTCGGGCAGCGTCAGCTCCGGGTCGAGCTCCAGCAGCGGCTCGAGCACGAAGCGGCGCGCGCTGACCTCGAGGTGCGGCAGGGTCAGGCGGTCCGAGCTGTGCACGAGGCCGCCGAGCAGCAGCACGTCGACGTCGATCGGCCGTGGGCCGTGACGCTGACCGCCGGGGACGCGGCCGAGCGCGTGCTCGACCTCCTTGCAGGCGTCGAGCAGCTGCTCGGGAGCGAGCTTGGTCTCGATCGCCAGGCAGGCGTTGAGGAAGTCCGGCTGGTCGAGCACCTCACCCTGCGGCGCGGTCTCGTAGACCGAGGAGCTGGCCACGACGGCGATGCAGTGCCGCTCCAACTCGTCGCGCGCGGCACGCAGCGCGCCGAGCCGGTCGCCCTCGTTCGAGCCGAGGCCGAGATAGCCGCGCACCGCTCTCCTTAGGCCTCGCGCCAGACCTCTACCGAGACCTCGTCGACCGGCAGCGGGATCGGCGGCTCCGGCTTGGCGGCCTTGACGCGCACCGAGTCGGCGCCGTAGCGCGTCATCAAGCGATCGCAGATCGCCGCGCAGAGCCGCTCGAGCGTCCGGTAGGAGCGCTCCTGGGCGGCGAGCGCGACCTGCTCGCAGACCTCGGCGTAGTCGACGGTGTCCTCGACGCGATCGGTGACCATCGCGTCGCAGTCGGCCAGCTCGAACGCGACGTCGATCACCAGCCGCTGGCCGAGCTCGCGCTCGGCGTCGGAGACGCCATGCTGGGTGTAGAGCGACAGCCCGGTGATCTCGACGGTGACGGTCGGCTCGGGAACCTCGTCGTCGTCGTCGAAGTCGCGCTCGTCGAGATCGTCGTCGGGATCGAGTGGATCGCGGTCGTCGATCATCGTCAGTCTCCTTGGGGCCGATCGGCGGCCAGCCCGCCGGACCGCCCGACCGTAGCAGCAGCAACCGCCAGCGCATCGGCGACCTCGCGCACGTCATGGACGCGGAAGACGGTCGCCCCGCGCTCGAGCGCCATCACGTTGCTGGCGATCGTCCCGGCCAGCCGGTCTCCCTCCGCCCGTCCGGTGATCTGCCCGAGGAAGCCCTTGCGCGAAGTCCCGACGACGACGGGGCGACCGAGCGCGCAGATCTCCTCGAGCCGGCGCAGCAGCTCGAGGTTGTGCTCGACCGTCTTGCCGAAGCCGATCCCCGGGTCGAGCCAGACCCTCTCCTCGCGCACCCCCTCCGCGACGGCGAACTCCAGCCGTTGCTCGAGGAAGCCCTTGACCTCGGAGACGACGTCCTCGTAGCGCGGGTCCTGCTGCATCGTGCGCGGCTCGCCCCGCATGTGCGTCAGGCAGCAGGCGGCGCCGTGCTCGGCGACCAGCCCGGCCAGCTCCGGCTCGAAGCGGAACGCCGAGACGTCGTTGACGATCGTGGCGCCCGCCTCGAGCGCGGCTTCCGCCACCGCGAGCTTGGAGGTGTCGATCGAGAGCCGTGCGGCGTTGGCCGCGGCGAGCCGCTCGACGACCGGCACGACGCGCTCCAGCTCGACCTCCTCCGGCGCCGGCTCCGCCCCGGGCCGCGTCGACTCGCCGCCGACGTCGAGGATCGCCGCCCCGTCGCGCGCCAGCCGCTCGCCGTGGGTCACCGCGGCGTCGGCGTCGAGGAACAACCCCCCGTCCGAGAACGAGTCCGGCGTCACGTTGACGACGCCCATCACCGCGTACGGATACGGCAAGGTCAGTCGGCGGCGCCGCCGCCGGCGAGTCCCGGCCGCGGCAGCGGGGTCGGGCCCCGCTCAGGCTTGCGAGCGGCCGGCTCCTCGGCGGCCTCGGGCTCGCTGCCCGACGGCAGCACCGGCTCGTCCGGGCCGAAGACCTCGAGCTCGCTCTTGCCCTCGAGCAGCTGGATGAACTCCTCGCGCTCGATCGTCTCGCGCGACAGCAGGATCTCCGAGGTGTGCGTGAGGTCGTCGCGATGCTGCTCGAGGATGTTGCGCGCCGACTGGTGCGCCTCCTCGACCACGCGGCGGATCTCGTCGTCGATCTCGCGCGCGACGTCGTCGGAGTAGTCGGGCTCCGACGAGTACTCGCGGCCGAGGAACGGCTGCCCCTGGTCGTGGCCGAAGACGCGCGGGCCGAGCTTCTCGGACATTCCGAAGCGCATCACCATCTGCTTGGCGGTCGCGGTGACCTTCTCGATGTCGTTCGACGCGCCCGTGGTCACCTCGCTGAACACCAGCTCCTCGGCGGCACGGCCGCCGAGCGTCATCGCCATCGTGTCCTGCAGCTCGGCGCGCGTGGTCAGGAACTTGTCCTCGGTCGGCAGCGAGATCGTGTAGCCGAGCGCCTGGCCGCGCGAGATCACCGAGATCTTGTGGACCGGGTCGGTGTTGTCGAGGAAGTGCGCGACGAGCGCGTGGCCCATCTCGTGGTAGGCGGTGATCCGCCGCTCCTTCTCGCTCATCACGCGGGTCTTCTTCTCGGGGCCGGCGATCACACGCATGATCCCCTCCTCGAGCTGGAGATGGTCGATCTCGCGCTTGCCGATCCGCGCCGACAGCAGCGCAGCCTCGTTGACGAGGTTCTGCAAGTCGGCGCCGGTGAAGCCGGGCGTCTGGGCGGCGAGGTTGTCGAGGTCGATGTGCTTCGCGAGCGGCTTGCCACGCGTGTGGACCTCGAGGATCTTCGCGCGGCCCTTGCGGTCGGGA
>DASTKX010000044.1:0-17465 GCA_035715585.1 Thermoleophilaceae bacterium
CTCGGCGACCCACGCGCGCACTGGCGCGAGCGAGTTGCGCGACGTCAGGTCGCGCACGCCGCTGGCCCCGGTGGCCGACTCGAGGTCGGCCAGCCAGCGCGGCGGCGCCTCCTGGAGCAGGGCGATGTCCCACTCCCAGCCGGCGAGCCGGGCGGTGAACTCGGCCCGCAGCGAACGGTTGACCTGGATGTGCGTCGCGTCGTGCTCGGAGCGCCGCAGCAACCGCGAGCGCCAGCTGTCGAGGGCCGGGTTGGGCGGGTGGTCGCGACCGTGGAGAAGGTTCCAGGTGAGGAGCCGCAATACGATGCCGGGGTGACTCGTCATTTCCTGACCGGCGCCGAGCTTACGCGCGGCGAGCTGGACGCGTTGATCGACCGGGCCGTCGAGCTGAAGGCCGACCGGCTGGCGTCGGACGCGCTCGCCGGCAAGAGCGTCGCGCTGGTGTTCGAGGCGCCGTCGACGCGGACGCGCGTCTCGTTCGAGGTCGGTGTCGCCGAGCTCGGAGGAACGCCCGTCGTGCTGCGCGGCGACGAGCTGCAGCTCTCCCGTGGCGAGTCCCCGCGCGACACCGCGATGGTGCTGTCGCGCTTCGTCCAGGCGATCGGGATCCGCACCGGCGACCACGCCCCGCTCGAGGAGTTCGCCGAGCACGGCTCGGCGCCGATCGTGAACATGCTCACGCGCGACCACCACCCCTGCCAGGCGCTCGCCGACCTGCTGACCCTGCGCGAGCGTTTCGGGGCGCTCGACGGGCTGCGGCTCGCCTACGTCGGCGACGGCAACAACGTCGCGGCGTCGCTGATGGTGCTCGGCGCGAAGGCCGGCGTCGACGTCGTCGTCGCCAGTCCGGCGGAGCTCGCGCCGGCGGAGGCGGCGGTCGAGCTGGCACAGGCGGGGGCAGAGGGGTCGGGGCGTGCCACGGTCGTCACCGACCCCCACGCGGCAGCCGCCGGGGCCCACGCGGTCTACGCCGACGTCTGGGTCAGCATGGGCGACGACCCCGGCGAGGCCGCGACACGCCGTCGCGTGCTGGCGCCGTACCGCGTCGACGACGCGCTGCTGGCCGCGGCGCGCGACGACGCGATCGCCCTGCACTGCTTGCCGGCGCACCCTGGCGAAGAGATGACCGCGGACGTCCTCTACGGGCCCCGCTCCGCCGTCTGGGACCAGGCTGAGAACCGGCTGCACGCCCAGAAGGCGCTGCTCGAGCTGCTGCTGGCCGCGTGATCTGACGATCGCCGCCTACGGGAGTACGCTGGTCGCACACGTCGGAGGAGGTCCGGAAATGAAGCAGCTGCTCGCAGCGATTTGCGCATGTCTCGCCCTCGGCCTGGTGGCCGTCGGCTGTGGCGGGGACGACGACAACGGCGACAACAACGACAGCGGCGGCGCGGCGGCGACCACCGAGCAGACCACGACGACCGAGAAGCAGGCCGCCGGCGGTGGCGGCGCGTCAGCGGGCAAGCAGGTCGCCGTCGAGATCGTCGACATCGACTACGACCCCAAGGACGAGACCGTCCCGAAGGGCACGACGGTCAAGTGGACGAACACCGGCAAGCTGCCGCACACGGTGACCAAGGAGGAGGGCCCGGGACCGGACTTCGACTCGGGAACCCTGCAGCCCGGCGACACCTACGAGGAGACCTTCACGACTCCCGGCAAGATCGCCTACCTCTGCACGATCCACTCAGGCCAGGACGGCTCGATCACCGTTCAGTAGCCGGCTATCGCCTGAGGCCAAAGCCGCGGAGAAGCATCAGCGCCTGCTCCCCCCAACCGCCGCGAGCGGGGAGCAGGCCGAGCTGGGTGGCGGCGTCGTAGAGGTCGAGGAAGCCGCGAGCGCGGCGGACGCGGCCGTCGGTCAGCTCGAGGTAGTGCAGGCCGTGGAGAGTGACGAAGCGGTCGGTGGCCGGCAGCATCGAGAGCGGGCCGCGGTTGGTGCCGAGCAGCCTCCAGGGAACGCAGGCGTAGTCGCCGCGAGCGAGCGGCGGCGCGGTCTGCTCGATGCGGGCGTCGGGGAACGCGTCGCGCAGCTTGGCGGCGTGGGCCTCGAGCTCGACCAGCCCGATCAGCGGCTGCGCGGCGAGCGGGTCCTCGTAGGTCAGCTCGGCGCTGCAGCACGAGGCGAAGTCGCCGTCCGCGGTCCAGGCGGCGGTCCAGTCCAGGGCAAGTCGGTCGAGCGCACTCTGCTCGGGCAGGTTCTCGGAGCTCACGAGAGCTCCGCCACGCCTTCCACGGGGCTCGAGGCCTCGCCGTAGAGCCGGCGCGGGATGCGGCCGGCGTGACGCGCGGCGTAGCCGGCTTCGACCGCCTTGCGCATCGCGGTAGCCATCGCGGCCGGGTCCTGGGCGCGTGAGACGGCGCTCGCGAGCAGCACGGCGTCGCAGCCGGCCTCCATCGCGAGCGCGGCGTCGGAGGCCGTGCCGATCCCGGCGTCGAGGATCACCGGGACGCGCGCGGCCTCGACGATCAGGCGCAGGTTGTAGGGGTTGGCGATGCCCATGCCGCTGCCGATCGGCGACCCGAGCGGCATCACCGCGGCGCAGCCGGCATCCTCGAGCCGGCGGGCGAGAATCGGGTCGTCGCTGGTGTACGGCAGGACGGTGAACCCGTCGGCGACGAGCTCCTCGGCGGCGGCCAGCAGCTCCGCCGGGTCGGGCAGCAGCGTCTTGTCGTCGCCGATCACCTCGAGCTTGACCCAGTCGGTCTCGAGCGCCTCGCGGGCGAGGCGCGCGGTCGTGACCGCGTCGCGGGCGGTGAAGCAGCCGGCGGTGTTCGGCAGCACGAAGCAGCCGCAGTCGTCGAGCACCTCGAGGATCGAGCCACGCGAGGCCGGGTCGACGCGGCGCAGCGCGACGGTCGCCATCTCCGCCCCGGAGGCGCGCACGGCGTCGCGCATCGAGTCGAGGCTGCGAAAGCCGCCGGTGCCGACGATCAGCCGCGAGTCGAAGCTGCGGCCGGCGATCTCCAGTGCGCTCACCAGCTCATCCTCCCTGAACCGCCTGCAGCACCTCGACGCGGTCGTCGGGCGTCAGCGCGCGCGTGGCCCAGGCGCCGCGCGGGACGACCTCGCCGTCGACGGCGGCGGCGACCCCGCGGCCGTCGGCGGGAGCGCCGACCGCCTCGACGGCGTCGACGACCGTCGCGCCCTCGGGCAGCTCGTGCGACTCGCCGTTGAGCGTCACGGTGACCGTCATGCGCGCACCCCGCCGTGGAAGCGCCCGCCGCCGAACGGGCGGTAGGCCGCCGGCAGCTCTCCGCCGGTCAGCAACGCGGCGATCGCGCGGCCGGTCGACGGCGCGAGCATCACGCCGTTGCGGTGATGGCCGGTCGCCCACAGCAGCCCCTCGACATCCCCCGGTCCGACAGCGGGCGCGTTGTCGGGCGTGCCGGGACGCAGGCCGGCGCGCGCGGCGACCAGCTCGAGCTCGCCCGCGTCGGGCAGCACCTCCCAGGCCGCCTCGAGCAGGCGGTGGACGCCGTCGGCGGTGATCGCGGTGTCGAAGCCCTGCTCCTCCTGGGTCGCGCCGAGCACGACGCGGCCGTCCCGCCGGGTGACCAGGTAGCAGCGCGGCGTGCGGACGACGTGGCGCGCCGGCGGGCGGAAGCCGCGCCGCACGCGCAGCTCGAGCAGCTGCCCCTTGACCGGGCGGACCGGCGGCGCCGACGCCTCGGTGGCGAGCGCGCCCTCCGCGCTCCAGGCGCCGGCCGCGACGAGCACGGCCGCGGCGGGAATCGTCACACGCTCGTCGATGCCCGCGACGCGCAGCTGATCGGGGTGGTGCTCGCCGTCGACCGGCACGACCTCGACACCCCCGACGCGACCGCCGGCGGTGTCGATGCCGGTGACCTCGAGGCCGGTGCGCAGCTCCCCGCCCGCCGCGGCGAACGCGAAGGCGAGCGCGCGGACGACCGCAGCCGGATCGACCTGGCCGTCCTGCGGCGCGTAGATGGCGCCGCCGATCCGCGGCGACAGCGCCGGCTCGCGGTCGCGCGCCGCGCGCGGCGCGAGCCACTCGGCGTCGAGCCCCAGCTCGACCTGGAAGGCATGCAGCCGGCGCAGCTCCTCGGCGTCGTCGCGATCGGCGGCGACGACCAGCGCGCCGCAGTCGGCGTAGCCGGTCGGCAGCGCCGTCGCCTCCTCGAGCTCGGCGGCGAACGCCGGCCACTGGGCGCGCGCCTCGAGGTTGAGCGCGAGCAGCGGCTGCTCGCCGAAGGTCGCCTCGGTGACCGGGGCGAGCATCCCGGCGGCCACGCCCGACGCGCCGGCCCCCGGCTGCTCGCGCTCGACCACCAGCACGGACATCCCAGCCTGCGCGCAGCGCCAGGCGCAGCTGAGGCCGATCGCCCCGGCGCCGACCACGACGAGGTCGTAAGCGCGTTCCATCGCCTACAAGGTACCCCTGTGCCGCCTCGCCCCTCTGCGAGGATGGGACAGATGACCACGGCAGCGCAACGGCGCGAGCGGCTTGCCCGGGCGCGCCTTTACCTCGTAGCCGACGGCGGCATGGAGGACGCGGCGCTCGCGGCGGCGCTCGACGGCGGCGTCGACATGGTCCAGCTGCGCGATCAGGAGCTCGACGACGCGGCGCTGCTGGCGCGCGCGGCGAGCTGGCGCGCGCTCTGCGACGCCCACGGCGCGCTGCTGTGGATCAACGACCGGCCCGACCTCGCGCTGCGCGCCGGCGCCGACGGCGTCCACGTCGGCCAGGACGACATGACCGTCGCCGAGGCGCGCGCGGCCGGTGGGCCGGAGCTGCTGGTCGGACTGTCGACCCACAGCCCGGAGCAGCTCGAAGCCGGCATCGAGGCGGGCGCCGACCAGCTCAGCGTCGGGCCCGTATGGGAGACGCCGACCAAGCCTGGGCGTCCTGCCACCGGGCTGGAGTACGTCCGCGCCGCCGCCGCGCTGCGGCCGCCGCAGCCCTGGTTCGCGATCGGCGGGATCGACGGCGGCAACGTCGACGACGTCGCCGCGGCCGGCGCCGAGCGGGTCGTCGTGGCGCGCGCGATCCGCGATGCCGCCGATCCCGGCGCCGCGGCCGCCTTCCTGCGCGCCGGGCTCGAGGAGGCCAGCCTTGGCGCAGCGCAGTAGCCGCAAGCGACGCAAGCAGCGCCAGCGCGCCGCCACGGCGGAGGACCGGGCGACCGGCAACGGCGCGGCGAGGCCGCCGGAGAGCGGCCAGGACCGGATGGCGCGTGGCTACGCCCGCGGGCGCGCCAAGGACGAGGCCGCGCGCGCGGCGCTGAAGCCGTTGGGGCAGGACGAGCGACCGCTCGCGGTGACGATCGCGGCGATCATCGCCTTCGCGCTCGGCGCGGCCAACTTCATCTCCTACCTCGCGGGCGTCGAGGTCCAGGGCGACCAGCCGTCGCTGGCCGGGATCGCCGTCTACTCCGGGCTGATGTTCATCGTCGCCTACGGCTGCTTCCGCATGCGCTACTGGGGTGTGCTCGGCATGGAGGCGGTGCTCGCGCTGGCGCTGGTGATCTTCGGCGTGCTGCTGACCCGGGCCGAGAGCGTCGTCGCGCTGCTGATCGCGCTCGTGGTGATCGCCGGGGCGGGAACGCTCTTCTGGAAGCTCGTCAAGGTGATGGCGCGGATCCAGATGCCGGAACGTCCCGGACAGGACCGCTGAAGCGGCTTGGATAGTCTGGCCCGCATGCCTGACTCCTCCTACGACTGCATCGTCATCGGCTCCGGCCCGGGCGGCTACGTAGCCGCGATCCGCGCCGCGCAGCTCGGCATGAAGACCGCCGTGGTCGAGCGCGCCGACACGGTCGGCGGCCGCTGCCTCAACGAGGCATGCATCCCCGCGAAGGCCGTCTTGCGCGTCGCCGACGCCTACAAGGAGGTCACGACCGCCGACCGCTTCGGCATCGCGACCGGCGACGTCAGCTTCGACTTCGCCGGCGCGGCGGGCCACCGTGACAAGGTGATCAAGACGATGGTCGGCGGCGTCGGGATGCTGTTCGACAAGAACAAGATCGAGGTCATCGAGGGCCACGGCTCGCTGACCGAGGACGGCAACGTCAAGGTCGGCGGATCGTTCGACGGCCAGGAGATCGAGGCCGGCAAGGTCGTGCTCGCGACCGGGTCCGTAGCCAAGCCGCTGCTCGGGCTGCAGTTCGGCGGCCGGATCGTCGACACCGCCGGGATGTGGCTGACCGACTCGCAGCCGAAGCGGCTCGCCGTGATCGGCGCCGGGGCGTCGGGCACCGAGGTCGCGTCGGCGTTCGGGCGGCTCGGCACCGAGGTGACGCTGATCGAGGCGCTCGACCAGATCCTGCCGCTCGAGGACAAGGACGCGGCGCGGGCCTGCGCGCGCGAGATCGCCAAGCAGAACGTGAAGATCGTGACCGGCGCCAACGTCGAGTCCGCGGACGACACCGGCGACGCCGTGAAGATGGTCATCAACGGAGAGCAGCACGAGTTCGACCTGCTCTGCATCGCCGCCGGGCGCGGCACCGACATCGAGGGGCTCGGCCTCGACGAGGCCGGCGTCAAGACCGACGAGCGCGGGCTGATCGTGGTCGACGGCGCGCTGCGCACCTCGAAGGAGAACGTCTACGCGATCGGCGACCTCGTTCCCGGACCGGCGCTTGCCCACAAGGCCTCCGACGAGGGGATCATCGCCGTCGAGGACGCGGCCGGCCTGCCGACGCATCCGATCGACTACGACTACGTCCCGCGCGTGACCTTCTGCTCGCCACAGGTGGCGAGCTTCGGCCTGACCGAGGCCCAGGCAAAGGAGGCCGGCCACGACGTCGCCGTCGGCAAGATCCCGATGGGCGCGGTCGGTGCGCCGACCGTCTACGGCGACCGCACCGGCCTCGTCAAGATCGTCGGCGACAAGCGCTACGGCGAGATCCTCGGCGCGCACATCGTCAGCCCGAAGGCGGCCGAGCTGATCCAGGAGCTGGTCGTCGCCCGCGACCTCGAGGGCGGCTACCCCGAGCTGGCCCGCTCGATTCATCCGCACCCCGCGTTCGCCGAGACGATTCTCGAGGCGGCGCGGGCGACTGACGGCTGGCTGATCCATGGATAGCTGCGCCCTCCGCTTGACGGCTAGGTAGATCTAGGGGGGCGATTCACGCCCAAACGTCCCTTGGTGGGAAGTGCACCCCACCGAAGGAGACGCCGTGCCTCGCCTGTCCCGCCTCGCCCTCGCGCTTGCCACCGCGCTCGCGCTGACCTGCGGCGCCGCGGCGTCACCCGCCGCCGCGGGTGTCTACACCGTCCACCAGTGCGACTACGCGTCGGGGAGCGGCCAGCACGACTTCGTCTGGCAGTCGGCCGGCGCGCCGACCGTCGAGCAGTACGGCGCCGGCTGCAACGAGTTCGGCCTGGCGGTGCGCAACGGCGGCGTCGGGACGTCGCGCACCTACCCGTCCGGGGCCTACGGCGGCTGGTTCGCCTACGCGCCGCTCGGCACGGTCTTCACCGGGTTCTCCGGCGCCTTCGGCGCGCTCGAGGGCTGCTGCGTCAGCGGCATGACGAGCTACGGCGACGCCACCGAGCGGCCGGACGGCCAGGGCGCCCGCGCCTACCTGTTCCAGGGCCACCTCGGCAACGACAGCTGGTACGCCCCGTCCGGCCTGCGCGGACCGGTCGGGCGCAGCTGGAGCTCCTCGGCGAGCGGCTTCGAGGCGCGCCGCGTCGGCCTGCAGCTGCGCTGCGGTCCGGGCTTCTCCTGCTCGCAGGGGCCCTACGGCGACCTGCGGCTGCGCGGACGCTCGTTCGACTTCACGCTGCGCGACGACGGCACGCCGAGCGTCGGCGAGCCGAGCGGGTCGCTGCTGGCCGGCGGGTGGCTGCGCGGAACGCGAACGCTGTTCTTCCGGGCGGACGACAGCGGCGGCGGCCTGACCCGCATCGAGGCGGCCTTCGACGACGGCACGCTGCTCGCGTCGCCGTCGAGCTGCGCGGTCGTCGCGGGCCGCTACTCGCGCCTGCAGCCCTGTCCGCTCGGACGGTCCGACGAGTGGGCGCTCGACACCGCGCGCCTGCCCGACGGCGTGCGCGGCGTGGAGCTGCGCGCGACCGACGTCGGCGGCACGACGACCCGCCGGGCGCTGACGATCGGCGTCGACAACCATGCGCCGGCGAGCCCGCGCGACGTCGCGCCCAGCGGCGGCGACGGCTGGCGCAGCTCGAACGCGTTCGAGCTGCGCTGGACGAATCCCGGCGGACAGCACGCGTCGATCGTTCGCGCGCGCTGGCGGGCATGCCTGGCCGGAGCGCACTGGGAGGACAGCGGCTGCGTCACCGGCGAGCGGATCGCGGGCGGCATCGTCGACTCAGGCCCGATCGCACTGCCCGCGGCCGGCGAGTGGGACGTCCGGCTCTGGCTCGAGGACGCCGCCGGCAACAGCGACGCCGAGACGGCCTCCCCGGCGCAGCGGCTGCGCTACGACCCCGACCCGCCGGCGCTGCGCTTCCTGCCCGCCGATCCCACGACGCCGGCACGCTTCGACGTCGTGGGCCACGACCTCTCCGGGGTCGTGGCTGGGACGATCGAGCTGCGGCCCTACGGCGCCGAGTCGTGGATCGCGCTGCCGACCGAGCGCGCCGGCGGCCGGCTGACCGCCGTGCTCGACGAGCGGCGGCGCGGGGGCGGCGCCTACGACCTGCGCGTACGCGCCGTCGACGCCGCCGGCAACGAGGGGATCGACTACGGCGGCACGCGGACGATCCCCGAGCACGCGCCGGCCGTGCCGGCCGAGCAAGTGAAGCTCCCGGCGGCGCGGGTGACGATGGCGGCACGCGCGCCGGTGGCGCGCCGCCACGGCAAGCGCAGGCCGCCGACTCGCTGGGGTCGAGCGCTGCGCCGGATCGCCGTGACCGGCGGACGGCCGGTGCTCTTCCAGGGCCGCGTCGGGCGGCCTGTCCCACGCCACGGCAAGCTGGTCGAGGTCCAGGCCCACTTCCGCGGCCGCTGGCGCACGATCTCGGCGGTCCGCTCGCGGCGCGACGGCCGTTGGCGCTTCCGCTACTCGTTCCGGACGACCGGTCGCCCAGCCGCCTACCGGATGCGAGCACGCCTCCCTGTCGAGGCCGGCTATCCGTTCGCGGCCGGCGCGTCGCGTCCGGTCCGCGTTACGGTGCTGCCCAACCGGCGCTGAACGGAGGCTCGCGATGACCGACGACCGTCCCGTCTTCTACTACGACCTGGGCTCGCCCTATGCCTGGCTGACCGCCGAGCGGATCCACGACGTGATGCCGGTCACGCCCGTCTGGCAGCCGATCCTGCTCGGCGGGATCTGGCAGCACACAGGCAGCGGGTCGTGGTCGCTGACCGACGCCCGCGCCGACGGGATCGCCGAGGTCGAGCGGCGAGCCGGCGAGTACGGGCTGATGGAGGTCCGCTGGCCGGAGGGCTGGCCGAACAACTCGCTGCTGGCGATGCGAGCGGCCACCTTCGCCCAGCAGGCGGGGCGCGCGGTCGCGTTCTCGCTGGCGGCGTTCCGGCAGGCGTTCTGCGCCGGCCGCGACCTATCCGAGGCGGACAACGTGCTGATCGCCGCCGCGGCCTGCGAGCTGCACCCGAACGCGGTCACCAAGGGCGTCGAGAGCAAGTCGGTCAAGGACCGGCTGCGCGCCGCGACCGAGGAGGCCGCCGCGCGCGGGGTCGTCGGCGTCCCGACCGTCGCCGTCGGCGACGAGCTGTTCTGGGGCGACGACAGGCTCGAAGAGGCGGCTGCGGCGGCGGCGGCATAGGATTCCGCGCCATGCGTACTCGATACCTGATCGCCTGCGGCCTCGCCGCCCTGTCACTGACCGTCGCCGCCTGCGGCGAGGAGACCGAGACCGCCACCTTCACGGTCGACGCCCCGCCGGCGAGCAGCGACTCCGCCGCCGCGGACGAGGAGCCGGTCAGCTCCGGCAAGAAGCCGAAGGTGACCGTTCCCGCGGGCGCGCCGCCGAAGAAGCTCGTGGTCAAGGATCTGAAGGAGGGAACCGGCAAGGCCGCGCAGGCCGGCGACGACCTGACGATGGACTACGTCGGCGTCGCCTACTCGACGAAGAAGGAGTTCGACAGCTCCTTCTCGGCCGGCCAGCCGTTCGAGTTCACGCTCGGCCAGGGACAGGTGATCGCCGGCTGGGACGAGGGCATCGAGGGCATGAAGGTCGGCGGACGGCGCGAGCTGATCATCCCGCCGGCGCAGGCCTACGGCGCCCAGGGCTCGCCGCCCAGCATCAAGCCGAACGAGACGCTCGTCTTCGTCGTAGACCTGCTCGCGGTCAACTAGCGCCCGCGCCGGGGCGCTCCCCCGAACGTCGGGAAAGCCAGCCGGCGCTCTTTCGCGGCCGGCGGCCGCCGCTAGGGTGTGCCGCAGATGGCGACCAAGAACGCAGCGGGTGGCCGCGGCCCCGACGCGACGGGCGTAGAGACCGCGACGCACCCCCTTCCAGAGCGAGCGGTCTGCGAGCAGATCCTCGCGCGGATGCAGCTGATCCGGCGCTTCGAGGAGCGCGCGGGCGAGATGTACGCGAAGGCGAAGATCGGCGGCTTCCTCCACCTCTGCATCGGCGAGGAGGCGACGATCGTCGGCTCGACTCAGGCAATGCGCGATAGCGACTACCTGCTCTCGACCTACCGCGAGCACGGTCACGCGCTGGCGCGCGGCACGCCGCCCGGCGCCGTGATGGCCGAGCTGTTCGGCAAGGTCGACGGCTGCTCCGGCGGGCGCGGCGGCTCGATGCACCTCTTCGACGTCGAGCGGCGGCTGCTCGGCGGCTACGGGATCGTCGGGGGAAACCTGCCGCTCGCCGCCGGCGTCGCGCTCGCCTCGGACTACGAGGGAACCGACGACGCGACGCTCTGCATGTTCGGCGACGGTGCGACCAATCAGGGCACCTTCGGCGAGACGATGAACCTCGCCGCACTCTGGAAGCTGCCGGTCGTCTTCATGGTCGTCAACAACCAGTTTGGGATGGGCACGGCGCTCGAGCGGCACTCGGCGGTCACCGATCTCTCACGCAAGGCCGCCGGATATGGCGTGCCCGGCAGCCGCTGCGACGGCATGGACGTGCTCGACGTCGAGCAGTGCGTCGCGGCAGCGCTGGAGAAGGCGCGCACCGACCGCGAGCCGCAGCTCGTCGAGGCGGTCACCTACCGCTACCGCGGCCACTCGATGGCCGATCCCGAGGAGTACCGCACCAAGGACGAGGTCGAGGACTGGCGCCCGCGCGACCCGCTGGCGACCTTCCCCGCGCGGCTGATCGCGGATGGCATGCTGAGCGAGGACGAGGTGCAGAAGCTCGACGAGCAGGCGGTCAAGACCGTCGACGAGGCCGTCGAGTTCGCCGACCGCTCGCCGTTCCCCGACCTCGCGTCGCTCTACGACGACATCTACGTGATCGGCGACCAGGTGCGCGACCCGTGGTGGTCGACCGACGCGCGCTCGCCTGACATCCACCGCGGCGAGCAGGAGCGCGAGGCCGGCGACGTCGCCCAGGAGCTGGCCGAGGCCGGCGCCGCCCACGCCGACGACGAGACCGATCCCGACACGCAGGCCCAGCGGGCGCGCGGAGCTGGTAGCTGATGGCCGAGATGCGCTACCGCGAGGCGCTCAACCTCGCCCTGCGTGAGGAGATGCGCGCCGACGAGCGCGTCTTCCTGATGGGCGAGGACGTCGGCGTCTTCCAGGGCGCGTTCAAGGTGACGGCCGGCCTGCTCGAGGAGTTCGGCGAGCGGCGCGTGCGCGACACGCCGATCTCCGAGAACACGATCGTCGGGATGGGCGTCGGCGCGGCGATGGCCGGGCTGCGGCCGATCGTCGAGCTGATGACGATCAACTTCTCGCTGCTGGCTCTGGACCAGATCGTCAACAGCGCGGCGTCGATCCGCTACATGTTCGGCGCCCAGGTCAAGGTGCCGCTGGTGATCCGGATGCCGCAGGGTGCCGGCCACCAGCTCGGCCCGACCCACTCGCACTCCTTCGAGGCGCTCTACCAGCACATCCCCGGCCTGCTGGTCGCGGTCCCGACGACCGCCGCCGACGCGCGCGGGCTGCTGAAGGCCGCGATCCGCGACGACAACCCGGTGATCTTCATCGAGCACGAGACGCTCTACGGCCGCCGCGGCGAGGTGCCCGACGAGCAGGAGCCGCTGCGCTTCGGCGAGGCGGCGGTGCGGCGCGAGGGCGGCGACGTGACGATCGTCGGCATCTCGCGAATGGCCGAGACAGCGCTCAAGGCAGCCGACACGCTCGCCGAGCAGCACGGGGTCGAGGCCGAGGTGATCGACCCGCGCACGCTCCGCCCGCTCGACCTCGACACGATCCTCACCTCCGTGCGCAAGACCAACCGGGCGGTGATCGTCGAGGAGGGCTGGCCGCACGGCGGGATCGGGGCCAACATGTCCGCGCTGATCCAAGAGCAGGCGTTCGACGACCTCGACGCGCCGATCGCGCGGGTCACCGGCGCCGACATCCCGATGCCCTACTCGAAGCCGCTCGAGCAGGCCTCGTTCCCGCACGAGGAGCACGTCGTCCAGGCGGCGCGCGCGACGCTCGGAGAGCTGGCGACCTGATGGCGACCGACGTCCTGATGCCGCGGCTGTCCGACTCGATGGAGGAGGGCACGGTGCTGAAGTGGCTGGTCGAGCAGGGCGGCGCCGTCAAGCGTGGCGAGCCGCTCGTCGAGATCGAGACCGACAAGGCCAACATGACCTACGAGGCCGACACCGACGGCGTCCTGATCGAGCTGCTGGCCCAGGAGGGTGACACGCTCGAGGTCGGCCAGCCGATCGCGCGGATCGGCGCCGAGGGCGAGACTGCCGAAGCGCCCAGCGCCAAGCCGGAGGCCCCCGCCAAGCAGCCGGATGTCGAGCCGGAGGAGACGCGCGAGCCTCAACCCCAGCCGGTCGCCAAGCCGAACGGGGGCACGCGAGTCAAGGCGTCTCCGATCGCGAAGCGGATAGCGAGCGAGATCGGCGTCGAGCTCTCGCAGATCGAGGGCACCGGTCCCGGAGGCCGGATCGTGAGAGCCGACGTGGAAGCGGCGCAGTCCAAGCCGGCGCCCGAGCCGGAGAGCGCGCCCGCCGCCGAGCCTGCGGCAGCTCCAGCGGCGACGCCCGGCGGAGGCGCCAAGGGCGACGTGGCGATCCACGAGCCGACGCGACTGCAGCGGACCGTCTCGCGCCGGATGGCCGAGTCGAAGGCGACCGTTCCCGACTTCTCGCTCGAGCTCGACGTCGACATGACGCTCTGCATCGAGCTGCGCGAACGGCTGAAGGCCCAGACCGATCGGGCGCCGTCGTTCAACGACATGGTCGTCAAGGCGGCGGCGCTGGCGCTGCGCGACCACCCGCGCGTCAACGGCGCCTACCGCGACGGCAAGTTCGAGGCCTACTCGCGCATCAACGTCGGCGTCGCGGTCGCCGCCCAGGATGCGCTCGTCGTCCCGACGATCCACGACGCCGACCAGAAGTCGCTCGGCGAGATCTCGCGCCAGGCGCTGCGGCTGATCGAGCGTGTGCGCAGCGGCGAGGTCACCCCGCCCGAGCTGTCGGGCGGCACCTTCAGCGTCTCGAACCTCGGCATGTTCGGCATCGAGCGTTTCACCGCGATCGTCAATCCGCCCCAGGCGGCGATCCTCGCGGTCGGCGCGCTGACGAAGAAGCCTGCCGTCGACGACCGCGGCCGCGTCGTCGCCCGCGACCTGATGACGCTCACCCTGATCTGCGACCACCGCATCCTCTACGGCGCCGACGGCGCCCAGTTCCTCGCCCAGGTCCGCGAGCTGCTCGAGCAGCCGCTGAGCCTGGCGCTCTAGACGCCGGTCAGCGGGTCAGCGCCGCGACCGCCGCTCGCGTCAGAGCCGGGGACGAGCCGTAGACCCCGATCGCCAGGCCGTCGCGGCGCAGCGCGGCGTCGTGGCCGCGGGCGGCGACCACGACCTCGCCGGCCGGCGAGAGATAGCCCGACGGCGCGCCGCTCACCGTCGACCCCTCGCGGTAGAGCGCCTCGTGGTAGCGCAGCGACGGCCCATGGCCTACGGCGCGCGCGGCGCTCTCGTCCGCCTGCTGGATCACCAGCGCTGTCTTCCACGTCCGCACGGGACGCCCGGAGGCGATCTCGCGCGGCGACCCGTAGACCAGTCGCACGACGCGCTGGCGCGGTCCGTAGCGAGGCTTGCGCATCGCACGCGTGAAGACGTACTCGCGCATCCCCGCGACGCTCACGCCCGCGAGCCGCAGCCCGGCGATCGAGCCCCCCGGCCAGATCGGCGCCTTGCCCAGCGAGCGGGCGGCCCCCGCGCGGTCTGTCGAACGGCGCGGCAGCGTCGTGAACCCGACCGCCGGGCCGGCGCCGGGACCCGGGATCGCGACCCCGCCCTCGGCCATGCTCTCGATCTCGACGATCCGTTCGAGGTCGCGCCGGCCGCGCGCGCCCAGATAGCTGTCCAGGTAGAGCGGCTCGTACGTCTCGCGCGACACCGCGACGTCGCGGCAGAACGCGCGCCGGTCCTCGCACGACGCGCTCTGGCCGGGACGGGGGCTGAGCGGCACGCGGATCCAGTAGACCGGGACGCCGTCGACCTCGCCCTCCTCGAGCACCCGGGCACGGCCGGAGCTCAGCGCGTCGCGGTAGTCGCGGGTGAACAGCTGGATCGTCCCCGGCACGGTCCCCGGAAGCAGCCGCTTGCCGATCGGCGTCCCCATGTCCTCCAGCACGACGCCGCCGACGCGGTAGACGAACCGCAGGCCGCGCCGCGGGTCGTACCAGGTGTCGATCGTGCCGGTCAGGGGCCGGCGCTCGCCATCGTCCAGATCGACGCGCGTCGCGCCTGTGTCCAACGCCGTCCTGACGTGCAGCACCGGGCCGTCGCCGACCGCCGCCAGCGCCTCCTCCACCACTCCGCCGCGCTCGTCGCCGCCGAACGGGTCGGCCAGGACGACGGCGCACAGCACGACGATCGCCGCCAAGGCGGCCGCCGCGACACGGCTCGCATCCAGGCGCGGCGCCCAGCGGCCGCGCCGAGAGATCCCGACGTCGGTCGGCGTCGCGAGGACCCTCGCGAGCAGCGCCTCGGCAGCCTGCCGGTCGTCGCCGGTCTGCTCCTTCTCGCGCAGCGGGTCGGCAGCCGCGAGCCGATCGAATGGATCGTCGTGCGGGGCCATCAGCCGACCTCGATCGAGTCCGCCAGCGGTCGCTCGGCGGTTCGCCCGTCGAGCGCGCGCAGCTCTCTCGCGAGCCTGGCCCGAGCGCGGTGGAGGCGGACCTTGAACGCCGTGTGCGTGCACCCCATGGCGGACGCCGCGCGCGGCCCCGACAACCCGTCCCAGGCGACCAGCATCAGCGTCTCGCGATCGCGGTCGGATAGGCGTCCGAGCGCGATTCGAACGACCTCGGCCTCGCCGATCGCCTCGGCCGGGTCCCCGCCGCCGCCCGCCGGCGTGGCCGTGGCGATCCGCTCGGCAAGCGCCGCGCCACGCGCCGCCGAGCGACGCTGGTTGGCCAGAGCCCGGCGCGCGACGCCGTAGAGCCACGGCAGCGCGTCAGCCGGGACGTCGTCGAGTCGCCGCCACGCGACGAGGAAGGTCTCGGCTACGGCGTCCTGCGCCAGCTCGGCCGGCGCGCGGCGCTGCGCGTAGGCGCACACACCCGCATGGTGTTCACGGAACATGCTCTCGAACCTCTCTGTACGGTCGGCTTCCAAACCCTTACGAGTGTTGTGTCCGGCCGTACAGAGAGGGTTACGGGCGGTCGCGCCGCCCGCTCGCTACTCGCCGCCCGCGGGCGTGGGAGCGGTCGGGTCGCCGCCCTCGTCGCCGGGGTGCTCGCGGGCGATGAAGTCCTCGATGTCGGACCAGCGGTCGCCGGCGCGCTCGGCGATGGCGAGCAGGTCGGACATCGTCGCGACCTCCTCGACCTGCTCCTTGAGGAACCACTGGGTGAACTGCTCGCTGACGTAGTCGTTCGCCTCGCGGGCGATCGCGGCGAGGCCGGAGATCTGGTCGGTGACGCGCTTCTCCTGCTCGAGCGCGATGCGGATCGGCTCGACGACGTCGGCGAAGCCGTTCTTCGGCGTCTCGACGCCCGGGATCGTCGGCGTCTCGCCGGCGTCGAGCAGGTACTGGACCATCATCATCGCGTGGCCGCGCTCCTCGATCGCCTGGCGGTAGAAGAATGCCGCGAGCTGGGGCAGCGTCAGCGTGTCGTAGTAGACGGCGACCGCGACGTACTGCTGATGCGCGCCGTACTCGCGCCCGATCTGGTCGTTGAGCTCCGATACGAACTGCTCCGCCGGCATCTTGCCGCCTCCTGGTCGCTGGCTGACTCCTCGCGGCGACGCTACCGAAGAGAACGAGTTCGGTTTGCCTTCCTGGCGCTTAGGCTCGCCTACCCCGCGACCAGCAGAACCACGAGCCGGCGCGGACCGTGCACTCCCTCGACGCGCTGCAGCTCGATGTCCGACGTAGCCGAGGGGCCGGAGACGAACGTGACGGGCCGGCCGTCGCGCACGGCTGCACCGAGGATCGCCAGGGCGTCTGGCACGTCGGCCACCACGTCCGCCTCCGCGACGACGCAGAGATGCAGGTCGGGCAGCAGGGTGAGCGCCCGCCGGCCCTGCCGCGGCCCGTGGTCGAGCACCAGCGACCCCGTCTCGGCGACGGCGAGCGCACAGCCCGTGAGGGATCCGTCGAGGGCGTCGAGGGCGCGCGGCGTCAGCGGCGGGTCGTCGGGCACGAACTCGACTCCGGCCGGGAGCCACTCAGCCGGGAGGTCGGAGGGGATCCCGATCCGGGTCGCCTGGTGCTCTGCGCACAGCTCGGCGACCTGAACTGCCAGGCCCTCGGCCTCTGTACGCCGCACCGTCGCCCGGTACTCCGCGACGCGCTCGGCGAACAGCTCCACCGGATCCGCCACATCGGCGCCCGGCGGTGGCCTGCCGGCGGGGACGGGCGGTCCCCCGTCGGCCAGCGCGGAGCGCACGCTGGCGAGCACGGCCGCGCGCGCCGGACCGCGGTGTGCCTCGCCTCGGTCAGCCTTCGCGCTCACGCCACCACTCGCGGAAGGTCTGGCTCGGCGGTCGCGGCAGGTCGCGCGCGTCGGTCCAGGCGCGCAACGGACCGGGGAGACGCTCGATGCGCCCCGAGCGGCGGGCGAACGGCCAGGATGCCCCGCGCGCGACGCGCTGAGCGGTCTCGTATGACCGGCGCGACCCGAACACGCGCGCCAAGGTGTGCATCGCCAGGCGCTCCGCGGGCGGGGCGCCACCGTCCCGGACGACTCGTCCGCGCAGGTGCACGAGTACCGAGGGGATGTCGATCTTCACGGGGCAGACCTCGTAACAGGCGCCGCACAGCGATGACGCCCAGGGCAGCGTGGTCGCGCCTTCCATCTTCTCCAGCTGCGGCGTGAGGATCGCTCCGATCGGGCCGGGATAGACCGAGTCGTAGGCGTGCCCGCCCGTGCGCTCGTACACGGGACAGACGTTGAGGCAGGCCGAG